>NZ_JAVRCA010000063.1:0-51148 GCF_034530995.1 Nostoc sp. DedQUE04 | reverse complement strand
CTGAACTTTCTGTGACTTTGAAAATTCTTGCTCTCCTTGAGCAACCGACTCACCCTACTGAACATTTAGAACACTGGTTAGCCCAATTCCAAACTACTGACTATCGCCAACTTTCACGTTTAAGTGATGAACAAATCAGCGCCTTGATGATGGCAGCCAAACATCCAATTAGCATTATTACTGGTGGCCCTGGTCGAGGGAAAACTTATGTACTGAAAACCTTGGTTGAATGGTTCATCCATACTGATAAAGCGATTGCACTTGCCGCTCCAACAGGGAAAGCTGCTAACCGGATGAAAGATGCTACAGGCATTGAAGCAACTACTATTCACCGTTTATTGCAATGGCAGGGGCATCAACAGGTTTTTCTTTATAATGAGGATAATCTTCTAAATCTTGATTGTCTAATCGTTGATGAATTTTCAATGGTTGACATATTTCTGTTCAATTCGCTGCTCAAAGCCTTGGACAAAAAAACCAGAATTGTACTAGTAGGGGACTTTGATCAATTGCCCAGTATTGGCGCAGGAATGGTCTTGCGAGATTTAATTGTTTCTGAACTCGTCCCTACAACTCTCTTACAGACGATTTATCGTCAACGGCACGAAAGCCCGATTATTTATGCCGCTAATGATGTCAATTCTGGCATAGTCCCCACACTGCACAATTTTAATCAAGTTTCTGATTGGATGGATGTCGGTGACTGTGCAATGATTCAAAAAGATTCGCCCCAAGCGACCTCCCAAGCCATCGTTGAGTTGGTTAAAGCTATTGGCCAGTCAGGTGTCGATTTAAATCAACAACTAATAATCTTAGCGCCCCAAAAACAAGGAGACTGTGGAGTGAACAATCTCAATCAGCTTCTTGCCCCTATCTTTAATCCAAAACTTGAAAATCAACCACAAGTTGTCTCTGGGTCAGTTATCTACCGAGTCGGCGATGTCTGCGACAAGCCGCTAAGAGCGTCTACGCGTAATCCAGCTGAAAAACCGTTATGAAACTGTCCCGCCCGTAATGAATGGCGAGATCGGTCAGGTTATTGCTGTGGAGCCGGAAAAATTTCTGGTTACGATCTCTTGGGAGGGCGGTGCTGTTGTTAATTATTATCCTGGAGACTTCGAGCAAATTATGCACTCGTTTTGTATAACTTGCCACAAGAGTCAAGGTAGCCAATTTCCTTATGTGATTTTCCCATTGGTCAGGGCTAATTACCGGATGTTAACCCGTCAGCTGCTCTACACGACTATGACTCGCGCAATGGGTACATTCATCGCAGTTGGACAGCATGAAGCATTGAAAACTGCTGTCGCTACTGATAAACCCGCCCAGCGTTTTACTGGACTAACTAATCTCCTCATTTCACCTGTTGAGCAACTTAGTGAAATCTGGCAGAGTTTGAGCAACACCAGAAAAACTGCTTGTACGACAACATCTTCCCCTACTGTTACTGTCGCTTCTAGGCTACAACAACGCCAACTAACTGCAACACCTAGACAGATGACTACTATTGGTAGTCTCGCACTACAAATGTATGAGTCTAAATATGGTTATCGTCCGTCAAAACAGCCCGAACTTGTCGGCAAGTTTCGCTTTAATACTTATCACTATGAGACTACCGCAATTGACGAGATTGATTCAGCAATTGACGCAGTTCTGCGCCTTTAATAAAACCCATGCCCAACATGGGAACAACGGTCGCATTCAACCAGACTGCTCTTAAATAGTTATCAGTTATCAGTTAAAAGTTTTGATAATTGGGTTTAAGTTCCCCACTATACGCCGCCAGGACTGATAACTGTTGACTGTTCACTGATTTAACAAAGTTTAGGGGTTTAATTCCCCAGCAATACAGGCATCACGAATTGAAGCCTAATTAAAATCACCGTTACAAAACTTAATTAAGAATTACGAATTACGAATTATTTTAATATCTATGGCTATTCCGGCAGCAGAGTTAAAGATCGGGCAATCGGTGAAGTATCTGATCGGCACTCGAAGCGGTATGAGTGCGGCAATAACCGATATCAGCAAATCATCTCTTAGTCTCAAAAATACTCATATTGTTACTTTGACCTTTGATGATGATTCACTACCAAATCACTTAAAAACACAACAACTAACTGTTTATGACGAATTGCTTGAAGGTTGTGAAATAATCACATTTTAAAAAATTCAAATTGGCAACAGCAACAGCAGAGCGCACATCCGCCGCTACAAGTTGAAATTAATAAAAATACTAACTTACCGGATGATAAAATCCCGTATTTTCGTTAAATTCCCACCCCAACCCTGCTCTATCCTTCCCCTTACACCATGCTACAAAAAGCGGTGGGGGGAGTTTAATTCGCTCCTTACGTACAGTTTCCTCACTTACACCAAGTCTCTTGGCTAAACCTTCTTCAGTTAACGGTTGCATTCGGGGAGTATGCACTTTGAATGATGAATTATTGTAGTACGATTTCTGTCCCCGCTTTTGTTGGTTGTTGAGATAGTCTTGAATTTTAACGATCGCCTCAGCCAACTGTGTCATTCGGGCTATCATCCCCTCCACTTTTTTTTCTAAATCATCAATTGCTGTGGTTTGGTTGCTATTAAATTCACTTGAAAACTCTGATTCGAGCTTATCAAGTCTTTCGCAAATAGCTATTATCGTTTCATTGCTCGAACTGCTGTTATTATTGCTACTCGCAAATAAGTATTCCTCAACACTTGCCTTAATCTTTGAGTCTAGGCGTTCGTCTAAATCATTACCACCTATTGCATCAAGCTTATCTTGAGAATCGTCTAAGTAGAGTTCGATAAATCCGATCAGCGTCGCTGTTGCGGTCGTCCCTTTTGACTTACAACGGGCGATAAACTGCTCCCACATCCTTTGGTCACAGTTGAAAGATGCTAGTTTTTTTGTACGCCCTGTATTGCTCATGTTCACGTATCATCTAGGTAAACTGGGACTCTCCACGCTTATTAAATCGTATAATTCATCATGATGAACTACCTTGATAGTATCATCGCCAAATGTGTCAGCGCATTCTTCAAGCGATGGTTTTTGTAAAGAGATGCTACTGCCAACGGCTACCATTGGCGATCAAAAATTATCTCAGGCTTAAACACTTGCAGGATTGCTTTATCTAATTTTTGCTCATCGAAACAGTGCTGAGTACCTAGTTAGATTGCTGAGTAATAAAGCAATAATTGCATTCAGTACAGTAAGTCTGTACCCCTACGGGGATCTTGCTACGCATAGCGTCTCTAAAAGTTGCCCCTGCTTTTAAGCCCTGGTGTCCATTAAAGAATTAGTTATCAGTTTTAAATAATTAGAGATAACCGCAATAGTCAATACCTTAAAATGCCCAGCCGTATCAAGGATATTTTGGCTACACAACTATATTTCTGGCGCTTTCGCCCTTCTCCCAAAGGGAGAAGGGCGAAAGCTAGGCTTATAGCATTTTATTATTTGGATCTCCCTCACCCTGAAAATTGATTATAATAACGGAAATTATCATTCTTTGTAGAAAGGATTAAAAGCCTGAACATTTGTGTAAAAACGGCTGTGGTGGCTGGCATATTAATGTTCATACGACTGTTTTACGAATTATGCTGCTGAGTTTTGCTAGTCTGGAATTTTTATATATGAATGACTCTGGGCGGAAGTTAACTCAAGTTTTCTAGAAAAATACTGTTTTAAAACAAGAATGACTATATTAACAAGCTTACGGGCTGTATCCTACTTAGCTCCTAATTGGTTCGGATTATATCAGGCGATCACAGCTTATTTGGGTCGTGTTTTACAAGTAGAAATCCAACTACATCAAGGTGAATGCGATCCCCTCCAAGACCCTCTATTATTTCAAGACCAAATAGACCTAGCTTTTATTTGTGGATTACCACTAATTCGTTACAGTCAAGAAGTTATAGACCAATTGCAGACATTGGTTGCACCTGTGATGCAAGCATCCCGGTATGGCAACAGTCCTATTTACTATGCAGATGTAATTGTCAAGGCTGATAGTAATATCAAAAAGTTTGCCGATTTGTCAGGGAAAACATTTTGCTATAACGACCCTGGTTCTAACAGTGGTTATAATTTACTTCGTCACTGGTTAAGTCAAGAAAAATATCCGCAAAATTTCTTTGGAAAAACTATAGAATCAGGTTTTCATCAACGTTCAATTCGCTGGGTAGTTGAGGGGCTGGCGGATTGTGCAGCCATTGACAGTGTAGTGTTAGAACAAGAATTACGCGATATTCCAGAATTATCACAGCATTTGCGTGTGCTGGAAGCGATCGGACCTTCTCCTATGCCACCATTGGTTGTAGCACAGCGTCTAAGTATCCCTTTAATTCAGCAAATGCTGATTAGCTTACTCCAACCAGATGCAGAGTTGCAAGGAGTTATGGAACAATTTGGTATTAGACGTTTTGCCGCAGTGAAGCTAGAAGAAAATTATCGGGTACTCAACCAGATTTACTGCGAACGCTCTTTTGTCAGTTTGTCTAGTTAACCCTGTTTTGTCACTCTTGGGAAAGAATAATCGAAGCAAGGTTCTGAAACTTTTATTGATTCAAGCTTTGAGGGAAGAGAAGAAAAACAGCCTTGCTGAATTCAGCAAGGCCATAACTTTTATATCAGGCGGTAATGCCATAAACCCAACTCTGCTTTTGTGTCCACAACACAGCATCATGATAAATTTGCTCAAATAAAACTCGCTGTGCATGACTCCCTCCAATCTCATGCAAGCGTGGTAAAACCAATTTGAGTTCGGTAACAGCTGTGTTAAAGTCACCTTTGGCATGAGCTACCATACCTCTAGCTGCCGGAATTGCTACTTCTAACCAACTCCTTTGCAAGAAGGGATTGATACTCAAGGCATGATACTGCATACTCTGAAGCATCTGGTTTACCCAACCAGTATGTCCGGCTTTAGCAAAGGCATAGACATAATGCAAATCTTGGAATGCTAAAGCGTGTTCATCAATACGGCTGTAAAGATAAGGAATGATACTTTGCCAACGGTTTCCGACATTTACCCCACGTAATTCCAGGCGTAATAATAGTGAAATTGCCCCTACTTGGTCTTTGGGAGATTGTTTATTTGCACGTTCCCAAATTTGGGTATCGTATAGTGAAACAACTTTTTGGTAGTTTTCTTGCTCCAAATAATACAGTGCAACATGCCACCAGTTGTGGCTATAAAGCATAGAATTGCAATTTTCCCAAGTGTCTGCAAAACTCTCCATCCAAGCTATACCCTCATTGACTCTTCGTTGAGTTTCCATTACATGAGCTAAAGCATGGTGCGCCCAAGGATCATATCTATTTAAGGCGATCGCCTGACGTGCCATTTTTTCTGCTGCTTTAAGAAAGTGACATTGTTCTAAGCCAAAAGCTACCATGCCATATAAATAATCTTGTTGGGGATTGCTAGGTAAAACTTTCTGGGCTATTTTTAGTAATTTTTCTTTGTTGCCTGTATAAAAATAGTGATACTGTCCCTGCTGGACTGATATTAAATCACGGGGAAATTTGTTGGTAATCTCTTCATGAAAACCGATCGCTAAATCAATCTCTTGATTTGCCCAAGCTAAAATTGCCTGCACATATAATTTTTCTCTGTCAGTAATCTTGGCTAAACTCCGTTGTGCTACTTGCAAATATGGTTGCACTTGCTGCCAAGCTTTGCTGTTTTCTTGGGTAAGATAATAAGCCGCTGCATAAGCATGAGCTAAAGCACAAGTTGGATCGGCCTCAATTGCTTGGAAAATCGCTGTTTCTGCATCTTGACCATAACAAAGCGCTTGATCAATGAAACGGTTAATAGCTGCGATCGCCTGGGCTGAATCTGTCGTCACTACCAGTCCTTGTGCATCTTTAAGCATGATTAATTAATTCCTTGGAGCAAGATTTATGGAGGATATTTAAACCCCGGTAAACCCATCGAAATAATGTACTATGACCAAAAGTATGTCACAGCCTCCACAAAATCGCAAGTTTTAACTACTGCAAATCGATAAACTTACCGTATTCATTTTTGTAAAAGTATTGCTTATCGAGTCTCAATCTCTCATCGACCTTATCTAAATCATTACCACCAATTGCATCAAGGTTATCTAGGTAAATTCGATAAATTGGGTGAGCGTGCCTGTTGGGGGAGACCGCTTTCACTCCTATAGCAGCCGTGTTTCGAGTTTATTCGTTGTGTAGTGTGGATCTCTTTTATAACAGCTGGTATCTTTTTTCTTGGTTTGTGCCTTACCTGCTCACGCTTTGACACTGCGTGACCATATCAATATACTGAATACTGATCCCGAGAAAATCAATTCCGGCATCAATCAGAAAAACCAGTGGTTAGCTCCCAATGGCTACGGTGTAGAAACTAGTGAAGCCCCCTTAAATTTTTCCGCGAACCTGGAATAGTCAACTTTTGGACAGCACGGCGTTTAGTTTCTTCACCGCGACGGTCATATCTGGCAGTCTGGTCACTGTTTGCGTGTCCAGCTAACCTTTGAACTGTAGAAATATCTTCACCAGCATCGAGCAGATCGGAGATGAAAGTTCTACGGAAATCGTGAGCGGAGAAATTAGTTACTCCCGCCTCTAAACCACGTTTTTGCAAGATGAACAGCACTGCTTGGGAGGTAAGCCGTCGTCGTACTATCCTTGAGCCTCTGTTGACATGACACAGCAAGGGGCCTGCCTCGTAGTCTCGAAGCGATAACCAGTCCAAGACGACAGTAAGAGCAGCATCAGGTAAGTACACAGTCCGGTCTTTACCACCTTTGCCACCGCGCACTTCTATTGCCCCAGTATTCAGGTCAAGGTTGCTCAAGTCTAAATTCACCACTTCAGAGCGGCGGACTCCAGATCCACGGAGTATTGCAAATATTGCAGCATCTCTGTAACCAGTGGGGGTAGGGTCATCAAAGCAGGTTTGCATCAATTGGGCGATTTCTTCTGCCGTGAGAACACGTCCCCGCAATTGCTTGGTGACTTTAACGTTGGGAATGTCTACAGCACGAGCAAAATCAACAGCATCCATTATCTCTAACCGCAAGGCTTCTTTTAAAACTCGCCGCAAAGCAGACAGCACTTTGTTGACATAAGCTGGTGCATATTTTTCGCTCAACACAGAGCGGACTGCCGCCGTATGTTTGTAGCGCAGTGCTGCCCAGTTCAGGGTCATCGCATCACAACTTGAGTTGGTTAATAATCGCGCGATCGCATTGAGAGCTTGGCGCATAGCTGGACGGGAACCAGGGGAAAGGGTCGCCAAGTAGACTCCAGCCGGGTGTTCGATCAGCGGGATGGGAGAAGCCAGGGCTAAGGAAGAGGAGGTGCTATTTTCAATGGTTTGATGCATTTACTTATCGGAACGTCCATTCTTATAAGCAAGGTTCTGATAAGTAATTGTCCCATAATTGCGCTAAGGCGATCGCTCTTTCTTATCCCAACATCGGCAACACCTCTTCACTTAGCAAGCTGTAAAATTCAGGAACTTGAGCCTCGACAAGTCGCAATTCACTCGCGGCGATCGCTTCAAGTTCCAGTACTGTCTCCCAGCGCAAATCTTCAACCCATCGCTTGAGAATGCCTTTAATTGCCTCAACTCCACGAGAAATACCAGAGCGAAGTATTTCTACGCAGTGGAGTAGCGTAATCCGATCGGTCGGAGGCGACTCAAATTCGGTAGTATCCTCCCCTTGGCAATGGGAGTTCCCTATAGCATCAAGGGGGGGTGTGGATACCAATTCGCAATTTCTTGAAGTTAATTGCGAACTTGTACTGAGCGTAGCCGAAGTATTGCGAATTGCTAACTGAGAATTGGTCATTGGAGCTTTTTGCTCCCGTTGGTGATGGCGATGAGCAATTACATGCATTGCAAATTCTAATTCCTCTTTAGATAAAGAGAAAAGTTTCACCTGTTGACCGCGCTTGCCAATTTTACGGAAAGTCAGCTTTAGCCCCAGCTGCTCTATAAGAGTGCCTAGCAACCAAATAGGTTTACAGTCACTGGGAATAGTAAACCCAAGAATTGCTTTAACATGAGCAGCACAATGTATAGCGATCGCTGTCATATTAACTAATTGAGTATCCGAGGCGGTAACTTCATCACCCTTCACTAAACGTTTAAGAATCTGATGCAGTCCCAGGTTAAATCTAGCCAGCCACCGTGCCGAGTAATTGCCCCAGTCGATGCACAAAGGTAAATTGTCCCGTTCGGCGCGGTCTTTTTGGGTGACAATTGTTGGTGGGGTAGGATAAGTTTGCCCAGTTTTGGGGTCAGTAAACGATTCTTCGGGTGGGGCTAAAATGGCCTCAAGTCCAGCAATTGCTCTAATTAAGCGACCACCTTTATCCATTTCTACGAGTGATTCGGTTACTTCGATGCCGTAAGAATCAGAAATGCGGAATTTTTCACATTCAAAAATTTCATTAGGGTCAAGGTAATCTTTGCTCTGACGGGCACGGTACTCGCTCAAAGTAATATTCTTGGCCTTGGCAACAGCCGAATTGTGGGCACGATCCAAAGCTTGTGCTGCTGCTTTAAGACTTTCGAGAGACTGAGGATCTGAATCACTGCCCACATATATAAATGTATTGCCCATTTCGGTGAGGAGCGATCGCAAATCATCACGCAGATTATTAAGAGAATAGTGGCGGTTAGCCATAATTTGGCAGTAAGCCTCAAGCGCCCAATCTTTCTCTGCTCCCCGTTTGCCTGTTTGACGGTCAATCCGCAACAGAAAAGCGGTCATTTCATTGGTTTGGAGCAAGCGCTCTTTAATCTTGGTAGCATTGGTATCCTTGTAACCAAAGGGAGGACGTGGGGCCACCCAAATATGAAACGGGACTTTCGGGCGATAACGGTAAAGCTGTTGGGCGCATTCAGTAGCAGTTTGGGAAACGCCGTGAAACACACCAAATACTAAGTCAAAATGATACTCCGAAATATCGACACCAGTCCCCAGGCTAGGGGAAGTGAACAAGGCATCAAAGTTTTTGACGGCGTTGGTGATATCTTTGATGAAAGCAACATTTTCATCACTGCCAGAATTGTCAGAGTGAACCGACCAGATACGCCATGAAGCCCTACGGACTGGGCAAGGGGTAAAGGGTAAGGGGGAAAGGGTGGAGGAATCTGTTAATTCTTCCTTTTCCCCTTCTCCTGCCTTTTCGTATTTGATAGTAAAGGATTTGTCGAGTTTTTTGATGAAACGCTTACTGTCACTTGCAACCATGACTTTTTCTCCAAGCATCAGCGCTGCCGAGATTTGGGCGACTAGAGCGCTAGAATTATCCCCCTCGTACCAATAAATTGTGCGTGAACCGTTTCGCCACTCGTTTTTAATGATGTAAGGTACTTCACCTTTTGGTCGCATTGCAAGAAAGAAATTCACAGTCAGGTCATCCATGTGTGCATCAGCGATGACGACCAGTGGCGCGTTATATACTATATATTCCAGTACTTCAAGTATTGCTGCACGGTGCTGTTTGCAAGTATTACTGTGTAGTAGGTGGGTGAGGTATTGGCAGGCTTCATCTATAAATATGCAGCCGTAGGTGAGAGACTGGGTATTCAGCTTATGCAAACTGTCAATAGTAATACTAAGGGCTTGGGCCTGGGCTAAACCTGTGTAACCCAAGTCGGAGTACATGGCAGTTTTGAGTCGTTCGGCAAGATTTTTCAGCAAGTTAACCCGATGCCCATTGTTGAGGAACCGCGCGTCGGGGTTTTGGTCACGCCACCAGCGCATGAGTTGGGTTTTACCAGTGCCCATATCGCTCCAGAGTACGACTAGTCCTGATTTTGGGAAATTGAAGGTAGGGGATTTCTTCGATTTGGATGAATCAACTCCGCCAGAATCGGTAGACTCCTTGTTTGGAGGATGTCCTTTTATAGATGGCGTGAAAAGTTGTTCCTTTTCAAGCTCATAAAGCTCAGGCACTCTCAAGCATTTTTCTTCAAGTTCAGGAATGCACAAAGCCTCAGAGAGATACTTGATATTAATAGTGACATCTGGTTTGTACTTACTTAGTCCCCATTTTTTCGCCCGATACGAGCGCTGGTAATCGGCAAGTGATTTGGCATCGTCTACGATCGCAGTCAGTAGAGCATCAGCATTTTCACCGCGACCAACCACAAAATCATCAACGCCTTTTTCTCGCCCCGGCAGTAATGCAACTTCACATTCACAACCAGCAGAATCAATTGCCTTTGCAGTGCGGACAGTGGCTTGAAACACCGACCACCTGGTTTTAGAAGAAGTTTCGTGGTCAAAAAGAATTATGAACTTGCGTCCCGGTTGTGCCAAGGGCATTAAATCTGGATGCAACCGTTCATCAAAATCCCGTCTTCCGACCCGCCCGTTCCAAATTCCAGGGAGTGCGATCGCTACAAACCCTAAAGAGAGCAAGCAAGCGGCTTTCTTCTCCCCTTCGCATAAGATAATCGGAATCTCTGGATGCTGTTTCACCCACTCCCAAAATATTAATGGATTGAGTTGATCCAGTAAGCGCAGCGCTAAAAGTGAATGATAGCGCTTAATTAAATAACGCTTTGCAACTCTGTCCCAAATGGGGTTAGCGACATCAAAGTAGGTAACGCGGTTGGGGGTTTTTGGGGGTGACTCGTATTTGACGGGTTTCCCTTTTTGCCAATCAAAGCGCGGGAAGTTGGGCTTAATCCGCCCCCACTCCATTGGTTGCCAATTGTTGAAGGGGTCAAGTGATTGAATCCACGTCCCACCCAACAGCAAATGCTGATACAGCTTTAAGTATCCATCCGTGACTCGCCCTGCATTCTTGCGTGGGATTTTATCAGATATGAACAGGAAATTATAAACTGATTCTCCCTCAACGTGAAAGAAGTTGCGCTTAATCAACGCCGGATGAATGGCGCTACCAGCTAACAACTCATGGTATTCCGCTGCCGTGAGATTGTTTGGGTATTCAATTGGGTGTTCCCTCTGCTCAACTAATACCTTGCAATCTGGTTTAGGCTCTTTGAGCTCTTTGTTGCCACTCTTAATTGCATTTTTATTTGTATTCACATTTTTTCCTAAATTTTTCCATGACAATGTGAGCGACATTGCACCTATGCCGCAGCCATCAAGTATCCGCATCATCAGTTGTCAGTCATCAGTTAAGTAGTTAAACAAAATTAATTACACAAAATTAAGGTATGAAATCCTTATCCAGACTGGAAACTTATGTGTAAATAATTCTGTGCGATTACTTATCACTGTTCACTGTTCACTGTTTTTTCGGGCTTGTGTGATTAAATCAGTCTCCTGGGTGGTAAGTTCAGCCCAGTAGTCAGGTTTTATCACCTCGTATTTCTCAGCCACAGCCCAAAAGTCAAGCCATGTAAACTCAATACGTGCAAGTACTTGCCTAATTTCCCTAATAGCCTGGGGTAATAGTTGTAATTGCTCCATCCTTGTTGCGACGGCTGACTGTGTGGGACTAGTACCCAAAATTATCGCCGCAGCCTCAAGAGCTTGGGTATTGTTCATGGCAACGCTTAGGTTTTTCAATGCCATACCCATGAGACGCAGACATTCAGTCGCATTTTCTTTGGGTGGCTCTGCTGCCAGAGTTCGCAAATCAATTGTTTTCTCCAGAGCTTGATGAACCTTCTTGTTTAATGCTTTAGCCCCAAGTTTAGTGTAAGTATTCCCCCAGTCTTGTAATTGATGTGGCTCAAAGGCGTTTTCCAAATCCCGAATGCGCTCTTTTAGCTGCTGGTTCTCAGTTTCCAACTGCCGTAGCGATTCCATCTCGTCTAAGCGCTGCTGCAACTGGATGTTTTGCTCCTTTTGCTGCTTGTACAGGTTTTGCAGAGATTGGATTTGCTCACTGACTTGGGCTTCGGCTCTAGCAGTGGCTTCTGACTGTAGTCCAATCCTCAATTCCTCCTGTAAGCGTTCTAACTCCTGCTGGTGTTGCTCTTTGAGTGCAGCGATCGCTTCAGCATATTCTTTAGGATATGTCCGCTCAGTCGATTCGGACACAATTGCGTCATCCAAATCAGCATTGTTTACCAACAGCCTTTCACCATCAGCGAAAGTCACAATCTGCTGCGAATTATTCGGTGCGTCTTTTTTAGGAACCAATGGTTCCTGATGGAATTTATTTTTTCCTCTTGGCATTGGAGCAATTGTATTTGCGGCAACTGCGAAATCTGATTCACTAGGTTCTGGGTTTGATGACAAAGCCAGTTTTATCGCAGCAATAAGTTTTTCTGGTTCTTTGGCTAACCTCAAAAGAGGACGGGCTTGGCGCTCATTTTTAATCTGTGATCCCAACTCCCCTGCTGCAACAATAACTTTTGATGCCCCTAAGAGTTGATTTATACGCCGATAGCCGCCATATACATGCAATTCGCCTTGGCAATATTGTTCAAAGTTTTTGTACCCAGCGATTCTGTACATCTGCTCATCATGCATGAGGCGAATCTGTTCTACTGCTTGCAACTCAAATTGGTCTATGGTAGCGAAGGTGTCTTTGATACTGCTGTTGAGATCATCGTAATGAAGTGTTGATTTGGTTTCTCTATCTAGTGTCAGCATATTTCTCTCCTGTAATTATCACAAGGAGAGGCGTTTGAAAAAAATTTTGATGTCACCTTAATCCCGGCATCAAGGTGTATTGGGCATAAGTCATTTTTCACGATATTTTTCCCTGATAACTTGGTTGACAAGTTCAGAGAGGGTTACATCAGTTATTAGTCAACAGCTGACAGTTATCAAGGACTGTAAATTCCAACTGATAACTGTAACTGGTAACTGATAACTGTTATTCGCGCTGCTACTTCTTTTTGCTACAAAATTCGGGATATTTCTTAATCAAACTTAACTTTACAGAAATTTATGAATTTCGACAGCCAAAACATACCCCAAGGAATGGACTTTCCAAACGGCAGATCCTATAATGGATCTGGCAGCGCGGATTATACTCTCGGACAAATTTAGTAGTCGTCTTGGTCGCCAAACTTCAACGACAACTTATTTTGTTCCTTCGAGATCAACCCCGCTCTAAATCGATATGAAATTTAAAGCACGCACAAAGCGCTACTCCTTAGTGGCGCTTTGTGCGTTAAATGCAGGCATTGTTGTATATTCACCTCTATTTTGACTTTACGTAGATAATAACCTGATCTTACAGAAGTTCTGGTCATCTGTTGTTCTGTGAGATTTTTACTTTTCACTTTTAAACTCTCCACATTTATGATATCTGTCCCAACTATGCTATCAGGGGAAGGGTTTTGACTTAAGTAAACCTGCGCCAAATGTTACAATTAGACCTGATGCTCGGTTTTGTCAGTAAGTCTAGCTACCTATGGAAGGTAGTTGCTGGTAGGAGATTGGTCAATTTCAGCTTTAAAATAGTTAACCTATAACAGTGAAAATGTATTCACAGGTATCTATTGCTATCTAAGCCATGTAACATTTTAAATCTTATAACTTGAAGCGCAGATTGTAATCCCTACTTTAAGTTAATAATTGTAAAGGGAATAGGGGTTGACAAGATTGCTCATAAGTAACATGAAATACAGTACTGTTTGTAGTGGTATTACGGCTTAAATATGAACTCAAGTCAAAATTTAGACATAAAATCAGTACTTGACATACTAGAAGATCAAGTTCTTAGTTATACTGGAAAACGTTTGACTAAAGCTGAAAAGATTGTAATTGAAGGGTCTTGGCATGGTAAAGACTATAAGGAAATAGCAAGTGATTCTGGATACAGTGGGTATTATTTGCAGCAGGAAGTTGGACCACAGTTATGGACAACACTTTCAAAAGTTATCGGTAATGGGGTGCAGGTAAAAAAAATAACTTTAAAAAATATTTTGCTTAAAGTAGCAAAAGAGCATTGTATTAAGCTGGAAGCATCTAGGCTGGACGATGATTGTCTTGTGGGCAAGACGAGAATATATGGAGAGTTGCCTAAAGCAACATTTTTCTATGGTAGAAAAAAAGAAATTATTGATTTAAAAAAGCAAATTAATTTTTCTAAAAAATCTTGCATAGCCATAACTGGAATAGGAGGAATAGGTAAAAGTCTATTGGTAGCAAAAGTAATCGAAGAAATACTTTTAGATAAATCAGATGCATATGAATACATCGTTTGGAATACAGTTACTCGTTATTCCTCGATTGATGAAGTAGTCACTGAATTAATTAGCATTTTTGACCTAGAGGCAGAGGAAGAAACTCTGCTAGACAAAATTTCTTTGCTATCAAAACATTTTCATTTACATCGGTGTTTACTAATATTAGATGGTTTTGAAAAAGTGGCACAAGTAGAGAGTTTTAAAAGAAGATTAGAATATGAAGATTTTTTTGTTGGAATTACAAAAGGTCGTCATAAAAGTTGTGTATTAGTAACAAGTCAAGTGCCTTTAAAGGACATTGCTTACGTAACTCAAAGTTTGCCTATTGAATCTTTACGCTTGGAAGGCTTAGACTCAAATGCTGCAATGCAAATGCTACATGACAAAGGATTATTTGGAGACGGATGTATACAATTAATTGAAAATTATCGCGGAAACCCATCAGAGTTAGATACAGTTGCTGAACGAATTAATCGCATTTTTGGAGGAAATGTCCAAAAATTTTTTGATTATGAAACTACGGTAATTGGACCTAGACTTAAAGTAATGCTTAATATGCAATTTGGACAACCTGGGTTTTTAAGTGATCTCCAAAAACAAATCATGATTTTTTTAGCAGAAGAGCTATCAAAAGATTCAACTCCAATTCCTTTTTTTAAGCTTGTTAGTGGATTAAAAGAGCGATTAGGTTTAAAAGTGTCAGTTTCTGAAATAATAACAGCAATGGAAGCCTTAGATGAACGTTCATTAATTGAAACTAGTAGAAAATCAAGTAAACAGGAAGTTTGTTATAGTTTGGAGCCAGTAGTTAAGAAGTATATTTTGGTCGATGCACTTGGCTTGGTGTACGATAAGAAAAGTGTATCACAAACAAGTAATGGCGTTCAGGAGCGAATGTGAGCTACTGTATAAATCCTCTTTGTACTCAGCGCCATAATCCTGATGATATTGAAAATTGTTTAGTTTGCGGGAATTCTTTATTAATAAACAAACGTTTTCGTTTGTTACATCCGTTACGTTCTTTAGATAGAGATCCATATACTTATACAGATATTTTTGAGGTTGAAGACGTTGGTATTGTCGAGGATGAGGATGATAGCACAGAATCCCATCTACCCCCTCAAAGAAAAGTAATGAAAATCTTAAAATGGATAGACGAGCCTAAATTAGTTGAACTACTTCGACGAGAATCAATTTTATTACAAATTCTTGACCATCCTGGAATCCCTAAGTCTAATAGAGGAGATTATTTTGCTTTGAGGCTGAATGACAATCGTTTAGAATTGCATTGCTTAGTAATGCAGAAGTTTGAAGGAGAGGACTTAGGGAAGTGGATAAAATCTTATGGAAAAATTAATCAGAGTTTAGCACTTGATTGGCTTTCACAATTAATGGATATTCTTGATTTAATTCATCGCTCTGGTGTGTTTCATCGAGATATTAAGCCCAATAACATTATTTATCAACCCAACGGCAAATTAGCACTTATTGATTTTGGCGGGGCAAGAGATATTACTAGAACCTACTTAGCGAAAGTTAGCACTAGTGGAGGAACCAGCACAGGATTAGGTAGTGGGCATGAGATAACTATCGTTCGGACAGCTTGTTTCTCCCCTTTAGAGCAAATTAATGGGCAAGCTGTACCACAGTCAGACTTTTACGCATTGGGCAGAACTTTTGTTAACTTAGTTACTGGTATTCCTTTAATTCAAATTAAAAGCGATGAAAGAACAGGGAGGTTACTTTGGAGGAATAAAGCACCTCATATCGACAAATCTCTGGCTGATTTTATTGATGATTTGATGGCTCCCTTCCCAGGGCAACGCCCACAAAATACTCAAGTAATTTTGCAGAGGTTAAAAAGCCTTCCTCTGCAAAGCAAACTCAATAGATTAATTAAGTCTAAAAAATTTTTATTTAGTTTATTATTTACACTAATTGCTTTAGGGATTTTTGGAGGTTTCAAAGTATTTTTACCAGTAATGGCTAATAATTTATTACTACAAGGTAAAAAGTCAGAATTAGCAAATGATTCGCAAGCTGCACAAAACTATTTTAACCAAGCTATAGAATATAATTCTCAACTTCAACTTCCTGTATCCCAGTTTTATTTAGAGCAAGCCGCTCGTCATTTTAACAACCTCAAACTAGCGAGAAAATATTATGAGTTAGCCCTTAAATATAATGATAAAGATATAAATGCTTATAATAGTTTAGCTGTAGTTTGTTGGCAGCTTGGAGAAGTCGCTTGTGCCTTAAATAATTATCAGCATATTTTGAAGTTAAAGCCTAATGATTGGGAGGGATATTATAGGTTAGGAAGTTTTTATGATCAAGAAGGAAAAGAGGATTTAGCTCAAGAACAATATAAAATAGCGATTAAAATTAATAAGAAAGCAGTGCCCGCGCTCAATGATTTATCGCGCCTCAAAAATCTCAAAGAAGACTATACTCAGGCTACTGCATTAGCACTTGAAGGATTGCGCTTGACTGAAGAGCCAAAACTACAAGCTGCTTTATATAAAAATTTGGGTTGGGCAAAGTTCATGCAAAATCAGTATAACGAGGCAGAGAAATATTTACAAAAAGCCAGTGATTTAGACAGCAAGAGAATAGATGCTGTCTGCTTGCTGGCTCAGGTGCAAGAAGCTCTGGGTAAAATTGAGGATGCCAGGCTTTCATGGGAAATATGTATGCTTGCTAGGACTACTCAGCAAGATGTTTTCAAGTGGAGGCAGAAATTATTAGATCGCCTTACCAATAGCTCAAAAATCTCTCAATAGAGTGCATTTTTGCGAAAGTACGGATTTAGTTTATTTGTTTCGCTAGCAAACTTATGTATGCTATTAACAGGCAAGTAAATAGATAAAAGCTTTGAATGCAGTCTTTACTCAACCATAGGAAGAAAAAAGTTTTTAAGCTTCAAGTTGCAGCGATCGTATTGATATTACCATCAATACTACTTTTATCAAGTATTAGCAGCGCAGGAAGTCGGACTCAATCAGTAGCAGTAGTAAAAAGTGGGTGTCGCAAGTTTATAGGTCGAGTCTCTAGCTCAGGCGATCTCCACTTGCCAAGTGGAAGCCGACTGTGCCAAGGAGATCGGATTAATCCAGTTAAGGGAGCTACAGTCAAGGTTTTGTGCTACTTAAATGGAAATTTTGTATACCTGAAGCATAGTACCGTGTTCAAGGAGCCAGATACGTGTATAGTGCCTCAAGAGATAGCAGAGCTATGTACGGGATTAAATCCGAGTAATTGCTATAACCCTAAAGGGGCGGGTGAGGAAAAAGAAGCACCAACCCTAATAAGCCCTTATGGCAGTTCAATGTTAAGTACGCGACCTCAAATATCTTGGAGTGCTGTCTCGAACGTTACTAATTACACAGTAATTGTAAAGGGTTACGAATTTTATTGGGAAGCAACAGTAGATCGGAAAACTACTACACTGGCATACCCGAAAGAGCAAATAGAATTGCAACTTGGTAACACCTACAAAATTACTGTCATTGCCAACCGGAGAGGTTCTTTGATTAGTTCGGAGCCTTTAGTGATCAGTGTTTTGCCAGAAAAAGACCAAAAAGAAATTGCATACAAGGTAAAGCAGATCAATGAATTAAACTTGCCTCCAGACGAAGCCGCTTTTTTAGATTTAGATGCTGTATTTATGTCCAAAAGCCTTTTGAATGAATCGATTGAGACGCTGAAAGCACGAGTGGCAGCAGGAAGTCAGAACCCCACTCTTTACCGAGTACTTGCAGATCGATACCTAGAAGCATGGTTGCCAAATGAAGCGCTTCGCAATTATCAGGTAGCAAATGAATTCGCGAAACGCACTAGGAATTCAGATGAATTAGTTAGAGTGCAAGAAAGACTAAAGTTGATAGAATGGCACAATAGGTAAAAGTTGGCAACAATAGCAATCAGATGCTGGCATTGCCAATGCCAATATATAATTGTTGAAATTCTCGACAACTTATGGTTGTGATTGCACAAAATTTCACAGCCATCCACCAACGAGCAAGAACGAAGCCCAAAAATAAGGATGGCTGTACTTATAATTTGACATTAAATTTAATTGTGCCTGACGTAATGCCTCTGCTTTAGGAGTTCCGAACTTCAAGTTTTTGTAAAACTCTTCCATAAGTAAAGCAGTGGAGTCAGCATCTACCTTCCATAAAGTTGCTACTGTACTTCTGGCACCTGCTTGTGCTGCCACACCAGCAATTCCCAATGCTGATCTCTTATTACCTTTAGCGGTTTCACAGGCACTTAAAACTAATAGTTCAATCCCATCTTCATTGGTTTGAGCGTTTAATTTTAGTAAGTTATCAAACTCTAGTACAGTAATTGGTTTGTTCCAAGTAAAAAACATTGTTTTCTGGGGGTCAGAACTAAATTGAGCATGAGTAGTTAGATGAAGGATGGAAAAATGATTTGTGCTTAACTGTTGCTCAAGTGCTTGGCTGGTAAACTTTTCATTCAACAAGACTGTTGAAGAATTAGTTTGTTTTTTAACATCTTCTACCTCCTGTTTCACTCTTAGCAATGCTTTTAAGCCTTCGGGAGCATTTAGGGCGTTAAAGCTGGGACTAAATTTAGATAGTCCAGCAATTAAGGCTCTTAACTGTTCCTTGGGTAAAAATTTAGGTGGTCTAATCCTAGAACCTAAAGTTTGAGCAATGCTGTAGCGCTTGAGTAAATAATGTTTGCCGTCATGAAGCAAACCTATTGGTAAGCTTTGGAAAGATGTATCTAAAGTAAACACTAGCGTCCCTGATGGAGGTAAGTATGTCTTGACGGGTGCAATTAATAAGTCATAAAGTGATTGAGAAGGCGAAATAATCAAATTCTTATTAATAGAAGCTAGTCTAGAAGATTGTAAGATTTCTAATAGATTATCGACACTAGTTTTAACTAGCTTGGAGCCAACAGAATGGTGGTGAAAGGAGCCATCAGAGGACTGGACAATTACTTCTACGCTGTTATCTAAATCAATAATGTGAACTACTGTTAGAGGGGTGGACAAGTTTTTAACTTCATTTAAAGGGATGATGTCAAGTTTGCCACACTGAAGAAAGTTTTCTAATTGAGCGATTTGCAGCCGTTCGTTTGCCTGAATTACTCGTTTTAAATTAGGGTTAGGAGATGCCAAGAGCAATCGCATATACTCCCGATATACAGGCTCCACTTTTTCTTGGAAGGATAATTGTAAATCTGCATTGTTTGGCAAAAGATCATCACGCACTTTAGTTACATTATCAATTGCTGCACTGTAAGCCTGAAGGGCTGTATCGTATTTTCCTTGTTTTTTGTACAAATCCCCTAACTGCTGCTGCCATTGATAAGCAAGATCCGATGATTGACTTAACTGAGCTTGGCTCAAAGCTGCCTGAAAATATGCAAGTGATTGCTCTGGTTTTAACTTGCCTAGAGTGCCGAAGCTATCTGACTTTAATCGCGGGTTATTTAGTCCTTTAGCTGTCTGCAATGCCTCTTCAGCATATTCGATAGCTATTGAGTGTAATTGTTTGCTTGCAATCTTATTTAAACTTTTAGCAAAATTTAGTTTGGCATAAATAGAATTGCTAGCTGGTAGCTGATCAAATGCCGAAGAATTGTTTAGTATTAAAGTTGTTGCTGGCTGAATCTGATGATTAACTTTAGTGCGAATATTGTTTAACTGTGTATTACCGGGATTGGACTCTGCTGCTAACCAATTATCAAAATTTAATAGTAAGCTTAAACGGTGTAATTGAGCTTGTAGTTTTACTCCGATTGGAATATTTGGGATATCACTCACCTGTTGATAAATATCAAGGGAATTAAGTGCCTGATACTGAACTATATTAACAATTTCTTTTTGAAAAACGGGTTCTTCTGTCTGAAAATATCTATTTTGGGCTTGCTTGTAAATAGATTGCTCAACTTTCCCTAAAGATAGCAAAATTCTGCTAATATCAGCCGAAGGTGTTTGCTTGGCAAGTGAGAGCGTTTCTTTTAAAACTATTTTTGATTCATCTAGCTTACCTATTTGGCGTAAGGCTTCTCCTAAATGACGCCATCCCAATAAGTAAACTGGTATTGGTTTTTGCTTCGTAATCGCTGTATAAAGTAGTTGTTTTAGGGATTCAGTCGATTGTGCCGGAGCAGTAGTACAAATCCCAGCATTTTTATCTAACTTTAAGGCTTCAACAAGCGTATGACATGTACGAATATTTGCACCTAAAGCTTGTAAGGCAACACTTTCATCAATTAAGCTTCCACTAATCTCCTCTTGATTATCTAATTGACGGTAAATGCTTGTAGCTTTTTCCCAAATTTCTAAAGCTTTGATTGCCTGACCCAAATTTAATTGCTTGTAACCTTCCTGGGTCAATACTTGCGCTTGATTGTGTTGTTGTGCTTTTTTGCTTGAAGTTTGAGCGGGGGTAATAGAAGGTTGGCTTGCAACTATTGACAGACCTAGAATTCCTAACAACAAGTACTTGAAGCAGTATTGGAACTTAATCATTTCTCTGTACTGTTTTTATGGTTGGTGATACTTCTGATGTATAAGATTCTTGACGACATTTTGAGGCAGATAATGCCGAAGCAACGGGGGTGGCTGTATTAGGGTCTGCTATCAAGACAATTCTTCCATTAGAGTCTATTGTCCAGGCATTAGCTTCTACGATCTCTAGGGTTTGTTCAACTGTTGCTGCCTTATGTTCTTCCGAATTGTTCTTCTCAATCAGAACAGAGTTATTCTGCCGCTCATAATTGTTATCTGGCATCTCGTCAGAGCTAGATGGAAAACCGCCTCTGCTACTGATTACTAATTCACTTGCTGCTACACCTGACCGCCCCTGGCAGTTAGAGTCCATTTCAGGAGTTTCCTGAACGACCTCTGGTGCTGCTTTAATGCCCCTGGAATCAATAGCAAGTCCATTTATCTGAACTGTGCCATTGATTCCAAACTCAGAACTGGCTTCAACTAGACTATTGCTAGAGAAAAGAAACCCATCACGAACATTTATTGAGATATTTCCACCGCGTCCTCCAAAAGCATTGGCTGTGATAGTGCTATTTCCCAAGCTAAATAAAACATCTGTGTCTACAGTGATGTTTCCACCATCACTATTAGTGCCTTGCTGTCCAGCAGTTGCAGAGATAATGCCATTGTCTAATCGAACTAATTTTGAGGTGATATCAATATTACCCCCTTGACCGACAGCAGTAGTTGCTGTAATACCACCGTAGTTCGTAATACTAATTACATTAGCATTAATGTTTACTGTTCCTGCATTGCCAGAACCATTATTTCTAACTTCAACTTGAGCACCATCTGCAATCTTTAAACTTCTTGTGTTAATAAAAACGTTTCCAGACGAGGCATTTGGGGGTTGTTTCAAATTGTATAGATATGTTATAAAGGGATCTCCAGGGCCTACAGAAGAGGTAATTTTGGTAGGGTTAAAAGAAGGATTAACCGAACCTACTCCAATAGCCTCAACAGATTCAGAAGCGTCAATATTTATAGTGCTAGAGTTACCATTTTGTAGCCCAGATGCTGCTATTGCAGCTCCATTTTCGATAACTATTTTTCTGGTTTTAATATCAATTTTGCTAGCATTTCCAGAAGAAATAGATAGTGAAACTATAGCACTTCCCCCAAAAAACGGAATAGTTTCTATTGAAGAAGAAGATAATATTAAACCAGTGTTTCCTCCTGAAAGTTTTATAGTTTCAAGAGCATTTACACTTAAATTACCTCCTTTTCCATTACTAGCAGTTAAGGATTGTAAAGCCCCTCCATCTCTAATCAAAAGTTTCTCAGTAGATAAACTAACATCACCTGCGTTACCAGAGCCGTAGCTTGCAGTTTGAAAAACAGAACTTATCCCAGAAGTCTCATTAGCTGCTTGACCAAGTATTTCAACAGATTTAGAAGAGTTTATAATTAAATTTCCACTATTGCCAGAGCCAAAGGTTAAAGGATTAATTATTGCAGAGTTCCGACCAATTAGTTTATTAGATGAGATAACAATATCAGCCCCTTTGCCAGATTGAGTTGTAGTTATAATGCCTCGATTAAGTCTTATCGGGGATAGAAAAGGCAGTGTGGCATTAAAAGATGTTATTCCTGTTAAATCAAGAGTCTCAAACGCATTTATACGTATTGCACCTGAGTTAAGAGAGCCAAAATTCGCAATTAAAGCTAGTGATCCGTCTGTGAAATTTATGTTTCTGCCTTGAATATGAATATCTCCGAAGTTAAATCCACTAGCATCTAACAAAGACTGTTTAGCAAGATTAATATCTTTAAAGTTGTTTACTCCTTCATAAGAGAAACTCCATCCTGAAAAACTAGGTATTAATCTAACCGTACCCTCCTCAACACTACCTACTTCAATTACACCAGAGGGGGTTGTCACTATACCACCATTAAATAAGACATCGCCTCCTATCAAGGCAAAAGTTTTACCTGGTTTCAAACGTAACCCATTTTGGCTTTCTCCTGGACCTATAAAGGTAATAGAAGCTCCAGCCTGATTACTAAAAACAAACTGAGTGTGTCCAGTTCCTTCTAAATTAATAGAACTTGAATTTTTCGCAAACTGTAATCCTAAAGGAATATTAACGCTAAGTAATGTATCAGATTCAGGATTTTTAGCACTAAAAGAACTACCCTCAGCAAAATTAATAGTATTAGCTGTACTGGCTAAAAAAGAACCACCAATATTCAACTGTGCATTTTGTCCAAATACAATTCCATTAGGGTTGATTAGAAATAAATTAGCTGTACCATTTGCTCGAATTAAACCATTAATTTCAGAAGCATATTTCCCTGTTACTCGGCTAATAATATTCTGTATATCTAGAGCGTTATTAAAATATGCAGTTTCACCTGTAGGCAAAGAAAAGTTTTCAAAGCTGTGAAATAGATTATTTCCCGCTCTGCTTCCTTTATTGATAGTATTGGTATTGCCTTGAGTTGTAACATTAGAATTAGTAGTAAGAGTAGTATCGGGGATAATTTGTGCAACAGTTGGGGATGAAAATGACAGCCAGTACAGGGCAATAACTTTAAAAACCCAGGAGCTACTTTTCCACCGTTTTAGCTTAAGTCTCGTCTTATTCTTAAACTTCATTTTATTAACATAAAAACGCGTTTTTCTAGAGCAATATTATTAGTATTTGAGATGGGAGAGAACTGGTTTTCCTGTAACTATAGCCTGCTCTACAATATCGGCAGCACGACTAATTCCCCCAGACCTATGAATAGCTGTTTGTAATCTCAGTGCATTCTGCTTAAAAGAGTCTTGTGCAAGAACTTGCTTTATAGCCGTTCGCAGTTTAGAAACGCTTACACTAGCCACAGGTACAAATTCACCAGTGCCAGTCCATGCTATACGTGCTGCTACGCCCGGCTGGTCATTTGCAATGGGAATGGCAACTATAGGGACACCGTTGCTTAAAGATTCTAAGGTCGTATTCATGCCTGCATGAGTAATTGTAAGGCTCGCTTTTTTTAGCAATTCTAGTTGAGGTGCATATTTGACGACTAAAGGTTCTCCGGGAAGATTAGATAACGTCTTTGGTTCGAGTGCACCTCCTGAAGAAATTATTAGTTGAGCGTCTAATCCTTCACATGCTTTAGCAATATCATGAAAAATGTATTGTAACTGATTTTGTACTGTACCTAATGATGCATAAATTAGTGGTTTTCCATTCAACTTATCATAGGGAAAATTAACCTTTTGACGCCCTGCGTCATCATATAATGGCCCTGTGAAATGAAAGTGTTGCGGTAATTTATGTCTAGGAAATTCAAACTCAATAGGTTGTTGGCTAATAATTGCTAGTTTAGAGTAAGCCTCGCACGAAGTATACTGAAGAGGCAAGTTCCACTGTCGTCGATACTCGTTCACTACTTCCTGGATGGGTTGTGCGAACCTACGAAGTACAGACATAGCTAATTGATTGCGTAGAAGCGCCCACCAACCTTGTTTATAACTCCAAGTTGTAAAAAATGGAGGAATTTTGTCTTCTGGATAAAGTGTCAAAGCACAACTGACGGTAACAAAGGGAATCTGCACAAACTCTGCTACAGTACTTCCTTCTAATTGAGTTTCATCTAGCAGCAATGCTTCCACACCAGACTCGCGGAGGGCTTTTGGTACTGTTCGGAGGACGACAGTAGCAGACTTTTTATACGCGTTGATAGAGTAGACGAGTGCAGCAATACCATTCATTTTCCCTATTTGATCTAGCATTTTTGCTATAGCTCCTAAAGGAAATTCCGATTCTGCGAGTGCCCAAAACTCTAATCCTGCTGCTTGAACATAACAGCGAGCATCAAGTATTCCTAAAATTGTGACTCTATGACCGCGGCGTTGCAGTTCTCGCCCCAATGCTGTCATTGGGTTAAGATGTCCAGCGCTGGGTGGACAGAGGATACCAAAATGAGTCATAGTTATAAACTTTTTTCTACATGACTATCAACCGCGATCGCCCCAAGTATTATTGCATTTCTTGATTACAACAACCATCTCTGCAACACATCGCCTTTTAATTAAGTATTAAACATAGATAAAAGGTGTTGAAGTTAGCAGTATCCAGTATCTGTAGCTTGTGATTGCGGATACTGCCTTTGCTTGTAAGCTAATGCACTATAAATGTGTAAGGAATATTGGTGCTTTAGTTTGGCAATACTCGGAATGCCAGCAACGTATTTTTTGTAACTCATAGAAATTATGGAAACTCAGCTAAATCGGGAACCCAAGAAACACAATAGACAATCATTTTTCATTAAAAGCCGTTGCTTGTATTATTATTGACAGCGTTACTAGTAATTGACAAAAGTAGTTTTGTTGCAACAAAACTTTCTTTTGTAAGAATTGCTGATTTCGCATCACCTTCACAAGTGAAAATCATGATTTTCACCCTGAACTTAAGATACCAACACTTATTAGCTTGATATTAGATGTTTAGGATATCAGGAAATTTTGATCAATAGCTAAAGCTGATGACTGGGAGTTGTGATCAGTAATAATCTTTAACCTCCAAATACTCTGTCTTGGGCTTAAAAAAGCAAATACACTCTTTATTCGCTTTGGATGTAACGAAAGTTTATATCCCCTTTGTAGCCAGAAGCTTTCGATAAAGTATTCTTCCATCGGTGCAAAATATAAAAAGCAATGAAAAACCCCAACCTGTTTAAAGGATGGGGGCATAAATAAAAACTCTATATTCCATGATGACACAATTCAATATTTGTTCAACTGCTGTCAGCCTGGAGGTGGAATAATGAACAAACCACCATCCAGAGGCAAGAAAATTACCCCTGCGAAATCTGGTGAACCAAAGCTAGCCACCGACTTTGCTCCCGAAAATACTTCTGGCCAAGACAACCCAGCATTAGCAACGATTACGGTGACTGCTGTTGAAATAAGAGAGTTGACCGAAGAAGAACATAGCTTACGCTTGCAATTGGAACGTCAGGTAGAAAGGGCATTTTTGTCAGCAGGTCAGGCGTTGATGGAGTTGCGGGATCGCAGATTGTACCGTTCCACGCACCGGACTTTTGAAGAATACTGTCGCGATCGCTTCAATTATAGTCGTGATGCGGCGTACTTGAAGATTTCGGCAACTGTGGTTTATGAGAATCTCCAAAAGTTTTTGCCGACCATTGGTCGGCAAATTCCAATGCCGACCAACGAACGACAATTGCGCTTTTTGGCGAAAGCCGAGTTGGAACCTGCTGTGCAAGCGGATGTATGGCAGCAGGCAGTAGAGCAAGCTGGCAATAAGATTCCATCTGGTCGCATAGTGAAAGATGTTGTGGATAGGATACGCGAAAGGACGAAAGTACCCAATCCTGGGGGAGCAATGCGATTTTGTTAGACGACTCAAAAAAAGTGCGATCGCTAATAACCTTCTTCAGTATAAAAAGATATTGGCTACATAGTAGATAGTATTAATACTTAAAGTATCCGAATAATGAAGAGCGTCTGTAACATCAGTTTGGAGTACTATTTTTTTGTGGGTACGAAAAAAGGTAGAATTCCCTTTTAGCAATAGTTTTGAGATAGTAAACGCCTACTTTGATGAAAAAAGATATATATGCAACTTTAGATTTAACTAAATCCTTAGAAGATTTTAAACTTGAGGTTACGAAACTTTTAGAATTAACTAATGTCCGAGAATGGGATGGGCAAATTGTCAAAGAAAGAGAACAAAAAATTAGAGATGCAGCCCTGATTTTAGCTGGTCAATCTATCGCCTTGTTTTTATATAATCTTTCCCAATCTCAAGAAGCTCTCGATACAGCAATAACTCAAACTCAAGGCTGGTGGCATCCCCAAACGCAAAGGCATGGTTTAAGAAAAAGACAAATATTGACAGTAGGAAATGTTTTAGTGACTTTAATTTTACCCTATGTAGTAAGAATCACTGAAAAAAATGATAAAAATAAATCCGAGAGCCAAGGCTTCTGTCCATTTTTAAAATGGTTGGGTATGTCAGAAGGCTTAACACCATTAGCCTGGTCAACTACTGCTCAATATGGTGCAATCACTAGCTCATTTGAAGCCGCTTGTACAACTTTGACGGGTTGGGGAATTAACCTTAGTTTAAAACGAATTGAACGTTTAACATATAAATTTGGACAAATTGGAATCAACTTACGTCAATCTAAAATCTTAAGTCGGCAATTAGGGAATTTAGCCGAAAGTAATATTCTTAAAGACCAAAGAGTTGTCATCGCCGTAGATGGTGGTCGGAGTAGAATTCGAATTAATAAAAAGGGGAGAAAAAATTCCAAAACCAAGCGACACGGGTTTATCGGCAAATGGATTGAGCCAAAGTTATTCACAATTTATGTTGTTGATGAGCAAGGTAAAAAAATAAATACTTCTGAAATTCCTATTACGAATGATGGCACTTATGAAGGATATAAAGCGCTTTTGGAGATTTTAGAAGTGTATTTAGTTGATTTGGGAATTAGTCAAGCAAAACAAGTCTTATTAATCGGGGATGGAGCGGAGTGGATCTGGATACATATTCCCTCACTTTTGACAAAATTAGGATGCCCAGTTGAAACTTATCAGCTATTCGATTTTTATCATGTTACAGAAAATATAAAAGTATTTGCAGACGCAGCTTTTAATGAAGAAGTACAGTCTAAAGAATGGTTTATAAAAGTTAGAAAGAGTTAAAAAAAAGGTAAAGCTAAATCCTTAATCACCCAGATGGATGAGTTGATTGCTGTAGCTACTGGAGAGCGGTGTAAGATTATGGTAACTAAACGAAATTATATTTTAGATGCTTATCGTAAAGGGCGTTTAAATTACGATAAAGCAATAAATAAAAAACTACCTATTGGCAGTGGTGCAATTGAGAGTTTAATTCGCCAAGTTATAAATTTAAGAATCAAAGGAAACAGTAAATTCTGGTTGAAAGAAAATGCAGAAATTATGTTACATCTGCGTTGCCAATGGATGGCTGGAAGTTGGGATAATTTTTGTGGTTCTATCTTTAATTCCTTTATCAAACCCCAAACTGCTTGATAAATTTTATACTTTTATTCTGTCTTTAATAAACTTTTTGTCATACTTAATACTAAGTATAAAAGACTGATTGCAGATATTTTTATAAATAATCGTCAAATGACTTGCTAGCAATCTTTGTGAGATATCTCATCAAGATTAATTCTCATGTAAAGCAGTATTTTATTTGTAAATAAAATCACCTTATATCTAAATATAATTTTTAGCGATCGCACTTTTTTTGAGTCGTCTAACAAAATCGCATTGCTCCCCCCAATCCTCACCATATTGGTGAAATATGCATTCTTCTGCCGAAGGATAACCCAGAACTGAGAGGAAAAGGCGGTTATTGGGGAGTAGTAACTCATGTTGGAGACTATAGCTGTACAGTTCAAACCTGGGATGGTGACTATACTGTAAAAATCGAACACCTGAAATCACTGGAACTGCTTGATGAAGATTCCCAATTCATGCAGCAGTTATGTGTGAGGTTACGGCAATTGCATCAAGTGTTCAGCCGTGACGAGGCTGTGGATTGGCTGTTGCAGGGGTTGGGGAAACAAGCTAAACCTTATTTATCTTCGTTGCAGGCAAAATTGCTGGCGACTGTGGAACGGGAGTACAACCTTGTGTGGAAGCAGCAGAAGTAAACTTGATTCTTAATGCAACAATGCAACAATTAACTCGTTGTATGAAAGCGACCACTTCAATGAGCGAAAAACTTTACGCTATTCCAAAACAGAAAAAATGCTAACGTACTTCATTATTTTAAGCATTGAATTGTATCTACATAAATAAAATCATCCCTTCATTTAGCAACACAATAAAAAATATATGCAATTGCAGCGATGCAGATCGCTCACTAGTTTTATGGTTTCCATTAGTTCAACTTCCGAAGAAGTTTAAAGTTGAAAAGGGTGAAATTTCTTGTGAATAACAGTTTTTCGTTTCCATTAGTTCAACTTCCGAAGAAGTTTAAAGCACAAGGCTATGTCACAATGTTTCAGACCAACGATTTTGAAGTTTCCATTAGTTCAACTTCCGAAGAAGTTTAAAGAATCGACCTGACTAACTATACCTTCGTTCTGGGATCATGTTTCCATTAGTTCAACTTCCGAAGAAGTTTAAAGTTCCAAAGGATACCTCTTCTGTAAGAGACACTTTTGGTTTCCATTAGTTCAACTTCCGAAGAAGTTTAAAGCCGCAGCAAGCGCACAACAACTAGTGACTTTTAATAGTTTCCATTAGTTCAACTTCCGAAGAAGTTTAAAGTGTTGATCATTGGATCGAACAATGTAGAAGCAAAAGGTTTCCATTAGTTCAACTTCCGAAGAAGTTTAAAGTGTTCTTGCATTTTTTAAAATGCTTCATAGGAGATTGTTTCCATTAGTTCAACTTCCGAAGAAGTTTAAAGTTCTAAGAACAGGCGGCATCAGGCAAAAGTGGCATTATGGTTTCCATTAGTTCAACTTCCGAAGAAGTTTAAAGCTTGAGATTCGTAGCACTGATAATTATAGCCATAGAGGTTTCCATTAGTTCAACTTCCGAAGAAGTTTAAAGGGCTGGCTACTGAAAGCCTTACCTGAAGGTAATCCTACAGCAGATTTTCGGGGCTTGTCAAAATAATCCAAAATCAATAGCCTCAATTGAGAATTACGGGTCAGAGAAATAGCCTAAAACTCTTAATTAATAAGGCTGCCGGGGCTGCCAACAAAATCATAGGGGTTTGGAGCTTTGGACTTCAGCCCCGAAACAATATCTGAAGTGGCACAGAAGCGCACATTTACAGGAACGTGTAAGTGTGGAACTATGTCATCAACGGCTCTGTATTTCCCTGGCAAATCCAAGCGCCCCAGTAAAAAGGATGTTCTAACGGTGTGTCTTGTTCTTGACAATTAATCTCGGTATTTGCGGATAATTTCTTTAGTTCTAACAATTCTTTTAATACTTCTAATCCCAAAGCAGAGTCTCGTAATTCTTTGACAGAAATTTTACGTATATAATCTTGAGCAGATTGTAACGCCTCTACACGACCCATACCACAAAGCAAGTTATCAAAGAAACGCTCCATTAGTAAAGCAGTGGCTGGATCGGGAACTTGCCAAAGGCTCATAACTAAGGTTTTTGCACCAGCAACTGTAAAAGCTCGACGCAATCCAAATACACCTTCGCCAATTTTAATATCTCCTCTGGCGGTGTCACAGGCAGACAGCACAGTAATTTCGTTTGCCCATAGGTCTAAAGTTGCAATATCCTGAGCAAATACAACCCCTTTACCCGCGTTGGCAGGTAAGCTTCCACCAGTCAGCCCAGTATTAGCACCTGCGAGAGCTAATGCAGAGCGCGTCATTGGGTTAGTTAGTTTGAGTTTTGGAATTTCAGTTTTGGGGTCGATCGGATTTGGAATTGGTAGTGCTGGGGGTGAATCAGGTAAGAACAAACCATGAGTAGCGATGAGCATGATGTGGGGACACTTACTAGTAGTTAGATGGGTTTCTAGCGCTTCTGCTCCCAGATATAAACGTGCATTTAACAGCTTTTGAGCAACAATTTCACCCAAGAACCCAGTACTCTGAGTACGAGATAGACGATCGCAACCAAATATTGCTAGTAACTCATTTGTTTGTCCGTGTGCCTGTTCACTTGCTAAATCAAAATCAGGATCGGCTATGATCAAAGGTACATCCGCAGTCCGTCCAGTCTTAATCCCAGAGCGCAGAATATCCCGCCCAACACCTAAATATGAAATAGTATATTCATCTATAAGCAGGTGTTTACCTGTTTCATCAAGGGGTAATATCTGGAATGGCAGTAAGTTCAGATTGCCGTCTGGTGCAAGTATTAGATGTTTGTAGCCTCCGAGTGCCTCACGGAAATTACCAAACAGCAGTTGACACAGTTGAATTGCTGTGGTTAAATCGTATTCTTTAGTCGGTAATTTAGGTATAGATGCCCAACCTAGTGTTTTTTTGCTAGAGTCAGATAATTGCAGACGTAACACTGAAATTAACTCATCAATAACTTCAGCTTCTCCTAAATCGAACATTTGTACTGCATCTGGTAATCCCGCTTTTAAGACAAATGCTAGATAACGCGCCCGATACCATTGTGTTTCACCTTTAGCTGGAACTGCTTGAAAATTGAAAAAATCGAAGCGAACAAATTCGACTAATACCGAATCAATTGGTAATGCCTCAGCCACAGCAAAACGATCGGGAAGTTGTTCAGATAGTTGAATTTCCGGTACTTGAGTAGCTAGTTGTTTTTGTAAGTCGTTGGATTCTGCCTCTAGTTGTGCTAGTTTTTTTTGAAAATCTGCAAAGTCTTGTCTTTGAGCCGCAGAAACAGTTAGATTGATTAACTGTGCATTTAACTTACTGAGTTGACTAAACTTTTCTTTGAGATGTGGATAGCGATCACTATAAAGGGCTTCATTTTGAGCAGCTAAAGATGTTGCTGTTAAAGCTTTGCGTTTGAGGACAAAATCTAAGGCTGCCTGTAAAGCACTTTCGGAATTAGAGAGATGCTTATAGACTAAAGAAAGAAATAAATTGAAATTACCTCTAAGTTTTTCAATAAAAGCGAGGCGATCGCTTTCGGAACTGAAGGCAAATATACTATTAATCATCAAGTCATTGATATAGCTTGCCTGTATGCGATATGACAAAGCATCGCTATAGCGTTCCATAGCAGCTAATACAGTTGCTAGATTATTTAAACTGAGGGCAGTATCAGGATGCTTATCCCCCAATAAGTGTTTTCTCATAGATAAAGCTTCTAGATACTTCTGTTCAGCTTCTTCATAACGCCCAAGGGATAAGTATATTAATGCTAAATTATTAAGACTGTTGGGAATATCAGGATGTTCTTTGCCAAACAAAGATGTCCTAACTTTTAATACTGACAAGTGCAATTTTTCAGCTTCAATATAGCGTTGCTGACTACCATAGATAGTAGCTAAATTATTCATGCTAGTCGCTACTTGGGGATGTTCGTCACCAAATAAACTTTTAACAATCGCTAAAGCTTCTAATAAGAAAGATTCGGCTTGTGAGTATTTAAATTGAGCATCATATAGTACCGCCAAGTTATTCAACATAGCCGCAACCAGATGATGCTTTGCTCCTAGCAGTTCTTTAATCATTGCTAAGGCTCTTAAATGCGTTTGTTCGGCTTCTGAATATCGCCCTTGCAGCCGATAAACGACTGCGATATCGTTTAAGCTAGTTGCAACTTCAGGATGATTTTCTCCCAAGATATTTTTTCTAATAGAATAAGCTTCCAGATAAATTCGTTCAGCTTTTGAGTATTGCCCTTGCATTTGGTAGAGTAATGCTAAATCATCTGAACTATTTGCCACACTAAGATGCTCTTTTCCAAGTAAGCGTTCCAGCATTGGTAAGGCTTGTAAATATATTTTTTCTGCCTCGAAGTAGCGCCCTTGAAATACGTAAGTTCTTGCGAGATTAATTAAACTGTGTGCAATATCTGGATGTTTGGAAGTAAAGAGGCGATTTCTGATTTCATAAACTTCTAAATATTTTTGTTCTGCTACGAAAAACTGTCCTTGTAAAAAATAAATTTCTGCCAAATTACTCAAGCTACTTGCAACATCAGGATGCTCATCACCAAGCAAACGTTTTCTCATAGCTAAGGCTGATAAATATATTTGTTCAGCTTCTAGATATCGTCCTTGCTCCTTATGATTGGCAGCAATATTATTTAATGCAGATGCCACTAGAGGATGTTCATCTCCTAGTAATCTTTTCCAACTTGCTAAAACTTCTAAATAGTTTTGTTCAGCTTCTAAGTAACGACCCTGTGAATCGTAAAGTGCTGCTAGATTGTTTAAACTAACAGTAACATCAGGATGCGTCTCTCCAAATAGACTTTTGATCATCTCTAAAGCTGATAAATGCTTATTTTCTGCGTCTAAGTAACGTCCCTGAGTCTCGTATAGTGCAGCTAGATTATTAAATGTACGCCAGATATCATGGTGTTCATCTCCAAAAGCAAACTGTTGGATTTCTAAAACTTGTGAATATATATCTTCTGCATCTGAATAACGCCCTTGTTCTCGGTAAACTTCGGCAAGATTGTTTAAAACAATTGCGACTTGAGGATGTTTATCTCCAAGCAACCGTTGCCAAATCTTAATAACCGTTAAAAAACCTTGTTCAGCTTGCGAATATTTTCCTAACGAAAAATGAAAAACTGCTAAATTATTTAAAGATTCTGCTACGTTAATGTGTTCTTCTCCAAACAATTTTTTTCTGAGATTTAAGGCTTGTTGATAGAGATTTTCTGTATCTGTATAACGACCATGTAGGCGATATAATTCTGCCAAATTATTCAGACTGTCGGTGAAAACAGAATGTTCAATTATTTGCAGTTTTTGTCCACAAATTACAGCCTGTTGTGCCAAATCTAAAGCCACATCTAATTTTCCTTGTTCAACTAAGTGAACAACTTGAGCATTAAGAGCATTAAGATTATTGATGTCCTCGATACTGCTACTCATTTGAAGTAAAAAGTGTTAATGGGAATATAATTTACTTTCAAATCAAGAGATATGAAATCTATATCTAGTAGATGATAATGGAAATAACGAAAAAGCTGATATTGTAATTTTTGAATATTAACTTTTAACTAGATAATCTGTATAAAAAATTTCACTATCTTTGGTTGTGCTGAGATAAGCTAGTAATTCTCTGAGCCGAGTTTCTTCGAGTTGTAAAGGGTTGTCACTGCCTTGAGGTAGCCAATTTAAATTAGGCATATCCTTAGTAATTATTGCTAAAATTTGTTCTTGACCAGGATTACCTTCTATATAAAAAGATTTCATCACTGAATCTTCCTGGGGTAAACTGGTTTTACCTGTAGTTAAGTGCGATTGGGGAGCAAAGCACGAAGGACAAAAACACCAAAGTTCTTGGGAAGTATTTTTTTGGATAAGTAATAAATAACCGGAACTTTCTAAATTGATTTCAAAGCGGATGTGACTGCCGATAGATACAGACTTTTCATATATATTAGTAGTCTGCCAACGCCAACCTAAAGTTTCTTCTTTGACTAAGACTAAACCCATTTTTTCAGTAGGATAACCTAATAATTGCAGTTGATGCCAAAGTCCTGCAAGGGCTGTTAAAGGTGGTTCTTGGGTTTCTGCTTCGGTGATATTTGGATTAGATGATATGGCTATATCTTGCCAATCTAACTCAAGCATAGTGCAAATTTCGGTGAAGATACTATAACTAATAGGTACACCGTTAAAAAATTTACTGATAGTTGCCCAAGATGCAACCTGGACATCATCAGCTAAGGCTTGTTGAGTCCAGTTTTTACGGATTAGGGCATACTTAGCTTTTTCAATACCTTTAATTGATGCTACTAATGTCCGTTTTGGCATAGGAAAGTTAAAAGATATTTTTGTAAATTATATACAAAGTTATATATTCTGGCAAAAACTTATACAGGTACTTATATAGCTGTTAGTAACAATCAAGTTAAAGGCAAAAATTAACAGCCACAACACTTTTAACTTAATCATGTTTACCATCGAACAACTTTTTTTCGCTTGGAGTCAAGTCCGTGCGGGAAGTCGCAGTGCTGGCGTGGATGGAATTAGTGTTGACTTGTTTGCAGCGTCAGTTGATGAACAGTTACCTATTCTGCTGCGTCACTTACAACAAGAATCTTATCATCCTAGCCCAGCTAAAGGATTTTATTTAACTAAAAAAAGTGGAGGTAAGCGCTTAGTAGGTATTCCAATTGTCAGAGATAGAATCGTACAACGCCTGCTTTTAGAGGAGTTGTACTTTCCTTTAGAAGAAACGTTTCTTGATTGTAGTTATGCCTACCGTCCAGGGCGAAATATTCAACAAGCAGTGCAGCGATTGTTCTCTTATTATCAGTATCGTACTACTTGGATTATCAAAGCTGATATTGCACAGTTTTTTGATAATTTGTCTTGGGCATTGTTGTTAACTCAGTTAGAAGCTTTGCATTTAGAAAGCCAAGTTATGCAGCTGCTTGAACAACAACTAAAAGCTGGAATGATCGTTGCTGGTAAATACATCAATTCTGGTAAAGGTGTATTGCAAGGTGGGATACTTTCTGGAGCATTAGCTAATTTATACCTGACTGCTTTTGACAGAAAATGTCTCAGTAATAATATTAATTTAGTCAGGTATGGAGATGATTTTGCGGTTGCTTGTAACAGTTGGTCAGAAGCTAATCGTATTCTCGACAAAATTACAACTTGGTTAGGAGAACTCTATCTCACCTTGCAACCTGAAAAAACACAGATTTTTGCACCCCACGAAGAACTGAAATTTTTGGGACACCGCTTTGCTAATGGAAGAGTGTATGCACCACCGCCTCCAAAACCCAAGCTGGAGGGGGAATGGTTCGTTAATGCTTCGGGTACACCTTATTTTCGCCCCAAGGAACGACCATTTAAATTTGTTTCTCGTCCACCAAAAGCTTGTGATATCAGCAAGCCAGTAAGTTTCCCTCGCGCCCCCATATCTCATCTTTGGCAGGAATCTATGACGACATTATATATTACAGATCAAGGTGCTTATTTGAGTGCAAAAAATCAACAATTCCAGGTTTTTTATCAACGAGAATTAAGAATTAAAATCCCGATTGTCCGAGTAACGAATATTGTCTTGTTTGGTTGTTGTAATGTTTCTCATGGTGCAGTGAGTGTAGCATTGCATCGACGGATTCCGGTAATGTATTTGTCGCAAAAAGGCAGATATTTTGGGAGGTTACAGACGGAAGGACAAGCCAAAGTGGAATATTTAGCGCGTCAGGTAGAGTGTTCGCAAAATCTTGAATTTACTAAGAAGCAAGCATCAGCTATAGTGCAAGCAAAATTGCATAATTCGAGAATTATGTTGATGCGATTAAACCGTCGGGTGAAGTCTGATAAGGCTACTCGGGCGATCGCTCAACTAGAATTGTTTATGGACAAATTACCATTCGCTGAAGATGTCAATATGTTACGTGGTTATGAAGGAATAGCTGCAACAACATATTTTCAAGCTTTAGGTTCATTGGTGACAGGGGAATTTGCCTTTGAAAAGCGCACTAAACGGCCTCCAACCGACCCAATTAATAGTATGCTTAGTTTAGGGTATACATTATTAAGTCAAAATGTTCATTCACTAATCCAGGCAGTAGGCTTACATACCCACTTTGGCAACTTACACGTACCCCGTGACAATCATCCAGCCTTAGTATCTGATTTAGTAGAAGAGTTTCGTGCTTTGGTTGTTGATTCTCTGGTAGTATATCTGGCAAATCGAAACCTGTTTACAATTGACGATTTTACCTCCCCAGACGAACGCAATGGTGTGTATTTTCAACCCCACGCACTCAAAAAGTTTCTCAAACATTGGGAGGAAAGGCTACAAATGGAAGTGACGCATCCCCATACAGATCAGAAGTTGCCTTACCGTCGGTGTATTGAGTTACAGGTACGTGAATATATTGCTTGTTTAATGGGTGAGGTTGAGGTTTATCGTCCGATGATTTGGGATAAGTAAAACTTAACTGTTTGCTCGTTTCGGGGCTGAAGTCCAAAGCCCCAAACCCTGATGATTTCGTTGGCAGCCCCGGCAAGCCGATCAATTAAGGGTTCGGGGCTTTTTCTATCAGGGGTAATTCTCAATTGAGGCTATTGATTTTGGATAAATTTGACAAGCCCCGAAAATCTGCTGTAGGATCACCTCTGGGTAAGGCTTTCAAAGCCTAGCCCTTTAAACTTCTTCGGAAGTTGAATTAATGGAAACCCTAAACGCATATTCAGAGAGTAAGAGTTAATGGTCTTTAAACTTCTTCGGAAGTTGAATTAATGGAAACGCTCATCATTCACATTCAACGAACCACATGCGTATTCCACTTTAAACTTCTTCGGAAGTTGAATTAATGGAAACTGTCAACCCTGCCTCGCTGAGGTTGCCCGCTGGCTTGCTGTTCTTTAAACTTCTTCGGAAGTTGAATTAATGGAAACCAAAAGTTTTCAATTTGTTGAGGTGTAGCATCAACACTTTAAACTTCTTCGGAAGTTGAATTAATGGAAACAGTAGCGTCTGCAGTCGCTTTGCCTTTAGTTGTATCACCTTTAAACTTCTTCGGAAGTTGAATTAATGGAAACCGGTTGCTGCGTGCTAACGTTCGGGTTAATACTGATCTTTAAACTTCTTCGGAAGTTGAATTAATGGAAACTTATTGTGCATACGGCTCTCAAAGTCTGCAAATCTCTCCTTTAAACTTCTTCGGAAGTTGAATTAATGGAAACCAAAAGCACGGGATTCAGAAAAAGCAGAAACAGAAACACTTTAAACTTCTTCGGAAGTTGAATTAATGGAAACAGTGTTATCTCCCATAGTTGCTACACTACTTGAAAAACTTTAAACTTCTTCGGAAGTTGAATTAATGGAAACAATTGAAATTCCCAAAACTGCTGTTTTTTGTGTTGGACTTTAAACTTCTTCGGAAGTTGAATTAATGGAAACTTGCCGGAACTGGCTGCCAGAATAAGTACGAGAGAATCCTTTTAACTTCTTTAGAAATTGAATTAAAAAATATAGCAAATCAAGTCGGAGTTATAAGCTCCGACTTTTTTGTTGCCAACTTATATACGTGGCAAAACTTATATACAAACTTATATACAAATATTTCCTAGCTATACACGAGGTTATATACCTCACTGAGAAGATAGAAACAAGTAAAAAGGCAAAAGAAATAAAACCTTCAACTTTTTACTTTTACCTCTTAATCTTTCACTCAGATAAATATATGTCCACAATTTATCTCACCGAACAGGATGCAACTCTCCAAGTGCAACACCATTATTTAAAGGTGTTTCATCAACAAAAACAGTGTATCAGTCTTCGGATTAGCAACGTCAGCCAAATCATTATCTTTGGTAACATCAGATTGCCAAAAGAAGTACTTCAGGTTGTAGTAGCTTATCAAATTCCAGTCCTTTATTTAACTGCAAATGGCGAATTCATCGGGAGATTAGAAAACACAGCACAACGCCAATATAAATATCTAACTTCTCAACGCCAAAGCGCACGTAATGCAGAATTTAATCATGCTACTGCGGAAAGTATCATCTGGGCAAAATTGCACAATCAACATACCTTTGTGCAAAGTTGGACTCGTCATTACGCCGACTATGCAACCCAGCGTGCATTAAATTACCTAACGTTGTTGATGGATAACTTACCACTAGCAACATCTCCTAATGAACTGCGCGAATATAGTTCAGAAGCAGATAAGGTTTACTACAGTGCTGTTACTTCGCTACTCAACTTTCACAATTCGTCTTCGCAGTTCAACCAAAAGCGCATTAGTGGTTTTTTGAACCTGGGATATCAACTTCTGCATCAATATATATACACCCTATTGGATACCGCAGGACTTCATCCCGATTACGCAATTTTACACCGCGATTTAGATCATGAGTTCCCTTTAGCATGGGATTTTACCGCCGAATTTCGTACTGCCATTGTTGATGACCTAGTATTAAATTTCGCCAGAAAATTTCCCCATAGTAACGGAAACGGGAATAGAAATGGTAAAGGTCATCCACGAAGCATCCTCCAACATTTTCTTCAGCATTGGGAAGGAAAGTTACGTACCTTTATACTGCATCCTTACGCAGGAAAAATTAGCTACCGCCAGTGTATGGATTTACAAGTACGAGAATATCTTGCGTGTTTGCTGGGTAATGTGGATTATTACCGTCCTTTGGCTTTGAAATTTCACCCAGCCGATTCCAACCTCGCCAATATTACTGAACTCCAAAAAACACCGTTAACCCTGGTGAGGTAAAGATGTTCTATTTAGTATGCTACGACATTGTTAGCGATCGCCGTCGCAACAAAGTGGCTAAACTCCTAGAGTCCTATGGTTTGCGGGTGCAAAAGTCGGTTTTTGAGTGTGTATTAGATGAAAACCAGTACACAACTCTATCTAAATATCTTGTTCGACTGGTAAACAAACGCGAAGACCAAGTGCGATTCTATCCGATGTCTGCACATACTCGTTGCAAAATCGCAGTTTTGGGTACGCAACCGCAGTTGGTAATTGACGACGCGGCGTATATTGTCTAATTCGGAATTTTCACCAAGATTTCATCCTACTAAAAAGACCAATATGAACGCTTCACGCGCTCCACCGACAAGAGTGAAAACATCTCCACGCTTTCGGTCAAGTTTAGATATTCGGAAACTATTGAATGCAGATTCCAGCTATCAAATTCCGTTTAGTTTTTACTTCCAAAGTTCAAAAAAAACTTGAGACCTTACCCTCTTCAGACCGCAAGCAATACAACAAGGCTTTTGAATGTTTCGCTCAATATGGCCCGACCTATCGGAGTTTGAGAACGCATCGATATCGCTGCAAAAATGGTGATATTTGGAGTTCTTCTGCATCGATGGCGAAACGATTTTACTGGCGTTACATGGAGAAAAAAAGTATTGAAGTAACACACATAGATTCACATTAATGAAGTAAAAAGCCAAAGCATTTTCTAGCGAAGGCTTTTGGCTTTTTACCTTCTCTTCTTTTACCTTTTTAGTCTTGACTTATTTATATGCCCAACCCTCGTCCATTAGAAATGCGAGAATTACGGCTAATTTCAATGTACAGCAATTTGGAATTTGGCATGACACCACAGCAATTCTATTCCAAGTGGGCAGTTAGTTATGAGCAAATAGCTCTGATTTGCTCTCGTTCTGATTCTACTGTTAGGGGCTGGTTTAGAAATGGACGTAACCGACGCTACCCAACACGTAATGATTTACTTCATCTAGGATTGATGGATTTCTTGCTTGAACATTACGAGGAGATTCCTGAACATATACAGGGTTTATTGCATTTTGCTTCTTCATAGAATGTGTATTCACAAAAGTACTTGATTGTCAATATCTTCTAGACCTGTTTTGATGCATATCTGCTGAACTAATGTGAACTTAGGCAATTGAAAAATACATTATTCATGCAACTTTCAGCAATTGTAGGAGGTTATTATGACCTATTTTGAGCAACTACACCCGTGGTGCATTATTCGTAATTTACCTAGCAAGGATGGCAGAGTTATAGCGAGATTCCGACGCCATAATGATGCGACTGCTTATCTACAAGTGCTGCAAAAACAAGTGACTAATGTCGAGTTGGTGGTGAAATTTAATTCCCCGACTGAAATTGCTTGACTTCATTAGAAGTCGAATTAATGGAAACATTGGCATTTTATCCCCGCCAAACGTGTCAAACCTCCAGTTACAAATCATAACTGGAGGTTTTCTAGTTTTTCATCACATACTTATCAATACCTAAAATACCTATAATATTAACTAATTAATAAAAGCGGTTAGATAACAATGCGATCGCATCTCGTGAATGTACAAGTATAGATTATGCCGACAAAGATAGCGATCGCCCAAGTATTTTTCAAAAAATTATCTTAGATGAGTTAGAGCTTTATGTAAATATTTAGACACAGTAAATGTATTTATATAAACTTAGTTTGATTTCAATGTAATATTACACCAGTATTCTCTCAGTCAGAGTAATATTTTTATGCATCTCAAATAAAAATTCAAAATTAAAGATATTTTGGCTACGGCACGCGATGCAAACAGACGGGGATTTAAACCCGCGACTTTCTTGTTGACCACCAAATCGTAGATTTGGTGGAGGTCTTAAACGCCGGTTATTCAGCGTCCGACTGAGCGCTCACGCCGAAGTCCACTTTTTCGGTCAAAATACCCAACTGAATTCTGACTATTGACGCATGTATTCTGTTCGATAAATCACACTCTACACGGGTAAATAGATTATGGTTTCCGATTTTGTAGTCATATATTTAGTAAGCAGATGAATTTTTACCAACGAAAATTATATGCATTACTACAAGCACCAGAATTTGCGAATTGGGGAGATTGTGTATTATCGCAATTAGATTGCCTGACAGAGGATTTTGAAGATTTAAGAAGATGGTGGAGTGAAGGTAGAGGTCAACACGCCCAAGAGATTGCCTCTTCTTCAGACCGTGTTAATTTATCTTACATAGAACATCTAGATAATGAACAAGTAACTGTGCGTCATCCGATAAGTGGTCAAAAACAGCAAGTTACGACTTTACAATCTCCAGTTAACTTACCAGATATTAGCCAGATCAAACATGAAACCAACGCCAAAAAAGTTTTTTGGTGGTTTTGGCGATTTTATCCAGAACTATTAGCAGACCAGCAACACGATGCCTTGCTATTTCCTGCACATACAGTCATCCCCGACTGTCCACTACACAGTCACCAAAGTACAGTTTCGGCTTTGACTGGTGCAATGTTTCCCAAATGTTGGAAGTCTGAAGACAAACACGAGACTCCCTATCTATTAATATTTTCTTTCTCGCCTGTGCAAGACTTCATCAAGTCATCGCGGAAATTTCTCGATTTTTGGGCAGGTTCATATTTACTACATTATCTCAGTACCCAACTATGCTGGTATATTGCCCAACAATTAGGCCCTGATGCGGTGATTGTCCCTTCCCTCTGGAGCCAAGAAATTATTGATGCGTTGATTGTACAAAAATATCGTGATTTTACGCCTAACTTTACCTGTTTACAAAATGGTGGTGAACCAGTTCATCGCTTTTCAGAAAAAATATCTACTAGTTTAAGTACTGCTGGATTTCCCAATGTAATTACAGTTTTGGTTCCAGGTAAACAAGCAGCCCAAAAATGGGGGCAGTATCTAGCTAAAAAGCTCACCAAAGAATGGAGAAAAATCGGCATCAAAGTTAGAAACCACATTAGAGAGCAGGTTATTAATTTTTTAAATAATCAGTCCGAATCCGAATTAAAGGAAATACTACATGGAGTATTCCCCGAATTTAGGAATATTCCATCCGACCTTGAACCTTATGGAAGAGAACTAGAACTTCTCAAGCAACAAAGCTGTTGGGAATGGAACAAACTTTGGGAAGTCCAACTAAATCACACTTGGGAACCATACTGGACAGGGATACCAGTGGGAAGCCCAACCCAGGAATTAACTAATAATAAAGATGATGGCATTTTTGATGAAGCTTGGGTGATGATGCAAAATAAAATTGCTCGCCCATTTGTTGATTTACCTAGTGAATTTGAAAATAAGTTCTATAGAAATTTAAACGTGGGAACATGGTGGGGTAGTATCCACCAACGTTTAGGAACTTGTTTAAATAATGTTAAATATACTCGGAATTGGCAAATTGCCATTGCTCCCGGTGAACGTTCTACAATATCAGGTCAATTTAGCGCTGTTCATCCTCGGTTAAATTATCAAGTTAGAAGAACTCTTGATGGACAAGTACACGACTTACGCCAAGGTAGTGGTTTAGCAGCAGGTTCAATGCGCTTATTTTGGTTTGTTATGTCCAAAGCGTATCGCGGTTTATTTAATGGTTCAGAGAAACTTAATGCACTAGAAATAACCAAACGTATGGCTTGGGTATATGGAGGCGTAGCAGAATCTTTAGGAATTTCTATCGAACTATCTGAAGACCCATTGCCTGATGAAGCTGTGAATGAATTAGGAACAGAATCAACAGAAGCTAATAATAAAAAATTACAACAAATAACCAAAATCATCGATTACGAAAAGTTCATTAGTTTCCCCAATCTCAGTTCCATTAGCGTAGCTGCTTTTGCTAAGGAACATCCCCATCTAATCAAAACTTATAGAAGTAATTTATATCAACTTTTTAAACAACACAAACATAAGTTTTCCCCAAAGCAACAACGTACTTTTTACTCCAAAACTAGCCGTCCATTACATATACCGAATGCAGACAAAGCAATAGAAAAGGAATTTCCTAATCTGAAGGGTGGTTATAATGGGGTGATGTTTTCTAGCAAATGGCTCATCGATGACATGGGCTTGCAAGAACAGGAACGCAACACCGCTAACAGTAACCAAAACAGTCAAAAACAAGTTGATATCTTACGAGAAATCGTCCAAAAAGCACATCATAATACTGGTTTTGGTGAAAGCAGCCCGGCTGATTGGTGGGTAGTTGTCCTCGCCGATGGTGACGGGATGGGTGATTATGTTTCTGGGAAAAAACTCAAAGAATACAACTATTATGTTGAACTGGATGCAGTGAATCAAAGCATCCCAAATTTTGACAACAATCTATTTAAACAATTCTTAGGTAAAACAGCTAAACGTATGGGGCCTGCTACCCATGTGGGTTTAAATCGCGCCCTTTTAGATTTTTCCAATCGCTTAGTTCCTTACTTGACAGAAAAGCGTTTCTGTGGGCGTGTTATCTACAGTGGTGGTGATGATGTCATGGTAGTTTTACCTCTGGAAGACTTACCAGAGTATCTTTTATCTTTACGTGCGGCTTGGAGTGGTAACAAAGATCCCAAAGAAGAGTTTGAAAGTGATCGCAATGGTATTATTTCTGAAGAAGATACAACTACAGGTTACTGGTATCCACTTGAACAAGTCAAAGACTTAATTAAACGTCCTCACTTCACAATGGGAAAGACCGCAACCATGAGTGCTGGTGTGATAATTGCTCATAAAAGCGTTCCTCTCCCCACAGTTCTAGAAAACTTGTGGGAAGCAGAAGCAGAGAGGGCGAAAAAAATTCCTGGTAAAGATGGTATTTGCTTCCAAGTAATTTATGGTGGTGGAAACCAGTTAGAAGCACTGATGAAAGGCGAATTGCTAGAGACATGGTGGGACTGGGTACAGGAATATAAAACATACGAAGAAAAACTTAGTCCCCTACTGTATCGGTTAGCTGAAGAACTTCCCCGTCGCGCTTCTATTACCGAGCATTACAAGCTGTTCTCTAAAGCAGCTAAAGTCATTATGGATAGTCGTGATAACAGCAAACAACTTGAGCAGACATTTGAAAAAATAGAAAAGTGGTTAAATAAATGGGAAGATTGGGCGAAACCAATTCTCAAAGAATGGGCTAAAAAAAACCTCAAAGAATGGGCTGAAGAAACTCTAAAAGAAAGCAATAAACCTGAAAAACGAGAAAAAGCTCAAAAAACTCTAGAACAATTAAAACAATGGGATAAACAAACTTTGGAACACTGGATTAAAGAAACCAAAGAAATTAAATCTGAACCCATAGGTACTACACCAGAAGATTTAGCCAAACTATTAAGATTTACCGCTTTTTGGGTCGATAAGCGGGTCGAACGCTATCAGTAGAGGGACAGATGATATATGCACTGGTATAAGATTACTCCTCTAGATTTACTCCTATTTCGAGATTGTAAACCTTTTAGCCCTGGTGAAGGTTCTTGGGCGAAGGGGCTATTTCCACCGATGCCAATTACAGTATTTCAAGCATTGCGATCGCTTTTACCACAAACTACCACCAAAGATGAACGTACTCAGCGCCATCTCAGTTTTTTCGGCCCCTTTTTATTAGATAGTAAGCATACCCTTTGGCTGCCCACACCAAAAGATTTAGTCTGTCTATATCCTCCAGGACAAGACCGCAAAACGAAGAGCGATAATTGGAGCGAAATTCAACGCCTGCAATCCATTCCCAAAGATGACGTATGGAAGCATTTAGCATTTGATGAAGAACAAATCGCTCCTCTAGTTCTTAATCAGAAATGGGATGGAAATATCAGCCCACCCAAACCTTGGATCAAAGCGGAAGCACTGTTTGATTACCTTAAAGGTCAAAAAAATAGCAGTAATTGGTGTAAACAAGACTTTTACCATAATCCTTGGAAAACGCAGGTGTTACCACACATTCAGATGCAACCTGATAAGCGACAAGTTAAAGATGCTGATGGTTACTTTACTGAAGTCGCCGTCCGCCTTGAAGATGGATGGTGTTTTGTCGCGGCTTTGAGTGGGAATACTTTAGCAAAGGAAAGTATTGTCCGGTTGGGAGGAGAAGGACATCGGGCTTTAGTATCGCCTCTGGAAGCAGATAACAGATTAAAAGGTCAACTTGATTGTTTGATAAAAAGCAATCGCTCATCAACAGGATCAAATTTTGCTTATCTTCTTACCCCTGGACTAGGACTATTTGCAGAAACAAGATACACCAGCTATCCCCAAGCTTGGAAGGAACATCTCAAAGGCTGCGCCACCGACAAAGCATTACTGTGGGGTGGTGTCTCAACAATGCGTAAGGATAACAAAACAAAGGAAGAGTTTGCATTGTTACCGCAACGAGCCTTTGTACCACCAGGGACGGTGTATTTATTTAATAATGAAGTAGCAACAAACCAGCAGTTATTACCTGAACAAGGTGGACGGTGGTTAGAAACTTTTAAACAGCTTAATTATGGAAAACTCTTGTGGGGACAAGGAATTTAATCAATGAGTGATTTTCGTACTGGATATCTTTATACACTTGCACCAATTCATTGTGGTGGCGAAGGCGATTTAGGAAACATCTTAGATATTGTCCGCGAAGTTCACACGGATTTTCCTTACATTCCAGGATCTTCGCTAAGAGGTAGCCTACGCTGGGATATCAACTCTATTGACTCAGCTGCCGCAGATAAATTATTTGGTAGAGAATTAAGTGCGAATGGACAAATGGGGGTTCATCAAGTTTGGTTTGGTGATGCTCGTTTATTATGGGTGCCGATGCGGACAATGGCAATGAATGGCAATCGGAATGTGTTTACCTGGGTCAGCTGTCATTCGCTGATCCGTGACCATGCATTACTATCTGGGCTACCAATAAGCGATTTTCCCGATCATCCTGTAGGAACTCAAATGGGTAGTTATTATGTTGCTGATGCTCAATTACAAGTTTCTGCGCTTACAGAATCCCAAAAACAAGCAATCGCACTAGCGGGAGATTGGCAGCGATCGCTTGCTGATGCAGTTGAGCCAATCTGGAATAATAATCGCGTCGTCCTTGCTGATAGCGATTTTCAAACCTTAATGGAGCATTCACTGTGGACGCAGATTCGCAACAAAATTAATGAAATTGATGACGAAGATGATGAAGATGATTCTGAAGGTGGTGCAGAAATATTCTGGACTGATGTTTGCATTCCTAGAGATACAATTCTCTACTATCCTTGGGGTTACAAATTAAACAAAACTAATTCTGTCGCTCAACAGGAACATGATTTATTGATGAATGTTGTTACAGGGTTATTTCAAATTGGCGGACAAGCGAATGTTGGGCGAGGTTGGGTACAAGGTTGGGTAACAAATAGTACTTTACCTATATTAAAGACAAATCAATCTATCCCTGTGGAGGCGTAGTCATGCTTAAGCCAGAACAAATGAGCCTGACTGCTCATCAACATATTCAAAAATATCTTGAAAGCAGCCCCAACACAGCAATTAGTAAAGAAGAGTTAAACGCGATTTTAAGACTATCTCAACATTTGCGAGTTTTTGGTTTACTCTCAGCCGCAGCCTATGTCAACCAAACAAATGCCCAAGAAGGAAAAGTACGATCGCGTATTCTTCTGGTGTGGAAATCGCTCCTTGGTCAACTTATAGATTCGCAAAATCTGCCTTCTGAAGAAGAACTGCGCGAGGCGATTGTCCAAATGGCAAATGATGAACCAGCAAAGTATATGGCGACTTGGCGTAAAGCAATAATTCTATCTAATCATTGGAATTTTTGGGCAAGAGCCTATTCTGCATAATTGTTCTTTTGACTTTTAATTTATTTAACTTATGTACACTGGGCCCCAACTGGTTAAATTACTGGAAAAGCAACATCAACGTCGAGGAACATCAAATTTATTCAAGAAAGATACTTTTACGCTGCAATGGAGAAGTAAAGTTGGTTCATTTCCCCATCCCGATGTAGAGACGATGGTTTCTGCGGGAGAACCAAGTGGTGCTTGGTATGTTACTAATGGACGACCAGAAGATAAACGCCAATTAAACGAAAACTTGGATAGAATGCCAGAACTACCCCTGAATGGCTATATTCCTGGTTCTTCAATTCGGGGAATCGTCCGTGCATGGGCAATGAAACGTCCCAGCATTCGTAATCAAATGTTGGATTTGCTGGGATCTCAACAAGGAAATGTCATTCAAGCAGGCAAAATCGAATTTTTGGATGCATGGCCCGAAATAGCAACTAAGCTTGTTTTGGATATAGTTAACCCACAGCAAGATTTCCAAGTCTACCACAAGGGGCAAGGTACACCACTTTCAATTTACACTTTGGGAGATGGTGAGGATAGTATTCCAGTGATAGTAGCGATTCGAGGTATTCCTGGTAAAGCTAGTCCCCAAGAGGTACAAACAGTTTGGGAATGGGTACAACAAGCACTTAGTATTCATGGAGTTGGTAGTCGTATCTCTGCGGGATATGGTCAGATTAAAGCACCTACAAGTTTTAGACCCTCAGCACAATTGCGCCAAGCTGAAAATGGTTCCACTACTAAAACTTTTGAATTTAAACTCTACAGCCAAGGTTGTGCTGGTGCTGATCGGCAACAACAAGATTTTCGCCCGTCCCATTGGCGCGGTTGGTTGCGTTCTTGGATATTGCGGTTTCTGTTGGGTGTAATGTCCAAAGATAACGCAGAAAAAACCTTATGGGAACTAATGGGAATCATAGAGCCAGATACCCGCAAAGGCTGCCTAAAAATCCGTATGATTCCAGACCAAGAAATTTGGGGTGAGCGATCAATTAACTCGCCTTACTTTTATGTTTGGGAAGGTAAATTACAAGTTACTGCACCTAGCGAAATTCTCAACAAAATTATTCTCCCAATTATCCGATTTGCAGTTAGTACAGGAGGTGTTGGTAGAGGTTGGCGACGACCTTTACATATTTTCCACATGAATAACGGCTATCCTGCAACACGAGGAAGTTATTTAGTCATCAAACACCAAGTCCCCAACAGAGAAGGACTCTTGCAGAAAAGAACTTTAAGTTTGCCACTAAATCCAGAAACTTGGACTTCTATCTATGATAATTGGTTAGCGGCTGTGCGGTCGCAGTGGACTGACAGAATCAACATTAATGCAAATCAATCATTAGAAGCTGAGGTATTTTCACCCCGTACTTGTGCTGTCTATTCCGTTCCTGGTTGCGAAGTTAACCCTATTGATGAGAATGATTTGGAATGGCTAGAAACTGATGCAGTAGCAACTCGTGGAGAAGGTATGCACCTGATTTACGAACAAACTCCTCCCCGTAATTACAAACGTAATCCAGATATTGGTGGAAATGCTGCAACTGGTAATCCTCATTGTTCATGGGCAAGTATTAAGCTAATTAATATACCCAGTCAAGAAATAGACGTGGATTGTCAAGAGATTGTTTGCTTATTTATGGGAGGAAAATCACCTCAGTCAAATCATATTCGCGCCCACTTTCTTAAAGATTTAAGCGCAATAGAAGGAAAAGTACATTTATTTGGAGTTTCTCCTTAAAGTTTTTAAGAGCAATACCCTTGAATGAATTTCTCTTGTATCTCACTTTATTCCATGCGCCACGTATGCGGAATCAACAACTACACCCATTAAGCTCACGGGAGTATTTGCAGAAGCATAATATTTCACCGATTTCGACAGTTCATCAATCGCATTTATCCTTTGCTTGCCAGGACGGATGTAGACAACCAGTATAGATTTAGAACTGACTTTACTGACTATTCTGTTGAGCGCTTCTGCAACTCGATCCTCTAGAAGTTGAGCAGTTTCTACTTCCGATTTATTAAGTTTTTCACTGTCCTCCACTAAAGCATAATTTACAAAATCTAAAATCACAACATCTCCAGAAAGTTTAACTCGCTTAGAAGCATCTAATAAACGAGTTTCTTTAAAACCTCGTGCTGCTAAAAACTCATATTCTTCTGGATAATCATTAGGTAAAATTGCGATACGTGAAGGGATAAAATAATCAATATTTATCTCGCCTACAACCTTTTCTCTGTCTAAAAGTTGCTTTAAGTTAGTAACTTCTTGCCCAACCGTCTCATCCACAACAGCTTTCAGCCGTCGTTCCACTTCTTCGCGGATCAATAGCTTGGCATCTTTAAGACTTTGGTTAAAAAAGTAAATACTAAGCCCAGCAACAACTCCGAAAAGTACGCCAAACACGACAAAAGAAAGATTTATCGCACTCACAAAACTGCCAAAACTATTATTGAGTCGCGTATTAGCATCTTGTAAAAATTGAATTTGACTTTTAAGTAACTCGACATCAGCAGTAGGAGAAGGAGATGGTTTAGGGGTGGGTGTGGCGGATGTGGTAGCTTGGGCAATGAAGGTGGAAATTTTGAATAGCCAACTTTCAGATGAGTTTATTAATAGATGTGACCAATGCATATTCTGTTTCCCTTTATATTTTTACTTTGTCCTATTATCCGTTTTATTAACAGTTAAATCACTCATGTAAGTATAAAACTATGCTTTTTATGCGACTCCCGTCATGCTGTCAGCCTTTCTATGTGGGCTGTATCACAGCGATCGCTACTTTAAAGAAAGCGTCATTCTAAATAAATTACACTATTTCCCTAAGCCTACAACCCTACACCCTAAAATCAGTAGTATCAAGGGTTAGTCCTTTCCAAGCGTGTCATTCGAGTCAGTGCCAAAGGGCATTACTGGTCATAGTTTCTGAGCTTTTCACCCAGACATTATGGTTGTGATAAAAATCACCACGCTGTTCTAATGTAAACCCACCCAGCAATAATCCCAACCATACTTCTACCATCGGCATTTGCAACACACGTTGCAGCTTAACTAAAGAAATCTCATCTTTGACATTTATCAGATGGTTAGCGATCGCACTCTGCCATTTTTCCACATCCTCATCTGATGCCAAATTGCGAACATCTTCTAAAGTTGTCACCTCATCGAGCATTGCCAAAACATTCGCTTTCTCAACGGGTGCTGCTACAGAATCACCCTCTTCAGTAGAATGTGAAAATTGGTGTGGCCCATGTGGTTTAAAGGTTTGTGGTGTTTGCGGTTCAATCAAATCATCTAAATCTAGGTGCATTGTTGTCCGCACTAGACCAGCAAAGAGATCGGTGCTAACAACTGGCCCCAAAAGACTATTGCGATCGCGGGTATCTTGCAACAGCACTTCGGCACGAGACTTCAGAATATCTGCAATTTGACTGAAGGCAAGCGCTGCGGTTGATAACTGTGCCTCCAAGGGTAAACTTTCTAGCTCGGCATCCAAACAATCCCACATAGCATCAAGAGAAGAAGTTGGTGGAGATTCAGACAACTCATCTAATACATCCCAGATGGTTAATTGGTGGTATGTGGTCATTGCTACAATTCAGGATTTAACGGGCAGGGTCGCACTGGGCAGTAGCTTGAGGCAATCTCAAACATATCTTTATATTGATATAGTGAAACACCATAAGATTTAGCAAATGCCTGCAACACCTGATCTGTATAGGCGCGGATCTTGCCAGCCGTTAACCCAAAGCAGTGAATTGGTTCTAAGCGACAAATAGGCTGTTGCCCCAGCCAGAGTTCTGCGCCCAAGGCGTGCAATGGTTTATCGCCTGATTCTTTATACAAGTACAGCACTGCAAAATATGTTGCTGGTGGTTCGACTGTTACTGAATCAATTTCTGCTGAATTATTCTGGGAGCGGTGGCGATAGAATGAGCGGCGATTGTGGCAGACTTTGGGATTCCAACATCCATCCCCTGCTGTTCCATGTAAAACTTTAGCTTGGGCAGTTGGTAACTTGGCACATAGCTGACATTTGGGATCAAGTGGCTTTGGCATACCTTACTCCGCTTCTTCGCCAATCGCACGATAGTAAGCAGCGATCGCAGCTTCTTGCTCACTACGAAGGGTATAGCGTCGAAACGCTTTCTCGCTTTGATGTCCCGTTAGCTTACGGGCATGGCTGGGATCAACTCCCAATAGCAATAAGTCAGTAGCGTAAGTATGTCGAAAGGAGTGAGGGTGCAAATTCTCAATGTGAGCTATTTCACCAATTTTTTCTACAGCAAAGTAAATGCCGTGATAACTTAAGCGTTCACCTTTGTACGAAGCATGGTGTGAAATCATCAGTGGACTAAGGTTGTTTAACACCTCTCCTTGGTGTGAGCGTAATTGTAAATAATCTGCCACGACTTCTCGGCTTTCTTTTCGCAGTGGCACTAAGCGTGGTTCATTGGTTTTGGTGTCTGGTAAAAATAGCAGCTTGCCATCAAATGAGCCAACATTTAACTGTACAACTTCCCCAGCCCGGAGTCCATGACTGAGAATGTGAACGAGTGCTGTATCCCGTTGCTTTGTTTCTCCCAATAATTCCAACGCTGACCAAACCTGTTCCATCTGTTCTGGGGTTAAACTCTGGGCTGGTGGCAACGGCACTTTTTCCAGTTTTATTCCCAGTGTCGGATTAGCAGCAATAATTTCAGGTTGACTAGTTCAAATAATCTTTTACTTCTGATTTGACAGGTTATCCTCCCAGTTGTCACTGTAAGGATAAAATGAGCAACTTTGAAAGCATAAGTTGAGCAACAGATT
>NZ_JAVRCA010000062.1:0-52088 GCF_034530995.1 Nostoc sp. DedQUE04 | reverse complement strand
GTCATTTGTCATTTGTCATTTGTCATTTGTCATTTGTCATTTGTCATTTGTCATTGGTCATTAATTATCCTCCCCTGCCCCCTGCCCCCCCTGCCCCCCTGCCCTCCTGCCCACTCCTCATCTCCCCGGTGGCGGACAAGCTGGGAGTCGGAAACCAAACAGTGCGCCGCGTGGTGAGCGATTCTCTGCCCAAATTGTACCCCCATGAGCAGTAATAATTTGCCTGGTCAAATAAAGTCCTAGCCCAGAGCCGGTGACGTGACGATCGCTATTTCCTTGATAAAATCTCTCAAATAAGTGAGGTAACTCTTTTTCGGTAATCCCGGAACCAGTATCGAGTATTTTTACCACTTGATCGCTAGAATAACCTTCAAATACTACTTCCACTTTACCGCCACGAGGGGTATGGTTAATGCCATTGCTCAGGAGATTGCTGAAGACTCGCCCAAGTTGCAAAGAATCGCCATTTACCCAGAGAAAGCTGCGAAAATCTGATTCGCCATAGTGCAGAGAAATATAAACCTGGCGTGTTTTCGCTAGTTCTGTTAGAGTAGCAACGATTTCTTCCGCTATTGTCACCAAGTTAACTGGTGATATCTGTAGTTTCAGTCCTTCGGCATCATTGCGGTACACATCTAAAAGCGTTTGGACTAATTGCAGTGTACTCTGATGACTGCGAGCCATTGTTTGTAATACTTTTGCTTGCATGGGCGTGATTTTACCGAATTGCTCATTTTGAAAATATTTCAGCGTTTCAATTGCTCCTAATAAAGGTGTTTTCAAATCATGGGTTAGGGTAGAAACAAAATCTTCACGCATGATCGCTAGTTGTTCTTGGGAGCGTAATTGTGCTTGGGTATAAGCGATCGCTTCTTCATTGCGGTGGTTGCGATCGCTTAACCAACCCGTTACCATCAACGCCAACACTGCAATCAGCCTATTTGCCAATGTTGAGAGATAAAGTATTTCTCTTCCGGGAACAAGCAGGTCTAATAATGTTAATCCTGTAGCTGCAAGAGTGATCCCCAACACAGCACCCCGATTCAATCGTGAATTTGCTAACAAAATCGTCCCTGTGTAAAGGTAGCCAAATACGTACTCAGGTGGTGTTGAAAATTCCAACACTATCACGATCGCAAAGGCGATCGCTATTAGCCCATAAGTCTTTCCCCGCTCATTTATCGCTTCTTTCATAGTCAATAATCGACTTAACATCGTCATTTATGATTTACTAAAAAATTTTGATTTTCCAATCTGTATAACTATTTAATTGACCAATTATGAGTTATCTGCAATCTATATCTGCAAATGCCAACTTAAGAATTAACCCGAAAATTACGATTCTCCAAATGCAATAAAGAAGACTGGATAATGGAAACTGGGTAGTTGCCCACAAGAAGCGGCGTCTCTACCACTATCTTCCAAAACCCTAATCCCATTAAGAAAATACTTTATGATATTTATATTCTTTGAAAGTAGCAAACTTGCAAAATGTATTGTATAAACAAATAGTCCTAAGTAGTGAGATAAATAAATTAAGAGTCAAAATTAAATATTCTTAACGAAAACTTTAATAAGTATCTAGAAAATAGTCATAACTGAAAATATTCAGGAGTTATCTTAGCCGTAGTGGTACGTTCAGCCAGTATTGAGTAACAAGTTATGAGTAAAAATTAGTACTTATGAATCTTACTACTCTCAGCCGAGGCACTTAATACTCGGAACTGATTTGATGCTGAGTGCAATTATTGCTTTTTGTACTCAGTACTGTTTAGGAAAATCCCTTGAAATCAAATACTCCTACAGTTAATCTATTATTTCTAAGAATTGGCTTGCTACTACTTAAATTTAATTTAGCGCGAAATATATGGGACAAGGTTTTTTGCAAATTGGCTTAACGCTATGTATTGTCATAGCAATCACTCCATTATTCGGAAAATACATAGCTCGTGTCTTTTTGGGAGAAAAAACACTGCTTGATTTTTTAATGAACCCCATAGAGCGGAGTATGTTCGTATTTGCGGGTGTTCGGAGAAAAGATGACATGACGGTTTGGCAGTATATCCGGGCCATACTCTGTTTTAATTTGATTATGGGTATTTCAGTGTATTTCTTGATCTATTTTCAGAGACTCTTACCCTGGAATCTAAACGGCTTCGGTTCGCCCAGATGGGATGTATTGCTGCATACAACGATTTCATTTGTAACGAATACTGACCAACAACACTATGTAGGTGAGACAACCTTAAGCTATTTTAGCCAGGTAGCAGCTTTAGGCTTTTTGATGTTCACCTCCGCAGCCACAGGTTTAGCTGTGGGAATTGCCTTTATTCGCGGGTTAACGGGTAAAAGATTGGGAAACTTTTACGTCGATCTCGTCCGTGGAATTACGCGAATATTGCTGCCGATTTCAATTATTGGCGCGATCGCCTTACTTATAACAGGTGTACCACAAACATTAGCTGGAACTATGGATGTGCAAACCTTAGAAGGCGGGACGCAATATCTGGCCAGAGGCCCGGTGGCATCCTTTGAAATGATCAAACTTTTGGGCGAGAACGGCGGCGGCTTTTTTGGCGTCAACTCAGCACATCCCTTTGAAAATCCCAATGGCGCTTCTAACTTGATAGAAATGCTCGCCATGATTTCTATACCAGCAGCCTTAATTTACACCTACGGTATATTTGCCAATAATATCAAACAAGCTTGGCTACTTTTTTGGATGGTGTTCGTGATTTTTGTGATTCTCGTGGGAGTTACAGCCGTAGGAGAACTGCAAGGTAATCCCCTGGTTAATACCGCCTTTGGATTAGAACAGCCGAATTTAGAGGGGAAAGAAGTTCGATTTGGTTGGGCACAAACAGCATTTTGGGCAGTGATGACTACTGCTACTATGTCTGGTGCTGTGAACGGGATGCACGATTCTTTGATGCCGCAAGGAATATTTTCGACTCTCTTCAACTTATTTATCCAGGTTATCTGGGGTGGTCAAGGAACTGGAACAGCTTACTTATTTATTTACTTAATTCTCACAGTGTTCCTGACTGGATTAATGGCAGGACGTACTCCAGAGTTTTTAGGACGCAAAATTGAAAAAAGGGAAATCGTTCTCGCTAGCGTAGTGCTGTTGATTCACCCAATTCTAGTTTTGATTCCCAGTGCGATCGCTTTGGCTTATCCCATCTCCCTATCTGGAATTAGCAACGCTGGCTATCACGGTATTTCTCAAGTAGTTTATGAATATGCCTCAGCAGCAGCAAATAATGGTTCGGGCTTAGAGGGTTTGGGGGATAACACCCTGTGGTGGAACTTGAGTACAATAGTTAGCCTAATCGGAGGACGTTACATTCCGATGATTGCTATCTTGCTGCTAGCTGACGGGATGTCTCGCAAACAACCAGTAGAAGAAACTCCTGCTACCCTAAGAACTGATTCTTTGGTATTTACTAGTATCACAGCTGGAGTAACGCTGGTTTTGGGAGTATTAACTTTCTTTCCCGTTCTGGCTTTAGGCCCCATAGCTGAGGGTTTAAAACTAGCATCTGGCAGTTAGAAAAGTTATGAGTTATAAGTTTGAAATTAAGAAGATATCAAAAAGTAATTCAGGAGGCAGGAGGAAGGAGTAACCCAGACTTAAAAGTGTGAGATTTAAGCAAGAAAGGTTATATAGCTATAGTCAGATATGATGTTAGAACAGTGTTGATTGCTCAAAGCCTGGAAGCAACTAGTAGTCTGCCAAGCCAAAAATGTGCTTGTGAGGGCTGGGTAAGGGGTAAAGGGGAAAGGGTAAGGGCAGGACTTACGCACTGAAGCCTGAAACCTAGATCCCCCCTAGCCCCCCTTAAAAAGGGGGGAACTTCTAAAGCCCCCTTTTTAAGGGGGTTGGGGGATCTGAGTGCGTAAGTCCTGAAGGGATTTAAAACCTTTCTCCCTTTACCCCGCCAAGTTCACGAGAGCGAACTACTAGGTTTACTCAGCACGGGATCAACGCCGAGCTAACAGCACTCAGCTATATCTTGCACTATGCGTCTCGTACCAGTATCTTATTTTTAACTGGGTAATTACTCAGAACTAAAGTTTTCATTCATACTTATTTCCTCCTGGCTCCTGCCGTTATCTTATAAATTATTCGGTTTCGTAGGATGCGTTACTAACGCATCCTACAGGTTGGATATTTTTTTATTAGAAGTTCCTATAACTCCTAACTTCTCACTGCTAACTTTATTTATGAATCAAGTGGCAACTAACTTCAAAGCTAGACGCCCAAGTTCTCGTTCTGGCGATCGCCGCCAAAAACGTAAAAAGACTAGGGCAAATAATAAGTGGCTGTACTTAAGAGCAATTAGAGATGCTTTTGTCAAGCTCAACCCTAAGTATGCAATCAAAAATCCAGTAATCTTTGTGGTTTGGGTAGGGACAATCATCATCCTATTGCTAACGATCGATCCCAACCTATTTGGCCCAACTCTTCAAAAGAACCCACAAGGTTTCAACGCCTTGTTATCGGGGATTTTATTCTTTACAGTTTGGTTTGCCAATTTTGCCGAAGCAGTGGCAGAAGGGCGGGGTAAAGCCCAAGCCGATGCCTTGCGGTTAACAAAGTTAGAGGCGATCGCTAAAAAACTTGCTGCCGATGGCACACTTAGCGAAGTTTCATCCACCAGCCTTAAACAGGGCGATACCATCTACGTCGTTGCTGGCGATATCATCCCCGCCGATGGTGAAGTAATCATGGGTGTTGCCTCAGTGGATGAATCGGCAATTACTGGAGAATCTGCACCAGTATTAAAAGAATCAGGCTCCGATGTTGCCAGTTCCGTCACTGGTGGAACGCGGATTATCTCAGATGAACTAATTATCCGTATAACTACTGACCCAGGTAAAGGCTTTATTGACCGGATGATTGCCTTGGTAGAAGGGGCAGAACGCAGTAAAACACCCAATGAAATTGCCATCACGGTATTGTTAGCAGTTCTCAGCTTAGTGTTTTTGTTAGTCGTAGTCACCTTGCCTGCACTTGCTTACTATGTCAACAGTCCAGTTAACGTCCCAATTTTAATTGCCCTATTAGTAGCGTTAATTCCTACCACCATTGGCGGCTTACTAAGTACCATCGGTATTGCTGGTATGGATCGAGTTGCCCAATTTAACGTCATTGCCACATCAGGACGAGCAGTCGAAGCCTGTGGTGATATTAATACTTTACTTCTCGACAAAACAGGTACAATTACCCTCGGCAACCGTCTGGCGGAAGAGTTTATTCCCCTCAACGGTCATTCAATGTCAGAAATTGCTAATGTTGCTTGGGCGGCTAGTGTCTTTGACAATACACCAGAAGGAAAATCCATTGTCCGACTAGCAGAACAGTTAGGCGCACGGTTTGATTTTGATTCCACTCAGGCAGAAGGAATCAGTTTTTCTGCCAAAACTCGGATGAGTGGCACGAATTTACCTGGTGGGTATGAGGCCAGAAAGGGAGCAGTAGAAGCCATTAAAGGATTTGTCCGTTCCCGCAACGGACGCGATACGCCAGAATTGGATGCTGCCTACGAACGAGTTTCCCGCTTGGGAGGTACACCCCTAGCAGTTAGCTTAGATAACGAAATTTATGGGATTGTTTATCTCAAAGATATAGTTAAACCTGGTATCCGCGATCGCTTTCTTGCACTGCGACGGATGGGAGTACGTACCATTATGCTAACTGGAGACAACCGAATTACCGCTTCTGTCATTGCTAAAGAAGCTGGGGTTGATGACTTCATTGCCGAAGCCACACCAGAAGACAAAATCAGTATCATTAAACAGGAACAAGCAGCAGGCAAACTGGTTGCCATGACGGGAGATGGAACTAATGATGCACCAGCATTAGCCCAAGCTAACGTCGGCGTGGCGATGAATACAGGAACGCAAGCTGCAAAAGAAGCCGCTAACATGGTCGATTTGGACTCCGATCCTACAAAGCTACTCGATATCATTGGTATTGGTAAGCAATTGTTGATTACTCGCGGGGCATTGACGACATTTTCCATCGCTAATGATATTGCTAAATACTTTGCAATTATTCCAGTGATATTTGTCGCTGCTAATTTGCAAAGCCTGAATATTATGAATTTGACTAGCCCTAAATCTGCTGTACTCTCAGCATTGATTTATAATGCTTTGATTATTCCTGCTTTGATTCCCTTGGCATTAAAGGGTGTGAGGTTTAGACCGCTGACAGCTAATCAGTTACTCCAACGCAATATCTTAATTTACGGCTTAGGTGGCGTGATTGCGCCGTTTATTGCAATTAAGTTGATCGATGTACTGATTACACTTGTAGGTTTGGCTTAAGGATAGCAAAAGTAGAGACGCTGAGAAACGATCGCATCTTGACCAAAGTAAAATAATAAACATTTTTACTTTTACCTGTTGATAGGAGGGACAAGAAGAATATGAATAAATATCGTTTTCATTCAGCACTGCTTTGGCGATATCCTTTGTTTAGTCGCAATGGCATAAACAACATCTACCACTCGCTATTTTCATCTTGCTGTGCTTGAATGTGGTAACTGCCCCAGTTGTTTATGCTGTTGCTAACAGCATCTTGTAACATCCTGCTAGGTGGGCAAAAGAATTAAAAATTAAAAATTAAAAATTAAATTATAGGCGCAATTGGAAAACTTTTTATGGCTATTATTCGAGAAACTATCAGAGCAATTTTTATAACTCTAATGCTTTGGTTGTTGACTGCAATCATCTATCCGCTGATAATTCTTGTAGTGGGTCAAGTTTTTTTGCCCTATCAAGCGAATGGCAGTATCGTGCGGAATCTGAGTAATGAACCAATTGGTTCGGCTTTAATCGGTCAGGTATTCACATCTGAGCGATATTTCCATTCTCGTCCTAGTACTGTTAGATATAGTCAAGGAAAAAAAGCCAAGCCAACTGGCATATCTGGAGCTAGCAATCTCGCTGCCAGCAATCCAGAATTACTTAAGCGGATTTTAGAAGAGGCAGATAAATTGCGAGAGGAAAATCTTCAACCGATAGCTGATATAATTTATACCTCTGGTTCGGGTTTAGATCCGCATATTTCCTTTAAAGCAGCACGGCAGCAATTGACGCGGGTTGCTGGTGCGCGGGGAGTAAAAGAAGATGAGATTTTACGTTTAATTAATAAGTATACTGATGACAGATTTTTATGGATTTTTGGCGAACCAGGAGTCAATGTTCTGCGATTGAATTATGCTCTTGACTTGCAAGATATTAATCGTCAGCAAAATCAGTAAATGGGCATGGGGCATGGGGAAAGCGCTGTTTTCGTTTCCGATGAAGTAGGAGTACTAAGTAAGTGGGCGGGAATAAACCAAATTATGCTACGAAACGAAAATAGGCTTAAAATCCTTACCAATGACAAATGACCAATGACAAAGGACAAATGACCAATACTGGTTCGGCTGGGAATGCGCCTTTAAATTCTGCAAGTTACTCGCTTTATCCGGCACGACGGCGGGGTAAGCATAAAATCTTTATTGGTATGGCTCCTGGAGTAGGCAAAACCTACCGAATGTTGGAAGAGGGACACGCACTCAAACAAGAAGGAATTGATGTTGTCGTTGGGCTTTTGGAAACCCACGGACGCAAGGAGACGGCTGAAAAGGCAGAGGGACTGGAAATTATACCCCGTAAGCAATATCCTCGCGGTGAGTTGACGCTAACGGATATGGATACAGATGCTATTTTAAAGCGATCGCCACAATTAGTTTTAATCGATGAACTTGCCCATACCAATGTCCCTGGTTCTGCACGTGAAAAGCGCTACGAAGATGTCGAAGTAGTTTTGACAGCTGGGATTGATGTCTACTCCACCATGAATGTGCAACATTTGGAAAGTCTCAACGACCTAGTAGCCAGAATTACAGGTGTGGTAGTCCGGGAGCGGGTTCCTGACAGGATTATGGATGAAGCAGATGAAATAGTGGTAGTGGATGTCACACCAGAGACACTGCAAGAACGGTTATTAGAAGGGAAGATTTACGCACAGCCAAAAATCCAACAATCCCTCGATAATTTTTTCCAACGCCGTAACCTGATTGCTTTGCGGGAGTTGGCTTTGCGGGAAGTGGCAGACAACGTGGAAGAAAATGCGATCGCCTCTACTCCCAACGGACAATTTTGTAATATTCACGAGCGGGTTTTGGTGTGTGTATCCACTTATCCCAACTCAGTGCAATTGTTACGTCGGGGTGCGAGGTTGGCTAACTATATGAACGCGCCGCTTTATACCTTGTTTGTTGCCGATCCAGAACGCTTCCTCACTAAGGAGGAAAGCTTGCATATCCACACTTGTGAGAAACTTTGTAAAGAATTTGAAGGTACTTTTCTTCGTGTTACCAACAGTAATATAGCTAATGCGATCGCCCAAGTCGCCGAGAGACACCGGATTACTCAAATTGTAATCGGTGAAAGTCAGCGATCGCGCTGGCAAATGCTCCTCAAAGGATCTTTGACGCAAAAATTGGTGCGCTTGCTCAAAAATATAGATTTGCATATTATTGCCAGCGAAAAAATGGTTTCACCCAAATAGGGGATCAAATTTCCCCAAAAACCTCAGAAGTAAAGCTTCCATGCAGACCATAGGGGATATGATGCTTCAGATGTAACCGTGCAATTACTCCTTTAGAGAAATCACTAGCATCCAAAATTACCAAATCTGAGCGGTGATGAGCAGCATCATAAACCAAAGCTAATATCCAACCATCATCTTCCTTTTCGGAATTTGGGCGCGGGACAAAAATTGGTTCACCTACAAAACCACGGGGTGCAGCACTCCAAAATTGTCTTTCTCCAGACTCTAAATCAATTTTCAACAATGCTTGTAAGGGAGCATTACCAGTTTCTGCATGAGCCGCACCTATATATAGATATCGATAAGGGCGTCCCACATTCGCCGGATGTATACTGGGAAATTCACAACATCGGCTCTCAATCAATTCCCGCCGTACTATCCCATCCTTTAAATTCAGAGAAAATCGCCAAAGTTGCCCAGGTGAAGAAGCTTCAAAATCAACTTGTCGAAAATCACTGTTGGGTTCCACTTCTGGCAAATTTTGGTAACAAATGGAGTCAATCAAAACTTCTCCTCCTACCTCAAAAGCATTAACGTGGTGGAAGACAAAACCCGACTGAGTTTCCAGAAATTTTATCTCTTCTTCCCCTGCTTTGGGGAAGCGGGGAATAATTAGAATTTGAGTTGGCTGATTTGGCTGAAATTTGATACATTCTCCTGCCGCACGTATTCCCAAAGCGAAAGGTATGGGATTAAATTTAACAGGATTTTGAAAGAAGATGCAGTAATTGGGAGTAATGACAAAATCGTGAATGAAACAGAAACCTGGAACCTTATGAGCGTGCTGTCTGACAATTTCACCCGTTGGGTTTAGCTCAAAAATAGTAATTGTGGTAGATAATCCTGGCTTAATCGAGAAGTTGACTAGGCAAGGTGCGCCCCCATCTTGCTCACAATTATTTTCCAAGCGGGGATGTGCAGCGAAAGCTTCACCTGCTGACAAAGCACCATTAAAATATTCATTTCCTAGTGTTTCAAGAGTATAAGGATCGAGACGATATGCTTCAGCCGCTTCCCACATTGCTAGCAGTTTACCGCCCCAATAGATAACATTTGTATTGGCGATATTTTTGAGTTTAAAGTTAAAAATATTAGCTAACCAACCACCAGGTTTTTGAGTACCAAAAGTACCGCGATAGAGAATTTTTCCCGCCTTTTGCTCTGCCAAATAGCCACTTGTGCGGACAAAGCGATTGCGAAAATGAGCGCGATCGTTTGTAAAGGTAATTTTGCTAATCATTCCATCCCCATCAAACGGGTGATGAAGAGGTTGTCCATTCACATCCAGCAAACCGGGGCCATTTCTAAACAGCGTACCTTGTAACTCTCTGGGAATTTGCCCTTCTATATCATCAATCCAATAATCAAACTCTTCGGTGAGAGATTGATATCCTCCTTGCCAGTCTGCACGGGTGTAGGATTTTTCTGTAACTGAGGTTTCTTGACTTTTCAAACGCATATACTTGGTTTTTTCTGGTTATTTTGGACGAAAATATGTAGCCGCTAATAGTTTTTTTGCGGCTTCACTATGCCAGTTGCTAACACGGCAAGGCAGCGCAATGGCTTGAATTGGCGTGAGATTTATTACACTATTCGACTATTTCTGACTTTGGTTCTCTCAGTACCAACTCAGACATCAAATCTGGCAAAAACGCTTGTTCCTTATCTTTGAGTGTCTCAGTTTGCTCTTCAGCAGCAGGTAGCCATTTGATAAATGGTAAGGGTAACAGCGTGCTGAGGTTAGTAATTAACACCAAGAGCCAAAGTGACTCAAAGTTTGTTGCGGTGATCCCCAGCCAATAGGTGATTAATGCTCCGATTGCATGGGAAACCGTTCCGGCTGAATTATAGACTGACATTAACAAGGCAAATAATGTCGCTTCCACACCAGAAGGACAAAGCCTTGCTGCTAGCACCATCACTTGCATAAAGGCAATTTTCCCCATCACAGTCAAAATCAGGCTATCACCCAAACTAAACCAGTGGTCATCTATACCTAATAGCCTGTTTGTGTGAGTTACCAACAACAGCATCGTCATCCCCAAAAGTGACGAAAGCACAGTACTCCAAGCAAAAATCACGCGAAAAGGGATGCTTTTGAGGAAACGTTGAAAAATCCAAACACCTGCCAAAGAAGCGAAACTTCCCACCAAGTTTACTCGCCCCAAAAATTCTGGTTCAAAGTGGAGTTCGTTGGTAGCGAAGTAGAAAAAGGCTGAGTCAGCATTTGGGGTAGCTTGCCAAATGAAGATAAACGCCGTTGGTAGCCAAATTGTTTTTTGGCTAATGGCTTGGCGTAGCTGTTCCAGTTGATGTTTGATTGGTACAGAGTTAGTCTGATTACTATCTTCAGGATCTTTGCTAACGGGGGACTCAGCAATTAACCAAGCCACCCCTGAAACGATCAGCGGAAATAAAGCGGTAATCCCAAAGACGGTACGGGTAGTAAAGTATTGAAGTAGTAGACCGCTACAGTAGGCTGTTATTAAACCTCCGATCGCAGAAGCACCCCAACAGAGAGATTGTAATGAACCGGCTTTTGCTTGCGATTCGCCTCTGGCTCGTTCCACAACCAACGAGTCAACGATGACATCACTCATGGCGACACTAAGAGAACCAAGAGCGATCGCTAAGGTAGCTGCCCAGCTAGTATGAACTATTGTGGCCAGACTCATCCAAGAAGCAGTTCCCAGTATCCCGGATAAAATTAAGTAAGGACGGCGACGATAGCCAAATATAGGCAAGCCATCAGAGATGAAACCAAACACCGGCTTGATCATCCAAGGTAGGAAGACAATTCCCAATAGCGCCGATACCTGGACTGGACTCAGGAGTAGTTCATCTTTGAGAAAAAAGCTAACGGCTAGACGCGATAGCCCTAAAATTCCTTGGACAAAGTAAACGGTGAGAATTGCAATTAACTCTGCATTAGGTTCATTACCCAAGAAGAGTTTTTGTGTTATTGAGTCTTTGACCTTGGACAAGCCAGATGATTGATCTACCATTCGATAAATATTTTTTAAATTTTGTTTACTTGTCTATCATATCGATTCTTAAGAGGTGGGTTTTTTCTCACCTTTTCCTTTGGTTTCTTCTTTGAGTATTATTTAAGGCTTTACTAACAACTTTTCTTTCTTATAGCAAGATGTTCTCGTTTCTGAACGGCTATTCGCCTTTGAATTTGGGACATCAAATACAGTTCTATCTACTGCGATAATTTGCTCTAGTTGCTTGTATGAAAAAACACATACAAACTGATGTTACTGGTTTGAGAACAATAAATTTAGAAATCACCAGGGTTTAGCAGTATGGTCAGTATTCCTGGATACGACATAAGTAAAGAAATCTACAATGGTTCCAGAACTCTAGTTTATTGGGGGTACTGAGAAACTGACTCATTACCTGTAGTAATATAAACTGCTCAAAAATTCATATCCCAGTTTCAGCGATCTGTTGCAGTTTTGCAATCAGTACACAATTGCCAAAAATCTTAACTCAGCTGCGATCGTCCAAATCTACAGTCTGGAAGCGTATCAAAATGGTTATGCGTTACAAGGGTTTTTAACCCTCTGCGAAAGTAGGTTTTGATTGTGTAGGCGTGATTTCCAATCACTTAGGCAAGTAATAAATGAGACTTTTCAAACAACCTCTAATAGCAAGAATTGGTTGAAACGGACTAATAAAGTATTTTTAGTCCGTTTCAACCAATTCTTGCTATTAGCCTGAAAATAAATTTTCGGGCGGTTTTTAAGCTTTTGTAACAGCTTTTAAGATGGTGGTTCTACACATATTTACATCGGGAATTAGGAATACTTAACATCTAGAAAAGGCAGTTGCTTGGAACCATTAGCACCAATAACTTCAATACCTTGTTTGCCACGAATGCCGTCTACTGGCAGAGAAACTATATAAGGTGCGATCGCTGGTAGTCCAATTCCGGGCAAAGTACCAACGACCTCAACTCCCCAATATTCAGGTTGCTGGACGTATACAAGTGGCACAAGATTCACTTCCAAATTCAAGTATGGTTTCGTTCCACTGACAACTAAAATATATGTGTCACTTACTATACCAGGACGAATTTCTGCTTCTTCAAAGTCAATTAATCGAGATGACTCTGGTTTTGGTAAAGCTCGGAATTGACTAAGACTTTGCTCTAATGTACTCATTTTTTCTCCTTTAGAAGAACTATGTTGTTGAAGCAACTAATTAAGGAGATAACAAGATATTTTCAATCTTGTACCTTCAACTTTTTAGTTTCTTAGTTAATTCATCAAGCTAAAAAGCAAAGTTTATGCAATGCCAACTTATTCTTTACATTTATTTATCAAGCTCAGAAATTACCATACAAGGTGGTTAATCTAAAAGAATCCTTGCATTGACAGTGATCTACCATCGATCTCTTCGTTTGCGATCGCACGATCCTTGAAATCATCAGAGTTCCTGCATTATCCGAATAACGATCTCGAACAGTTCGCGTGCAGAGATACCATCGGGGGTGAATTATATGCAGCTTCACAAATAAACGGTATTACAGCAGTTTTCATGTATTTGAATCATATCTGTCATAGGGACGCAAGGCTTTGTACCCCTACCGCGTGGTCTATTTACCTGAAAATAGCTGTAAACAAAAAGCACATACTACGTTAAATCGATACACAAACAATTGTAAACGCATACAATACTGATTGTATGAAGAATTAATGAAGTGAAGAGGAATAAATTTATATATCTATAAGTACTATAGGACTCATATTTGATTTTTGAAAAAAACTCAGTACAGCTTTATTCCTTCTTCCCAGTCCCCAGTCCCCATTACCCCTTATCCCCAGAGGGGGCCCCACCATCCCCAGTCCCTAGTCCCTACGATTAACTCAGAAATCAAATCAGATTGCTATAGTTGACCTTTACTGTCATCTATATGAATACTATACTGATGCCAATTTAAAAAATTTTTGCTAATCAGAACGCACACTCGCACACTCTCTTAATATCTATATATTGATATTGCATTCTTTTTTCAAATTGGCATGGTTAAAGAAATCTACTATATTAATACGCCTTCATTTCCTGACTACTGTTTTTTTGAATAAAAATCTATTTTTGTCCAAAACTTCTAATATAATCGAGTTTCAGATTCACCGTCCTCAGTAGTTTCTTGGCTATGGTTAGGACGGGCTACGCCTACGCTACGAGAGTATGTTTGGTGGAGGTTATTCTTAAGTAGCTCTTGATAATATGGCAATCCTTTGGAGCGATCGCTTTCAACTCCTGTAACTTATCGTCACAACCTCACAGTATAACCCCAGATTTCAAAAACTCTTACAGCTTGCTTGTTTACTAAGGGCAACGACACGCTACACGAGCAAATAAAACAACTGTTTAGCTGCTGTTTAGCTGCTGTATTCTGGATTATTAGTGGTTTTCAGACATGAAGAATATATAAAGATAAGTACTGAGATTATACCGATCGGCAAATAATGTAAAGAGTATGCAAAGATATGTCTATAAGTGTGGACATCTCAGTAAATCTTCAGATATGGTTATCAAAGTGTTATTTAGATGTTCCCTATTTTTAAGCTACACACTTACGGGCAATAGCCCACAACAACTGCATAAAAATTATTTCCCTATCGAAAGTGAATTATTCTCTATATTTACCACAGTAGGGCTATGCTTTGAGAAGAAATATGAAGTGTGGGTTTTAGGTATTCAAGCTTGATTTTTCGACACTTTGTCAGTGATGGCTGGGTTGATCTGCGGATCGAGAATGATAAAAAAAGTGTGAAACCATCTGTTTTCCTAAATACACGCTCATAAATATGTACAATGCTAAGACTTAGATAGTCTTAACTAGCATTATTAACGGGTACGCAAATAACAAATGAAAAAGGAAGTAGGGAATAGGCAAAGAATTTAACTTTGAATCTCCTGCCTTTTTCAAATCAGTTAGATAAGTCCTACTTACAAGCTCATCAATAGGATAAATCTTCGAGAAAATGCTAACCCTCAAGGGTGGCATAACAGTATGTCGAAAGCGTCAACTCTCGGCGATTTCCGTGTGTCCTCAAACAACATTAACAACAAGTTAATAGCTGAAGTTACTCAAAATATCGATTCAGGAAGGTAAGAGTTATGGTGAATATCATTGGAACCAACGGTAAAGATACTCTATTGGGTACTCAGGACGCAGATACAATTAACGCTAAAGTGGGTGATGATATCATCGATGGCAAAAATGGCAACGACCTTTTAAGCGGTGATGCCGGAAATGATACCCTCATTGGTGGTTCAGGCAATGATACTCTCCTTGGTGGTACGGATAACGACTCCCTCCGTGGTGGTACAGGTAACGACTCTCTCCGTGGTGGTACTGGTAATAATCTGGTGCGGGGTGATGAGGGAAATGATACCCTTGATGCTTCCTATTCTTCTGGAAATAACATCCTCAGTGGAGATGCAGGAGATGACTACCTTGATATTAGCTATTCTGCTGGCAACAATACGGTTTCAGGCAAAGACGGCGATGATTCCTTTTACGCCGATGAAGTCCGGGGTAGAAACACTCTAAATGGAGGCGCTGGTAATGATGACTTCCATTTGTCCGCCTCAAAAACTTCCCCCTCTTCCTTAACGACTCAAAGTGTAAATGGAGAAACAGGTCAGGATTCTTTGTCTGTATATTACACACGTGCTACTAAAGGAATCACTTCGAGTTTCGATGCTGCTACTAACACTGGCTCAATTCAGGCTGGCACAAATCGGATTAACTACACCAATATCGAACAATTAGAAATTAGAGGTACAACCTACGCTGATTTTATTGTCGGAAGCAATGGCAACGATTTACTCTTCGGAGGCAGTAGTGGCAACGATTCAAATTATGGCAATGATACAATTTTTGGCGGTGAAGGTAACGATTACTTGAATGTTGATTATTCAACAAGCGATAACATCCTTAACGGTGGTGTTGGTAACGATCAATTCAGTGCTACCTCTTCAACAGGCGATAACATCCTCAATGGAGAAGATGGCAGTGATAATCTCTCTGCGTCTAAGACAGATGGCAATAACACCCTCAACGGTGGTGCTGGTGACGATCAATTAGATGCTAACTTTTCAACAGGCGATAACATCCTCAATGGAGGAGATGGCAATGATTCTCTTAGTGCCTCTCGCGAATACGACTATTCCGCCTCTTTTACCTCTGGTGATAACACACTCAATGGTGGTGCTGGTGACGATCAATTGAGTGTTAACTATTCAACGGGCGATAACATCCTCAATGGCGGGGATGGCAATGATTCTTTCTTTGCCTCTGGCTACTACGACGACAAAAAAGCCGAGGGTAGGTTTGGTAATAACATTTTCAATGGAGAGAATGGTAATGATTCCTTCTCTTTCGTCCTATATACTTCTCCACTTTCCTTAGCGACTCAAACAGTAGATGGGGGAACAGGTAACGATTTGTTAAGCGTTTCGTATATCTATCCTAGTGGGGGAATTACAACAACATTCAATGCTGCTACTAACACTGGCTCGATTAAGGCGGGCACGGATCTGATTAACTACAAGAATATCGAAGGATTACATATCTCAGGTACAGCCTACAATGACTTGATTGTGGGGAGTAATGGCAACGATACTATCTCGCTCTACGCCAATAGTAGCAATGATACTATCGATGGCGGAAAAGGTGATGATTTATTAGAAGGTTATTATTACAGTAATTCTAGCGGGGGTGAGGGAATCACTTCGACATTCAATGCTGTTACTAACACTGGCTCTATTACATCAGGCACGAATCAGGTTAGTTACAAGAATATCGAACGATTAAATATCTCAGGTACAGCCTACGATGATTTGATTGTCGGGGGCAATGGCAACGATACACTCACCGGAGGCGATCGCGGCAAAGATACTATAGATGGAGGGAAGGGTGATGATTTGTTGTCTTTCTATAACTATTCCATCGGCCAGGGAATCACTTCAACATTCAATACTGCTACTAATGCTGGTTCGATTACAGCAGGCCCGAATCAGGTGAGCTACAAGAATATCGAACAATTAAATATCTCAGGTACGAACTACGATGATTTGATTGTGGGGAGCAATGGCAACGATACCCTGGCTGGGGGACGTGGAAATAACACGATTCTCGGCGGTGCAGGTAAGGATTACTTGAGTGCTGACTATTCAAATGGGAATAATTCGCTCTCTGGTGGTGATGATAATGATTCTCTGAACGTCTCTGGCTCCTACGACGACTACCGAGGCGATTTTGATCTCGATGCAATCTCTGGTAAGAACACCCTCAATGGTGGCGCTGGTGACGATAACTTAGTTACTGACTATTCATCAGGCAATAACCTACTGAATGGGGGCGATGGCAATGATACTCTCACAGCTGCTGGTTCAGCCTCCTTATATTCCTCATACGGAGCTTATACTGTCTCTGGCAATAACACGCTCAATGGTGATGCTGGTGACGATCGCTTGATTGTTGACTATTCATCAGGCAATAATCTACTGGATGGAGGCGATGGCAATGATACTCTCACAGCCTCTGGCGCTTCTGGTAAGAATACTTTCAAAGGTGGCAAAGGTAATGATAACCTTTATGGAGGAGGTGGTACTGATACCTTTGTTTTCAATAGTTTCAGTGAAGGCATTGATAATATTTATAATTTCAACGCGACTAATGAACTGATTCAGGTATCGGCTGCTGGTTTTGGTGGCGGGTTATCATCAGGTTTACTCTCAGCTAGCTCTTTTACCCTTGGAACATCTGCAACAACCAGCAATCAGCGAGTTATCTATAACAACACTACAGGCGCACTATATTTTGACCAAGATGGTAGTGCGGGTGGATTTGCTCAGGTACAATTTGCACAACTATCTGGTGGAGTGTCACTAAGTCAAAATAACTTGGTAGTTGTTTAATCCTCAACCCCACAGTCAAATAGAAATCTTCAGAATGCGAGGTGCTTAATATAACGCCTTGCATTCGATTCATCAATGGAATTATTAAACCACGCGGCAGAATAATTATTCTAATCGGTGCAAATAGGGAGGCGAGGTGCTAGCGCCCCGCTTTGCTAAGGCGCTTCCTTCCGTGCAAAGAGCAAGCAATTGCCCATCTCTTTTAAGAGCGATCGCTTGTAAATTATTGAGAGACCAACAAAAAGCCTTAAATTGAATATACAGTAGATTTCAAGCTGTAAAGTAAACAAGCTAAATCTGTTACTCAGATATAAAGCGTGTTTTACTCCTGAATTCTGACTTCTGAATTCTGAATTCTGAATTCTGCTGTATCTATTCAGTTTAAATATAAGCTCTAGAAGTGTGGTGTCCAGAAAAAAAGCCAGTCAGATTACTCAAGTCTTGAAGAGTCAGCAGAAAGCTAAAGAAGCTTTTAGTGTAGTACCAAGACTAACCAACCGTCGCTACGCACTCATAGCATTAATTCTCGGCTTGATAATTGTTGCTTGCACTAACACATATCAATCCTCGCCTTCCCCATTTAATAAGTTATCTAGTGAAAGTACCGATTTAAGGATTTGGTGGGATAAAGGTTTTACTCAGGAAGAGGATGAAGCTCTCAAGCAACTAGTTAGTGAGTGGGAAAAACAAACTGGCAACAAAATCAAGCTTTCTTTATATTCCACAGATGAGCTAACACGGAAGATTCAAAGAGAAATTCAGGCTGGTAATCTACCTGATATTGTTACCAGTTATACTGCCGATCGAGAAATTATTCCCCGTTTAAGTTGGGAAGGCAAACTAGCAGATGTATCAGATGTAATTGAGCCACTTAAAAGTTTTTACCCAGAAAAAATCCTCAAAACTGTTCAGTCTTATAACAATGTTACTCAAAAGCGAAGCTACTATGCTCTGCCAATGAGTCAAGCAACTATTCACATTTTTTATTGGCGAGATTTGCTAAAGCAAATAGGTCGTAAAGAAAGTGATGTACCAAAAGATTGGGATGATTTTTGGGAGCTTTGGAAACAAATACAAGATGACTTGCGGACAAAACAAATACCAGATAAAAAACAGAATATTTATGGGTTAGGATTTACTTTCGGCATTAGTTCTGCTGATACATACTATTTATTTGAGCAGATTTTAGAAGCATACGACGTGCAAATTTTAGATTCTATGGATAAACTCCTCCTTGACGAGCCGAAAGTGCGTCAAGGCATTATTAACAGCTTAAAATGGTACACAAATTTTTATCAGCAAGGCTATGTCCCACCAGATGCTATAAATTGGTTGAATCCAGATAATAATCGTAGCTTACTCAATCAAAGCGTGGTGATGACTCCTAACAACTCGCTTTCAATTCCTGCTGCTGTGCGGCAAAACCCTGATACATATTATCAAAAACTTGGTATCTTAGAGTTTCCAAATAAACCTAATGGCTTGCCAATGCGCTACTTAATTACGGTTAAGGAAGCGTTTTTATTTGCCAATTCTCAGAAACAGAAACTAGCTAAGGAGTTTCTTGCATACTTAATACAACCAGAAGTGATGGGAAATTATCTCAAGGCTTCTGGAGGCCGTCATTTACCAGTTTTAACATCAGCGTGGGAAGATCCTTTTTGGAAAAATTCCAAAGATCCTTATCTCTCGACTGCCATTAATATATTTCTCAACAGAGAAACTCGCCCATTTTATTTTGTCCAAAACCCAGCCTATAGCTTGGTTTTAAAAGATAATGTCTGGGGTAAGGCGCTCAATCGAATTGTTGTAGATAAAATTTCTCCAGAGCAAGCAGCTGATGAAGCGATCGCCCGAATTAAGCAAATTTTTGACCAATGGCAGTAAGCTTTTATAAATATGACATTTAAAACAAAAGCTAGTCAAATTGCTAAAGGCTTTCATAATCAGCCGCAATATTACTATTATTGCAGATATGTGTTCATCGTATTGACACTCAGCTTGATAATTATTGCTTGTAGTAACACCTCTCAATTAAAACAATCTTCAGTCACCCATTCCCCTACTGACAACACCGTTTTAAAGATTTGGTGGGATAAAGGTTTTACTGTGGATGAAGATGAAGCAATCAAGCAGTTGGTGAGCAACTGGGAAAAACAAACTGGTAATCAAGTCAAGCTTTCCTTCTATATTGGCGATGAGCTACCGCAGAAGGCGCGTAGGGCCATTCACGCAGGTAATCCACCCGATATCATGATGAGTTACGGCGCTGAAAGAGCCTTGAATCCGCATTTGGCTTGGGAAGGGAAACTAGCGGATGTAACGGATGTAATTGAGCCAGTCAAAAATCTTTATCCTGAATATGCCCTGCAAGCTGTTAATTATTATAATAATGCTGCAAAAAAGCGAAGCTACTATGCAGTTCCAATCAATCAGGCAACGGTTCATATTTTTTACTGGCGAGACTTGCTAGAGCAAATAGGTCGCAGTGAAAGCGATATCCCCAAAGATTGGGATGGTTTTTGGGACTTTTGGAAACAAGTACAAAACGAACTGCGGGCAAAACAGCAAAAACAGGATATTTATGGGTTAGGTTTTCCTTTTTCTACTGGAGCTTCAGATACCTACATCTTTTTTGAGCATATTTTAGAAGCATACGATGTGCAAATTCTCGACTCAGAAGGTAAACTCCTGATCGACGATCCAAAGGTCATACAAAAAATTGTCCAAGCATTAGATTGGTATACCAAATTTTACCAACAAGGTTATGTACCACCAGATGCACTCAATTGGTTAAATCCAGATAATAATCGCAGCTTGCTCAACCGTATGGTGGTGATGACTCCTAACAACACCCTCTCAATTCCTTGCTCTGTGCGCCAAGATCCCGACACCTATCGCCATAAGCTTGGTATTTTAAAATTTCCCAATAAACCCAACGGCAAGCCAATGCGTTATCTACTCACACTTCGGCAAGCAGTTTTGTTCGCCGATTCCCAGCAACAGAAAAAAGCTTTGGATTTTCTTGCATATCTCACCCAATCACAGGTGATAGGTAAGTATCTGAAAGCTGCTGGAGGCTGTAATTTACCTGTCATCAAGACACTTTGGCAAGACCCATTTTGGAAAAACCCAGCTGACCCACACGTTTCAACTGCGGTCAAGACAGTGACGGAAGGTTCAACGCGGTTGTTTTATTATGTCCAAAACCCGGCATACAGCGTAGTGTTAGAGGAGAATATCTGGGGAAAAGCTCTTAATCGAATAATTGTAGATAAAATTTCTTCAAAGCAAGCAACTGATGAAGCAATTAAGCGGATAAAACAGATTTTTGCTCAATGGTAATCAATAATTATTTATATTAACTAAAGGAATAATCAATCTACATGAATAATAAAAAAGATAAATATCTTTAGAATAAGAAACAAGTTGTAAATATATGAACTTCTGGAATCAGCACCTAACTATTAAAGTTGCCAGTTCCTTCTTATTCCTATCCTTAGTAACTGTAGGTGTAGTAGGAGGATTTGCTTTTATCAATGCGAGGGAAGCTTTGAAGCAAGCTGCTTTTGAACGGCTCAGTGCTGCTGCCACTCTCAAAGAAGAAGAAATTACCCGTTGGTTTGAAGACCAAGAACGAGACTTTCTCTTAGTAACTCAGTTTCCAGACGTACAAAATAATTTTCAAATCCTTTTAAATTCCAAACCCGCCGACGCAAATTATCGAAAAGCTTACAAAGTTCTCTCAGATTATCTTGCAAATATGGCTACAATCAAGCCAAGTCTGGGAGAAATTTCCATTCTTGACCGGAGCAATCGGATTATTTTATCTACTAATAAACAGCGTGAAGGTCAATATGAAATTTCAGCTAACATCACCTATATTGAACAGATTCAGCCAGGAGACTCTTTTGCCCCCATCTTTTATGCCTCACCGATTACTGGTAAGCCATCAGTTACTTTTGCAACCCCTCTACGTGATGCAGCCAAGGTACGTCAAGGTGTCCTTTTAGCCGATCTAAATTTAGGCAGAATAGATCAAATTGTACGAGAACGTACAGGCTTAGGTAAGAGCGGAGAAACTTATTTGGTTGGTTCTTTAGTAACTAAAAACGCTTTTATTTCTAAAGATAAAAATAAAACACCGGACTTTTCTCAAGGAGTTAGCAGCCAAGGTATTGATGCAGCAATGGGTGGAATTAGCGGTCAAGGACTTTATCCAAACTATGCTGGAGTGTTAGTAATTGGGGTATATCACTGGCTCAATGACCAAGACCTAGCCTTAATGGTGGAGATGAACCAGGAAGAAGCCTTTGCGCCGGCTCAACGATTAGCAGGAACGATGATGTTAGTGGGATTCTTATCAATGGGATTTCTATTGATTGGAGTGTCTTGGCTAACGCGACAGTTAAAAATCTCTGGCGAACAGTTAGAGAACTACAGCCATAGATTAGAACTAAAAGCCAAAGAAGCCGAAACTGCCAACCGTGCCAAAAGCGAATTTCTCGCAAACATGAGTCACGAACTTCGTACTCCTCTCAACAGCATTCTTGGCTTTACTCAGCTAATGATGCGCGATTCTTCTATCAATGTTTCTCAGTTGGAACATTTAGAAATTATCAGTCGCAGTGGAGAACATTTGCTTACCTTGATTAATGATGTGTTGTCAATGTCCAAAATTGAGGCAGGTTTAACGACATTGAATAACAATAGCTTTGACTTGTACACTCTACTTGATTCACTTGAAGAGATGTTTCAAATTAAAGCAGAATCCAAAGGTTTACAGTTGATGTTTGAACGCAGACCGGAAGTTCCTAGATATGTGCATACTGATGAAAGTAAATTGCGTCAAATCTTGATTAACCTCCTTGGTAATGCTATCAAATTTACTCAAGAAGGTGGCGTCAGTTTACGAGTGAGAATGAAAGAAGAAAGTAAACTACAGCAACAAGAAGGGACACAAGTAATAAGAAACTCTCGCCCTTCATTCTTCTGGCTTCATTTTGAAGTTGAAGATACTGGGACAGGGATTGCACCTGCCGAAATTGAAAAGTTGTTTAAACCCTTTGTTCAAACAGAAGCAGGTCGAAAATCTCAGCAAGGAACAGGTTTGGGTTTAACTATTAGCCAACAATTTGTGCATCTAATGGGGGGAAGTATTACTGTTAGCAGTACTTTGGGACAAGGAACGATTTTTTCTTTCGATCTCCAAATTAGTCTAGCAGAAGTAGCTGAAGCTCCAATTCTACAGCTAAAACGACGAGTAATTGGTTTAGAGCCTAATCAACCAAAATACCGGATTTTAGTAGTTGAAGATAAATGGGAAAATCGCCAACTCTTAGTCAAGATGCTAGTATCCCTTGGCTTCGAGGTACGTCATGCTGAAAATGGTCAAGAAGGGGTGACTCTTTGGGAAACTTGGGAACCACAACTGATTTGGATGGATATGCGGATGCCTGTAATGGATGGGTATGAAGCTACTAAACAAATTAGAGCTACTTTAAAAGGTCAAGCTACTGTGATTATTGCCCTAACTGCTAGTGCTTTTGACGAGGAACGCTTTGTGGTTTTATCGGCTGGCTGCAACGATTTTGTACGTAAGCCCTTCCGAGAGGAAGTAATCTTAAATATGATGTCTAAATATTTAGGGGTGCGTTATGTATATGCAGATAAACCCCTTCAAAAAGACGAATTTGCTGAAAATTCCGACCTGAAACTTTTATCATTAGAAGAGATGCTAGCTCAGATGCCCACTGAATGGGTAGCACAGCTACACCAAGCGGCACTGTGTACTGATGAAAAGCTGATTTTTAGCTTGCTTGAGCAAATTCCTGAAGAATCTGCTCTTTTGACAAACACTCTGTCTGATTGGGTTAATAACTTTCGCATTGATAAAGTTATTGATTTAACACAACTGTAAGAAATGATTTTTGAATCAAAATTCAGAAGTCAAAACAAGAAAGTGGGGGATTGAGACCTGCCACTAATTAAATATCGCTAAATCTTCGTGTAGTGAATGCACTAGAAGATTTGGTAGGGATCTTATACTAAACTCATTGATTTACCAGTCGGACTCCAATTAAATTCTGAATTCTGATTTCTGACTTTTGAATTATTTTCTAATAAATTATTTCTAATAAATATGGATAACCATCAAGTTCAGCTACCAAAAGCAAATATTCTTGTTGTTGATGATACACCCGATAATCTGCGACTTTTATCCGCTATGCTAACTCAGGTTGGCTATGAAATTCGGAGAGTTATTAACGGACAAACAGCTTTGAAAACAGCACAAGCTGCACCGCCCGATTTAATTTTGCTTGACATCATGATGCCAGAAATGAATGGTTATGAAGTCTGTCAACATTTGAAAGCCTCAGAGAAAACCCGCGACATTCCGGTGATTTTTATTAGCGCCTTGGATGAAGTTTTTGACAAAGTTAAAGCTTTTGCAGTCGGGGGAGTGGATTATATTACCAAACCTTTTAGTGAAGAAGAGGTTTTTGCCCGTGTAGAAAATAACTTGACTATCGGAAGGTTGCAAAAACAACTGACCCAGCAAAATATACTTTTGCAGCAGGAAATTAGCGATCGCCAAAAGGCAGAATCAGCCCTGCGCCTTAGTCAGTTTTATTTAGATAAATTTAAGGATTCTATCTTTTTTGTAAATTCGGATGCCCAGCTAGTTTACGTGAATGAAGCCGCCTGTCGTCATCTTGGCTACTCCCGCGCCCAATTGTTGACCATGACTGTTTACGATATAGATCCAAATTTTTCGACGGTTACTTGGCGATCGCACTGGGAAGAAGTTAGACAAAAAGGCTCTCTCACTTTTGAGTCTAGTCAACGAACTCAAGATGGTCAGGACATAGCCGTGGAAATAACTGTCAATTATCTGGAGTTAAACGGACAAGAATACCATTGTGCTAGCGTCCGTGATATCATCTCCTACTAATATCATTTCAGCAAGCCGCTAAAGTATTTTGTATCAAAACTTCCGTAAATGAATAAGTAGTCTGAGATTGCTAGAAGATATAGCACAAGCCTTGGTGATTAGGACATCAACAGATGATAAAACTTAGACATAAAAATACTTTTCACCCAGTCCCCAGTCCCCAGTCCCTCGCTATACCTTTAGTCAAGACTTCTAATCTAAAACTGCTAACACAGGTGGGAAAAAAGATTTTTTCTGACGTTAGCAACATTTTTTACATAAATTAATAAAACTTTGACAGCAAAATTCCTGACAAATTATGACTTTTTCATGCTGTTAAAAAGTGAGTGATTCACTAAATTAAAGGTATGGTTAAAGTAAACTTCAATCCAAAACCTCAAGAAGGTCTAACTAAGTAGAAGCAGAAGGGAAAAGCCCAACAGTAACAGGTTCTTCTGATTTGCATTTTACATTTAATTATTTCCTCTTACTGAGTTGATTATGTGGATTGAATTGAATCGGCGAACAAAAGTGTATTGTCCATTGCAACCATGTTGTTATCATCTCTGATATCTGACAGATAATCATAGATAGCATCAAAAATCAAGCAAAGAAATGTTTGGCTACTGCATCAAGTCTGCAAAGTATGCCCAAAAAAAATACTTCAGGAAAGAAAATAAGATGCGAAAAAATAGTATAAACCAAGATTTTATCCCGCCTGAAGAAGCAATTCATCGTTGTATTCAGGCATCTGAGCAAGGAAATATGGATAGCATTGCTGTTAAAACTGATAATGCGAGCAACAACTCTCTGACTGTAGAAAATGTTACTACTGATTTGGATATTCAGAGTCATTCACTACCAGTAAGCCAGGAAGTCAGGCATCTGTTGTCTAGCACTTCAGTTAAGGAGGATCTAAATAAACAGCTAGCATCCTTAGTTGCCGAAGCCCGTAGACATCCACCAGGAAGCCCTCAACGTCAGAAGTTGCTCACGCAAATCATTCGTTTGACACAAGGTAAACTCTGGAAGGAAAATACTCCCTACTATCAAGACGCACTGCAACAAACTTGGTTGTATTTCTGCCGCAATGTTTGTGATGGTCTAACAGGTCAAGCCTATGACTCCACTCAAGGTAGTGTGATTAATTGGCTAGATGCTTACCTAAAACGCAGACTACAAGACTTTTATCTCAACCAAAACCGGGAAAAAGCCACAACAGTCTCCTTTAGGGTTCATCAGTCTAAGTCAGGTGAGATTGGTGAAACTATTGACCCGATAGATAATATACCAGCTACCCCCCAAGCACCTCCTATTTTGGAAAACCTGGAGACATGGGTGGAGACAGACTCGGATATGGAACTACGTAGTACTCACATTAAAGGGCGTCCAGACGTAAATTGTCAGGTATTAATTCTCAAACGCTTACCCCCGGAAGTTAGTTGGAAAGAATTATCTAAAGACTTTGGGCTGTCAATTGCGACATTAAGCAGTTTCTATCAACGGCAGTGTCTACCACGGTTGCGGAAATATGCTGAGATAGAGGATTTATTCTAAACTCAGTAAATTGAAAAGTTTTCCCAAGGTGCGATCGCTAAAAGCAGAGGCACGTAGAAAAAAGTGCTAAAACTTGTTCGTTAGTATATCTTTTATTCTGGTTAATATTTGGGTAAATCAAAACTTTTCGATTTACTGTACATAGATAATATTTATTTTTTTAAGTTTATCGAAATTTCTACTAATATAAACCATATAGCCATAAGCAAATTAATGATTGCTGTGTTATCACTGCCAAGATAATAAAATATTGATCCAAAAAGAAAAAATAATCCACTTAAAATATAATACATAACAATGTTCTCAATAAGTTTAGATTTTATACTTGGTGTAATTTGTAATAATTTTTACGGTAAACATTTAATAAGGATATTTTGATATTACCATTACAGGTTAGCAATTACAAATCTTTCATTAGTCTTAGTAGTTTTGTAGGTTGGGTGCAGCGATAGCGTAACCCAACATAAAATTTGGTGGTAATGTTGGGTTGCGTTTCACTCCACCCAACCTACAAAATATATTTTTTCAAAAACTCTAGGTTTCAACTTAGATGAGGTTTAGTATTATGGTTGATGTAGTAATTGCTTTGAGGTCACTGAACAGTGCTTTTTATACTCGAAAGTCACCATCGCCAATCCTAAAACAACTATTAATGCCCAACCGAACGCGCCTATAAAAAATAATCTTTGAAATCTAGCTGCTTTTTGCTCTTGAACTAGTCTAGCTTTAACTTCTTTAGTTCGTTCTGCTTCTAACCATGTCTCAACTTCTCGGCGATCGCATTCTTGGCTAGCTGCTAAAAACTGATAATCTAAATCGCTCAAGCTTTTGCCTTGCGACCAAGCCAGAGCTTCATGTAAAGCTGTCCCGCGTAATAGTCGGGAATTATCGCAGCGATCTGAGGCTACCCAAGCGTTAAATGCTTGGGAGTAGGGTCGTAATTTTGCTAGTTGTTTTTCTACCCAAGTTTGGTTAAAAACCTCTTCATAAATCCGGTTCTTTACTATTAGTTGCCCTTGCTGCTTGGTTACTAAACCCGACAATAGCAGTTCTATTTGTTCTTCTCCATCATCACTAGTTATCTGAATTCCTTGTAAAATTTGCTGATATAGTCCTAGCAAACCTCCAGTACGTTGCTCATTTATCAGCAGGCGATCGCGGATTGTTTTCAAATGCTCTGGATCGTCTTTTGCTTCCCATTTATCAATAATATGTGTCTGCACTAGTTTTTCTAATATTAACAAGGGAAATTGGTAATAAAAATTTATCAAATGTTGATTAATAATCGGTAAATGGTTATCCAATTTATAACGTTCATCAACTTCTATGCTTCTGTGTTCCTGAACATCTTTGCTTCCAGAGGTTCTTTCTTGCACTACTATTTGACATAGTTTTTGAGTTAGAAATGGCTGTCCATTTGTCCAAGCTAAAATTTCTTTTAGGACTGCCATTGGATTAGCTACTTTACTTTCTAAACCTGCGGCTAATGGCTGAACTTCCGATAAATTAAAACCGTGTAGTTCAATAGATTTACCAATATTAAATGGGGTACAGTTGCGATCGGCAATCAAATCTGAAGGGGTTGCGACTCCGAACAGCGCCCAAGTTAGACGGTTATATTCTGGATTTTCGGCTCGTTGATTGTAGCACGAGCGAATTAAAGTAAAAAAATCGACTACCGGGAAATTTAAACCTAAAACACTATCAATTTCATCAATAAAAATAAATATTTTTTCAGTTTTTAGTTCAACTAATAAAATGTCTTCAACAAACTGGCTCAATCGCTGTAACGCAGGTAAATCTTCCCGCTCTGACCACCAAGCTTTGATATTAACTTTGCTAAAGAGATTAAAGCTCCTTAATAAGTCAACTACTATGCCCTTATACCATTGAGCAGGAGTAATATTACCGTTGCCGATGCGAGTCATGTCGATAGAAGCACAACTATAGCCTGCTTGTTCTAATTTATGCCTTGTTTGTAACCGCAAGCTAGATTTACCCATTTGTCGGGAACTAAATACATAACAAAATTCACCTTGAATTAAAGCATTATAAAGTTCAAAATCAGCCTGCCGTTCTACATAGCTAGGAGCATCGACTTTGAGACTACCGCCAATTTGATATTCGTACTTATTCATAGCGTTTAGGTTAATTGCTCTTGGAAATATAGCTGGTACAAATCACAGCTAGGCATTGCCTGATTTCCTTCAAGTTTTACCAGACCCATACTTTCTAATTTATAAGCAGCGATCGCTTCTAGTTGTACACTTGTAGGAGAGGTAACTACCCGTTTGAGTGCGATCGCAAGTTCCGGATGTTCTTGAAGATTTGCTAGATGATGCCGTAAATAGTTGCTGTAGATGCCAGCAATTGTGGGAGCCTCTTGTAATAGCTGCTCTAGGGTTACTGTTTGATTTCCCAGGTTATAAAGAGCCAGACGAGCTAAATAAGGATGACCACCAATCATTGCTCGTAGAGGAGCCAGCTTTTCCAATCCTTTCTCACCTTGAGCCCAATCCAATCCATGACGCACTGCCAAATCCTGCATCTGCTCTAAACTAAATTCTGATAACTTAATCGGCAGTCCCACATTGAAAGGTGATTGATTAATATCTAGTGGGATATAAGCTTCAGTGGCATGAACTACTACTAATCGCAGTTTTTGCCAGATTTCTAATTCGGAAGCATCCTCATACCAAGAACGCAGTAGCGGCAGAAAATCTCTAGAGATTTCTGGATACTCGAAAATTCGATTCACTTCATCCAAAGCTAAGACTACCGGAGCGTCGATTTTTTCTAGCAAATACTCCTGTAAATACAATGTGCAGCTAACTTTGCTACCAATATCTTCATCCCAATAATCATCTAGTCTGATTTCTAGGTTCAACTGTCGGCTAATATTCGCACAAAACCAGCGTAAGAATTTTTCCAAGCTAGTGAAAACTTGACTATCTGCCCTCTGTAAACCAATCTGTACAGTGTGTACCCCAGTCTGTTTGGCATGAGTCAGAATTCTGTGCATTAGAGAGGTTTTTCCCATTTTGCTGGGGGCTTTGATTCTGATTAGGCTTCCAGGTTTATTGATTTCGGTATAGGTGCGTTCTTCAATTGGCGGACGTTCTATGTAAAAAAAGGAATTTAGGGGCACTGAGCCACCAGGATTTTCTAAAAAGTCGGGATTAGAGACTGGGGTTTTTCTTTCGTCTTGTTTTTCGATTACCAAAGAAGACGCTGATATCGCATCTTTGGCTCTGCTTGTTGGCTGAGACTGTCTCAAGACTGCTGGCACAGGTTGTAGTTTTTCTGACAAAACGCTATTTTGCGTAGGCAAAGCGCGCTGGAGGCCTCGCCGTCTCAATACTGAGCGAAAATTACTTTTTGTCACCTCCTCCCCGAAAGCTTGTGAAAGTAGCTTCCATAACTTAGAACCAACATCTTTTATATAATTGGCATCGTAACCACAGCTTTCGGCAATGTCTGGATAAGTTTGTCCTTCCCAAGCTTTACGAAATATGATTTCCTGAACATCACTTAAGCCATGTTCAAGAAATGTATCTAAAATTACTAGTGCTTCTTCTATATTCATTTGTAGAAAGAATAAAGTTTGTTTTAAATAAGACTTTAGCGGAATTTTTCAGATTTTTTTCAGTATTTACTTAAATTTAAACAGTTATACCAATTTAATTAATCTTTGCGACAGATGGATTACTTGTAGGGGCATACAGGTAGCTGCGCACCTCTACTCAGGTATCTGTTGTGTTCTTTTCCCAAATTGGTATTAGCTTTATTTACATCTGCCGCTCCAAGATATTAGGGAATGTCGCAATCCCCATTACTTAGGCAGACTAATGGGCATGAGAGTTAATTTACAGTAGTTTTCATGTATTTGAACTACACCTGTCGTAGGGGCGCAAGGTCTTGCGCCCCTAGCGCGTTGATGCCAATGGCATTAACAAAAGCTGAAATGCCTATTTTAGTAACATTCAGCCCTGATACTTTGTTCAATCTTTAACTTTCATATAAACATAGTTTTACGTAGAATTTGTTTTTTTAGAGTTTAATTAGCTCAGGATTAATACAGCAATTAATAAGAGTATTTTCATCGCACGAAGCTTTAAGCTTAAGACGAATTATGTGAATATTTCTAACTAATTTCTAGCATTTTTAGAATTAATACTACAATTCTTAAGTAAGAGCATTGTTTTGCTAAATGGTCATCTAAAAAGATTGTAGCCATGAAAAATAACCTCTTTGCACTAGCGCTAACCTTATCAGCGCTTCCTATATCTATTTCTACATCAATTAATCCTGCGATCGCAGATTCAAGTCCTGTTGAACCAGCTGTCTCAATACGAGCATTTAATCTTCGTAGCTACTATATTCGTCATCGCAATTTACTTGGCGAAGTTAGCCCCATTTCAAGTTCTCTAGACAGAGGAGACGCAAGTTTTAGAATAAGGTCAGGGCTAGCGTCTTCTAACTGTGTTTCATTTGAATCCTCAAATTTGCCAGGATACTACTTAAGACATCAAAATTTTCAAATTAGATTAGATCGCAATGACAATACTGCACAGTTAAAAGCTGATGCAACGTTTTGTATAAAACCTGGTTTAGCAAGTTTAACAAATGTTTCTTTTCAGTCATATAATTTTCCTACTTACTACATACGTCACAGAAACTTCAAGCTATATATTGACCCGTATACCACTGATAACTTGTTTTTAAACGATGCCACTTTTACACTAGTAGCACCGTTCACTCTTTAGTTAAAGTGGCTTACAAACTCAGTCATTCAATTCCTGATGGCTTGATATAGAGTAAACTGTCTTGGCGCGTTGGTACATGACTAGAGATGACAATATTCTTTTGTGAACTTCTTCATCTGTGGTTTTCCCAAACCGCCCATTTTTCTAGCAGACTCTGTACAATTTACATATAGCTATCGTTCCGGTGCTTGTTTGTTTTAACCAGCACCAGAACGATAGCTTTCTTGTGAATTGGCTCTATTAAAAACTGTCTGGAGTATTGCTCTATTGTATTTGCAGTTTATTTCTCGTTCCCAGATTGGAATCTAGGAACACCAGTAACGAGTATAAGTAGGAGATGATTATGCCGAGATGGAACGCAGAAAAAAAACAAGCGTATCGAACCGAGGTAATTCAACGTATCACCGCAGCAATGCCCTCAGTAATGCAGGAATATGCCTCAATTAATTGGGAAGAGGAACTCAAAAGCTACCATACTGAGCATGAATATTACCCTGATTATATCCACGCTCCCATTCATGGGTCAACAGATTCCTACACTAACCCTCAGTCGTGTTTAGCCTGGGATGCTGCTATGGATGCGATTATTCCCCTCAGCCACAATGTTAGTTGCCAGCAGTTGCGCGAGACAATGGCTGAACTAATTCCTGAAGACGCTCAAATTGAGACGGTGCTAGAGCTTGGTGCAGGTACGGCTGGTGGAGCGCTGGCACTGGCACAGCGGTTTCCACAGGCCACCTTTCGCATTACTGATGTTTCACCTTATATGCTGGTGATTAGTCAGCACAAATTTAACAAGGCTGGATTAAGTGAGCAGGCATCCTTCGAGCAGGTGGACGCCCGTAACACTGGCTACCCTGACAACTCCTTCGATCTTGTCACATCATCACTACTCTTTCACGAGACACCTAAAGAGTGGACGCCTAAGATTCTGAAGGAGATGTACCGGATTACCAAACCCGGAGGTTGGGTACTATATGCTGACACCTATCGGGGTGAATACGCCCTCAGTGCTTCTTTTCAAGAACCGTGGTTGGATGACTTTATCCATTTCAACTTCGAGTACGAGTTTGCGAAAGCAGGTTTTACAGAACTCAATTACATCCGCTATGCCGTGGGTTTGTGGTATATGGTTGGCCGGAAGCTAGAAATGTGAGGAAAAAACAATGACAACAGAAGTTGGCGTTGTCCCCTAGACAGTTCTGAAGCTCGTGTTCAAAGCAGCTACGTAAACAAAGTTATTTTCAAGATAGTGTCGTTTACTGTACAAGTGCTGCTATAGCATAAGTAAATGCTGCAAATTACTCAAGTTGCATTCAAACGTAGGCTGATCGGCGCGATCGCTCTGCCAATTATCCTGTTATTGTCATTGTCAGGAGTTTCAATCTGGCAAATTAACCGCCTGCTCAAGGCTATGCAATGGGTCGATCACACTAATCAAGTCATTGCCAGAGCAAATGCCTTACAAAAACTGTTACTGGATCTAGAGACAGGAGTACGTGGATACCAGATTACAAGTAAGCCAGAATTTCTTGAACCTTATCAGCAAGCTAACTCTACCATTAATACTACTTTTGATGAGTTGGGTGATTTAGTTTCAGATAATCCCCAACAAAATCAACGCTTAAGGCAAATCAAGGCAGAGGAAACAGGCTGGAAGAACTCTATTTCTCAAGCGATCGCCCGCAAACAAAGAGGTGAAACTGAACCCCTATCAGCAATTCAGGTTCGCAAACAGAGCATGGACGCGATGCGAAATCAAATTAGTGATTTTATTGCTACTGAAGAGCAGCTACGGTATCAACGCAACCAAGCAGTCCAACAGACTACTGAGCGAGTCATCTTTACTAGCATAATCCTGTCGCTTGCTGCTGGTGGCATCCTTGCCTTTTTTATTCGGCGGCAAATTACACATGTGTCTGACAATTACGAGAATGCTCTCAAAACTGCGCAAGTACAAACTGAAAATGTTCAGCTTTCTGCCCGCAGACTTGCTGCTTTACATAATATTGACCGCGCAATTCTAGCAGCTGAGTGTATCAAATCTTTAGTCCGAAGTGCGCTGACACAAATGCGTCAGTTAGTACCCTATGAGCAAGCATTTGTTGCCCTATTTAATTTTGAGGCAGGTACAGCTGAGATTGTCGCAGGCAGCAGCACTAAAGAATTACAACCGCTTGAAGGTACAAAGATGGCAGTATCAGACTTTGCGCCCGATCAAAGCTTACGGCAAAACCTTAGTTATGTTAAAGACTTGACAAATGTTGAGCTTTACCCACCTATTTTAGCACAGCTGTATGCAGCGGGAATGCGTTGTTGTTTGCGGATTCCGATGTTAGTTGAAGAAACGCTACTAGGAGAACTCAACTTAGCGGCGACTCAGACAGCTGTTTTTGATGCTCAAGCACAAGATGTTGTGGTAGAGGTGGCGGCTCAGTTAGCGATCGCTATCCAACAATCTCTGCTACGCGAACAACTTCAAAATTACGCTTTGGAACTAGAACAGCGTGTTGCCGAACGTACTGCACAGTTGCAAGAAACAAATCAAGAGCTAGAAGCGTTCACTTACACGATATCGCACGATTTACGCGCACCGTTACGTACTATGCAAGGCTTTGCTCAGGCATTGCAAGAAGATTACACAGATAAACTAGACTCCGTTGGGCAAGAATACATTCAATATATTACAGAGGGTGCAGTCCAAATGGACACCCTAATTGCCGAACTCCTAGCATACAGCCGCCTCAGCCGTGCCCAAATTCAAATGCAAAAAGTTGATTTAACTGATGTTGTCGAAGAAGCTTTAAAACAACTCAGCACACAACTTCAGGAACAGCTTGCACAAATCACGGTGGTAAAACCCTTGCCGCTAGTGATGGCTCATCGCTCTACCCTTGTTCAGGTAGTAACCAATATACTCAGCAATGCGATGAAATTTGTGCAGCCTGGAATACAGCCAAAACTAGAAATCTATGCAGAGGAGCAGCAAGATTCGATACAATTGTCTATTGTAGACAACGGCATCGGCATTGCACCAGAACATCAAGAGCGCATTTTTCGGGTGTTTGAACGACTGCATGGCGTGGAAATCTATCCAGGTACTGGTATTGGTTTAGCAATTGTTCGCAAAGGGTTAGAGCGAATGAGCGGTCGAGCCGGAGTAGAATCGCAATTAGGTACTGGTAGTCGCTTTTGGATTGCCCTGCCAAAAGCCGTTCCTCACAGCAACGATACGAATGACGCAAGTACTCCGCATTCTGATAATTGATGATAATCCAGGCGATCGCGCCTTAACGATCCGAGAACTGAGGCGAGAATTTCCGCAATTTCAACCTCAAGAAATTCGCGAAGCCTCTAGCTTTGCTAGTGCAGTAGCAGCAGGCGAATTTGATTTGGTTATTACCGACTATCAACTGGGCTGGAGTACTGGACTAGAAGTTTTATATACAATTAAGCAACAGTATCCAAACTGTCCAGTGATTATGTTTACTAATACAGGTAGTGAAGAAATTGCGGTAGAGGCAATGAAGTCTGGGCTAGATGATTATGTCCTCAAATTACCCAATCGCTACATTCGGATACCAGCTGCTGTGCGACTTGCACTAGAACGAACAGAAATCAAACGACGAGCTACCTTACTTGAAATCCGTCTTCAAGGTTTGCTCAACCAATTAAAACTAGGTATATTTCGTATTTATCCAGATGGAAATTTTATTGAGTGTAACCCAGCGTTTCTGGAATTGTTGGGGCTGGATTCATTATCACAAGCCTCAGCGATGAATCTATTGAACATCCATGAATACTACTCAATACTACAAAAACTGCTGCCACCTCAACAGCAAGAGCAAGAGATTCAATTACAACGAGCAGATGGAAGATTTATTTGGGTAGGATTAAGCATAGCTCTAAATACAGTTGAGGGACAACAGGTACTAGATGGCTTAATTGAAGATATTACATCTCGTAAACAAGCTGAAATTGAAATTCAGCAACTCAACCAAACCTTAGAAGAGCGAGTCAGGGAGCGCACTGCTGAATTAGAAGTAGCAAATCGAGATTTAGCGCAGAGAAATCAGGAATTAGCAGTAGCTAATCAAGATTTAGAAGCATTTAGTTATTCAATTTCCCACGATCTGCGAGAACCATTACGCGCTATCCAAGCCTTTGGTTCAATCCTCCTAGAGAACCAGGATAGGGAATCTAACCTAGAGAACCAACAAGACTATTTGCAGCGCATTATTGCAAGTACACAGCAAGCAGACAAGCTTGTTCAAGATTTGCTTGAATACAGTCGCCTCAGCCGGACTGAAATGCCATTACAACCTATTAACTTATCTTTATTAATGATACAAATACTGAGACAGCTAGAATTAGAGATAACACAGCGACAGGCGAGAGTGCAGGTTGAAGAGCCTTTAGCTGAAGTTACGGGAAACCCTACTATTTTGATTCAAGTAGTTACCAATTTGCTAACCAATGCGATTAAATTTGTTGCACCGGAAGTTCAACCTCAGTTACGGATATGGACTGAAAAACGTAATCAATTGGTTCGCTTATGGGTACAAGACAATGGCATTGGTATTGAGGAAACACACCATAAACGCATTTTCAATATTTTTGAGCGCCTACACAGCTATGAAGTTTATCCTGGTAGTGGTATCGGTTTAGCAATTGTCCGCAAAGGAGTCGAACGTATGGGTGGACAAGTTGGTGTAGAATCCCAACCTGGACAAGGAAGCCGATTTTGGATAGATTTACCTATAGTTATAGATGTAAATCCCTAAAATTTTTCAATCCTCTTGATTACGGGCAAACATAAAATTCTTTCTACGGTCTTAAATATTTAGTGCAAAACCCTTGCCCTACGCTCTGGGGCACACAGTAAGTTTTGAAAAACTGTCTTTCCCCCTGCCCCCTGCCCCCCGCCTCCACCTCTGCCTTTAAAGACAAAAATTTCATGAGTAAAGAGCAAGACACTATTTTACTTGTAGAGGATAATCACAAAGATGTGCTTCTGCTGCAACGCGCGCTCCGCAAGGCTAACATTGTCAATCCAGTTCAAGTTGTAAATGATGGCGATGCAGCAGTGTTGTATCTGTCTGGGCAGGAACCTTATGGCGATCGCACTCGTTATCCCTTGCCTGTACTAATCTTGCTCGATCTGAAACTCCCCCGTAGATCCGGGGCTGAGGTTTTGATGTGGTTACGGCAACAACCAGAACTCAAGCGCTTACCAGTCGTAGTTCTCACCTCATCGAGGGAGTATGCCGACATCAATCATGTCTATGACATAGGTGTAAATGCTTACATAGTTAAACCAGTTATTTTTAACGAATTAGTAGAAATTGTTATAACCCTCAATCTCCACTGGATTATGTTTAACGAAAGACCGCAATTTTGAACTGTTTGAACATTTTTTGGACTTTCTTCTCACTGCTATCCTTACGTAAATATAATGAAATTAAATGTTACGTATTCTTCTAATTGATGATAATTTGAACGATCGCCTACTGGCGATTCATGTACTAGAGCAAGAGTTTTTTGACCTCCAGTTTCACGAAATTGTTCAAGCAAAAGACTTGGAAGAAGCACTGGAGAAAGGACAGTTTGATTTAGTAATAACGGACTATCAATTACGCTGGAGTGATGGCTTAACCGCGATTCGGGCAATTAAAAACCGTTATCCTGATTGCCCAGTAATAATGTTTACTAGTAGTGGTACTCAGGAAGTTGCCGTTGAGGCGATGAAATCGGGATTGGAAGATTACATCATTAAGTCTCCTAAGCACTATGTTCGATTACCCGCAGCAGTCCGCCGAGCAATAGAGCGGACTGAAGCTCAACGTAAAGCAGTCAGGCTAGAATCACGCTTTCAAACTTTGCTGAATAATTTAAATGTAGGAATTTATCGCTTAACGGCAGATGGTATTTTACTCGAAGGTAATCCGGCATTTCTGCGGCTGTTAGGTTTAAATTCTCTAACTGAAATTCCAGCAAGTCAAACCCTTGAGCCTTATTTCCAACCATTGGACTATGCCCAAGTTCTCAACCAATTAAAGCAAAATAGCGAAATCCGCGATCGCGAAATGCAATTGCGACGAGCGAATGGTAGTTTAATTTGGGTGCGAATTAGTACAACTTTTACCCAAGTAGATGGTACAACCGTTATTGACGGCTTAATAGAGGATATTAGCGAGCGTAAACAGGCACAAAAAGCTCTACACCAGAGTGAGGAACGCGCACAGCTTGCCATTAACATCAGTCGGCTTGGGACTTGGCATTATGACCCCAGTACGAACCTCGTCGAGTTTGACAAGCGGATGCGCGAGATTTGGGGCGAACCGGATGACACCGCGCTTATCCCTTTGCCGATGGTAATAGAGCGCATCCACCCAGACGATCGTGAGCGTGTAGTCAACACCATCAGCAATGCGCTCGACCCGATGTCGTCAGGTACTTATGAAATTGACTATCGGATCGTGTGGAAGGATGGAACTGAGCGGTGGCTATTCGCTAATGGGCAGGTGCAATTAGAGGGAGAGGGAGTATCCAAGCAAGCGGTTGGGTTCCTGGGAACCGCACTCGACATCACCGAACGCAAACGAGCAGAGGAACGGCTGCATCTGCTGTATGAAACGACCAGCGATTTACTGGCCACAGAACATCCCATGTTGTTGATGAATAACTTATTTAACAAGCTCTCAGCCCAGCTAGAGTTACATCATTACTACAACTACATGGTTGAGGAAAAAGACAACCAGCTAATGCTGCATCTGAACAACTATGAAGGGATCTCTGAGGCAACAGCTCAATCGCTGGAATGGATTGAATTTGGTCAAAATCTTTGCGGACTGGTGGCACAAGAGCGGCAGCAAATTGTCCTCGATCGCTCGCAAATCTTCACGCATCCCAACGCGCAGCTTGTCAACTCAATCGGCATTACGGCTTTTGCTGGACAACCGTTGATTGTACAGGGACGGTTACTGGGGACGCTCTCCTTTGGCAGCCGCACCCGTACCTACTTTACTTCCGAAGAAATCGATCTGCTGCAATCCACTTGCGAGCAGATGGCGATCGCTATTGAGCGGGCAAATCTGCTGGCTTCAATTCAGCAACAAGCTCAACAATTGCAACAAGCTAACCGAATTAAAGATGAGTTTCTGGCAGTATTATCCCATGAGTTGCGATCGCCCCTTAATCCAATTCTGGGTTGGTCTAAGTTGCTCCAAACCTGTAAGCTTGACGAAGCCAAGACCGCTCATGCCCTGAGTGCGATCGAACGCAATGCCAAGTTGCAGTCCGAACTGATTGAAGACTTGCTGGATGTCTCCCGAATTCTGCAAGGCAAACTTAGCCTGAATGTTTGCCCAGTGGATCTAGTATCGATCGTTCAAGCTGCAATGGAAACTGTACAGTTGGCTGCTGAAAGCAAGTCTATTCAAATTCAGGTGAGGCTTGAACCAAATGTAGGGCAAGTTTTGGGCGATCCAAATAGGTTACAGCAAGTGATTTGGAATCTCCTGTCGAACGCGATTAAGTTCACTGATGTCGAGGGACGAGTGGATATCCAACTCAAGCAAGTTAGCTCTTTTGCCGAAGTCACTGTTATCGACACAGGTCAAGGGATTCACCCTGACTTCCTCCCTTATGTGTTTGAATACTTCCGCCAAGCAGATGGTGCTACAACCAGAAAGTTTGGTGGACTGGGATTAGGGTTGGCGATCGTCCGTCACTTAGTTGAGTTGCATGGCGGAACTGTTCGGGTAGAAAGTGCAGGTGAAGGTCAGGGGACAACCTTTACTGTAAGACTTCCGCTCATGGCAACTCCATCCCAGAAGAACGCGGACAGTAAACCGTCTGAGCCATCCTTAAATTTGCATGGCATCAAAGTTTTGGTGGTAGATGATAACACAGATACACGGGAGTTTATTGCTTTCATGCTAGAGATGTATGGAGCAAATGTAACAACTGTCACCTCAGCCGTTGAAGCTCTCGCTACTTTAACCAAGTACAGAGCAGACGTGCTACTTAGCGATATTGGGATGCCAGAAATGGATGGCTATATGCTGGTACGCCAGCTGAGAGCCTTGCCGTACCAACAGGGCGGGAAGATTCCAGCGATCGCCTTAACAGCATTTGCTGGAGAAATTAACTATCAAAAGGCTATAGAGGCAGGTTTTCAACGGCATGTTCCGAAGCCTATCGAGCCAGTAAAGCTGGTTGAGACGATTACCGATTTGGTTAAACAGAGCCAGTAAGGGGGGTAGGGGGCAGGGGGAGAAATAAAAGCTTAACCCAAGCGTATTGGATCTACAATAGACCTCTTGTAAAAATGTATTTTTGCAAGACAGGGAAAAGGTTAAAGGTTAAAGGGAAAGGATTTTGAGTTTCTTTACCCTTTTCCCCTTTGCCTTTACCCCGACTTTTGCAAGGACATGGAAAATAGAACTACATCCGTGGGTAGAGAACTTCTAGCCTAGACAATTGTTACAAAAATAGTTTTGTAGGTATGAAAATTGATTTTGGTGCAACTGCTACTGATTATGCAAAACACCGCGCTGGGTTTCCTAGTTTATTATTCAACAAATTGTCTGAATATGGTATAGGTTTACCAGGGCAGAATATTGTTGACCTTGGTACGGGAACAGGGACACTAGCGCGGGGGTTTGCTGATAGAGGTGCTTATGTAATTGGCCTAGATCCATCAGCCTCACTTTTAGAACAAGCCAGACTGTTAAGCGAAGCTTTGCAACTTAAAGTAGATTATCGAGTTGCAAGTGCCGAGAATACCGAGTTACCAAACGCCAGTGCAGATGTAGTGACAGCTGGACAGTGTTGGCATTGGTTTGATCGTCCGCGTGCTGTCAAGGAAATTACTCGCATATTGAGAGTAAATGGCTTACTGGCGATCGCACATTTTGATTGGATACCCTTAAAAGGTAATGTAGTTCACGCAACGGAACAACTGATCCAGGCTCATAATCCCGCGTGGAATTTGGGCGGCGGTAATGGTTTGTATCCCCTGTGGTTACAGGATATTGGCGAAGGAGGATTCCGAGAAATCCGCACATTTTCTTACGATGTATTTGTATCTTATACACACGAAGCTTGGCGGGGGCGAATTCGTGCTAGTGCTGGCGTGGGAGCCAGCTTAACACCAGAAAAAGTAGAAATATTTGACCAAGAATTGGCGACATTACTCGAAACAAAATATCCGACACCAATTCTTCAAGTTCACCATAGAGTTTGGGCAGCGATCGCCAAATCACCGCTATGAAAAAGTATATATAGTTATAGATTTATTAACAATTGCTTCACAATGGGATCTTAAAACCATTCGGTTAGCTTGTTTTTCAAGGGGAGATACCCCCAACCATTGGTGTCAACTTAAGGTGAAACCCTTATAAAGGCTTGGGCTTGATATTAGACTTTTTGCAAAAGTCCCTTACACCCCACCCCCAACCCCTCCCCGCTAGCGGGGAGGGGAGCGTTTGCGTTAGCAAATGCGGGGTGGGGTTCTTTGCGTTTAATAAGCAATCAAGCGGACACGATCTGACTCAGTTTCTTGCAAAAGTCAGTATATAGCGATTGGCAGTAAAAATGGGAACAATATATATTGTAAGGATAAAAACTTTACCAGATAATTTATGCTTTGATTTCTTACTTTATCAAGGTGAAGTTGACTTATATTCTATATCTAACAATAGTTTTATACTCCAAGCAGGAAGAACTATGACACATTTATTTACTCGGAATGACAATAGTAGAAATACTATATTAACCGTATTTTTAACTACAGTATTTTATGGTGGAATCGCACTTAGTGGAGCGATCGCATATCGGATGATGGGGACGAGTGAAGCAGTTAAACCTCAGCCAGTGGTTGTAACTCCAGTGGTGCAAGCGGTGACGGCTTTGGGGCGTGTGGAACCTGAAGGAGAAGTAATTCAAGTGTTTCCGCCTTCTTCAACGGAATCAGCCCGCATTCAACAGCTACGCGTGCAGCAAGGGGATTGGGTGAAGGCAGGGCAAGTGCTTGCGGTGTTGGATAATTATACTCGTCGTCTGGCAACTGTGAATATGGCGCTAGAAGAGGTGAGAGTAGCCCAAGCGCGATTAATGCAGGTACGAGCTGGGGCGAAACAGGGAGATTTACAAGCTCAACAAGCGGCGATCGCTCGTTTGGAAGCGGAATTGAAAAATGCTCAGATGGAGGAGTCACGGTATCGCAGTTTGTACCATGAGGGAGCGGTTTCGGCTTCCCAGTACGATAGCAAACGCTTGGGGATGGAAGCGGCACAACGACAGGTGAATCAAGCTCGTGCTTCTTTGAATAGTTTGGCAGAAGTGCGTCCAGTAGATGTGCAGTTGTCTCAGGCAGAAGTGAAACACGCAAAGGCAAAGGTGATGCAGGCTCAGGCGGAATTAGCCTTGAGTGTGGTGCGATCGCCCCGAACTGGACAAATCATTAAGGTGCAAACCTCTCCCGGTGAAATGGTAGGGACGAAAGGCATCGTGAGTTTAGGTAATACGATGCAAATGGTGGTAGTAGCAGAGGTTTACGAAACAGATATCCCTAAAATACATCTAGGCCAAACAGCAACGATTACCAGTCCCAGCCTCACTAAACCGCTCTTTGGAAAAGTATCTCAAGTGGGTTTAGAAATTGGTAAACGCGATGTTTTAGATACAGATGCCGCAACAGATGTGGATGCTCATGTGGTAGAAGTAAAAATTCTCCTGAATCGGGAAAATAGCCGTGTTGTAGCAGGAATGACAAATCTCAAAGTTGATGTATCAATAGGACTTAAAGAATGATTCGACGTTTTGTAATTGAAATTCAAAAAATTCCCATTGCTTGGTTGCAATTGAGATATCAACGCAATCAAACTATAGCGGGAATTGTAGGAATTTTTTGCATTACATTTCTCATTTTTATGCAGCTTGGGCTGAGAAATGCCTTTTTAGAAGGAGCGTTGCAATTACCTTTGAATTTTAATGCAGATATTGTTTTAGTTAGCTCTCTCTCTTCAACTGTATTGCAACCAGTAACGTTTTCCTCCAGACCTTTATATCAAGCACTAGCGTTAAAGAACGTTGAATCTGTCGCACCACTTTATATTACTTCAACCCAATGGTACGACAGAAATCAATCTCTTTATCGTATTAGAGTGAATGTTATAGGCATTCCTTCTAATATACAAACACTAAATCTTCCCGGACTTAAAGAGAATCTTGAAAAACTAAACAAGCAAAAATTCGCTTTATTTGACCGTAATGCCAGAAATGAATTTAGTCCCATCATTACTGAATTTAACGAAACAGGAAAATCATCGGCAGAAGTTTTAGCAGGAGCTAATGGATCGTTGCAACAACTTAGAGTTGTTGGACTTTTTGAGTTAGGGGTTAATAATGCTTATGATGCTAGTTTTATTATCAATCCAACAACTTTTAGTCAATTATTTGGGCGGAGCCTGACAAAAATAGATGCTGGCTTAATTAAATTAAAACCAAATGCTAATTCAGATACCAATATAGAGCAAACTGTTGAGCAATTAAGAAAATATCTTCCGGCAAACATTAAAATATTTTCTAAATCAGAATTAATCGCCAGAGAAAAAGTATTTCATGAAAGCAACTCACCGATGGGTTTTATCTTTCGGTTTATTTTGATTATTGCTATTATTATTAGTATTTTTATTTTATACCAAATACTTTATGTAAAGGTTACGCATAATCTTGCCAATTATGCAACGTTAAAGGCTTTGGGTTTGAACCACAATTCTTTAGTTTCTATAGTTTTTCAAGAGGCAATATTTTTGGTTATTGCCGGATATATCCCAGGTGCAATAATATCATGCTTGGCTTATGATTATCTAGTTAAAACTACAAAAATATTTATCCAAATGACTGTAGAATCAGGATTATTTGTTTTAGGATTAGTCTGCATGATTTGCATAATATCAGCAGGACTTTCCTTACTAAAGGTTAAAGATGCAGATCCAGTGGATGTTTTTAAGTAAATTTAATTCCTTAATTTTATAGGTTTATGAATCAGGTTATAGCCATTAAAAGGCTGAATCATTATTACCGGGAAGGCAGAAGTCAAAGACAAATCTTATTTGGAATCGATCTGGATATTTACCCAAAAGAAGTTGTTATTTTAACTGGAGCATCTGGTTCTGGGAAAACAACGTTACTATCTCTAATTGGCTGTATGCGCTCTGTTCAAGAAGGCAGTCTCAAAGTCTTAGATCGTGAATTGAAGGGAGCCAACGAAATCCAGCGAATGCAAATACGGCGAGGAATCGGCTATGTTTTTCAGCATTTTAACTTACTGGATTTTATGACTGTCCAGCAGAATGTGATGGTTTCGCTGGAACTACAGGATGATTTCACGCCTCAAAAAGCAAAAAGCCAAAGTTCGCAAATTCTGAAAGCGGTGGGGCTAGGGCAGCACTTGAATGCTTACCCAAGGGATCTCTCTGGCGGGCAAAAACAACGTGTGGCGATCGCCCGCGCCCTCGTTCACCGTCCTCGATTACTTCTGGCCGACGAGCCTACATCCGCTTTAGATCGGCAAACAGGGCAAGAAGTCACCGAACTAATGACCACACTGGCGAAAGAACAAGGAAGTGCGGTTTTGATTGTTACCCATGACAGTCGGATCTTTGGCGCTAGCGATCGCATTGTGCGTATGGAAGATGGCAAACTTGATGTGGACTATGAGGGTCAGGTATCTGTTACTTTACCAACCTTAACGGATAAGCAATTAGTTAAGTTGATTCCCAAGCTAAAAATGTTGACTTTCCAGCCCGGTGAAATTGTTATCCGCCAGGGTGATGTGGCTGATAGATTCTATATCTTGATTGAAGGAGAGGTAGAAATCATTCAAGAGTTTTCAGGTTCAGAATCAAAATTATTAAAAATATTGGGCCCTAATAACTGTTTTGGTGAAATAGGATTACTCCAGCGAAGCAAGCGCACAGCAACAGTACGTGCGGCAAATGACGCAGCAATCAAAGTTATTGCCATTGAGCGTTCTGATTTCTTTGAAATGGTTGTCAATTCAAAAATGACTCATGCACTTTTAGACTACCAGGCAATACAATTGCTCCATCAAGACGAGCAACTGAGGCATGATGAATCGAAGCTCTATGTTTCATCTACAGAAAGCCATGACTAGCAACACATAGACAGTTGCTAGTCATGGCTGATAATACAAAGCTAGTTGCCCTTGATAGGTTTGATTCTGGCGATCGCTAGTAGTAACATTTTTGGCAGCCAGAAAAGATAACAATATATTTGTTTTGCCTGACTATAAAGCGAGAATAACTTTCTTTCACTCAATAAAGTAAATGGTCGAACTGCTCTGAGAATTTCTGCAAATTTATCTTCCGTCGCAGATTCAACTGAACCACTTACAAAATAACCTTGTAAATGTGGAGGTAAGCGCCAGTTAATATTAGGATCTGGCTGATGTATTACAGGCTCAACATTTCCCCGCCATGCAACTCCCATAATTTGCATAGTTTGATACACCATTGTGTTCCACCCTTTCTCTTTAAAATAGTCCAAGCCTTGGCCTACATCAGGAGAAGCCAAATCGTGAAATAAAACTAAAGCATCTGCTTCTGCAAATTGTTCGCAAATAATTGCATCATTGAGCGGAGCTGGTGCTTCGTGATTACCATCTATAAATATCAATGACCATTTTCGTTGAAATTTATTTGCTATCTCTTCTACTTTTTGAGGGCTAGATCCTGGTATGAGATTTACAGATTCCTTAACGCCTGCTGATTTTAGTGACTCTGTAACGCTTTCATTAAATAATTGTTCAGATAGCATCGGATCGATTACATCTAACTCTACTCCTCCTAGAGCCAAATGACAAGCTGACCAACCCATCCAGCAACCTATTTCTAAAGCTTTTTTTCCTCGAAATTTTAAGGCTGTATTATATAGAATATGAGCTTCATCTCTGCTGACAAAACCTACCTTTTGCCGTCGCTTATCCACATACCAGTTATGAGTAATATCCCGCCGCAAGTAAAGCCAAAAAGAATCATATTTATTTCCCAAAGTTATATTGGGAAAATATGAATCTGCCTGAATAGTGGAAAATCCTGACGAAACATAATCTCCTTTTGGCAATAAGTTTGCTTTAATCACGCTTACTGTTTTTTCACTCATAAGTTACTCTCTAAGTATTTGAAATTCTAGGTTTTGGGGTGACAATGCAACTTCACCAACTTCTCGAAAAGCGTCATCGTCTCTACAGATGAACTAGTTAATTTTTTTAAGCATTACGTCTTTTTTTGTAATGCAAAATCATTAATAGCCCAGCAAAATAGTCCAGTATGGGGCTATAGCTCCATTCTGAAAGCGATTTTCCATCTTACCTCTAGGACAATACTTTTGGGTATAAAGTGCTAAAATGCTGACTGTATATACATTTTTGCAGCTTTCGCCCTCTTATTTTCAGGTTTTGTGAGAAATCCGAAAAAGCTGTCTGCACTATTGGCTTAAAAAACAATCGCACAATTTTAGGGAAGATAACCATGATTGAGCTTTATTATTGGACAACCCCAAACGGTCATAAAATCACAATTTTTTTGGAAGAAGTTGGCTTACCTTATACCATAATTCCTGTGAATATTGGGGCTGGAGATCAATTTAAGCCGGAATTTTTAAAGATTTCTCCTAACAATCGGATGCCTGCGATCGTTGACCATGAACCAGCAGATGGAGGTGCGCCAATTTCGGTATTTGAGTCTGGGGCAATCTTGCTATATTTGGCAGAAAAAACCGGGAAATTAATCCCCCAAGATTTACGCGATCGCACTAAAGTTTTAGAATGGTTGTTCTGGCAAATGGGAGGACTGGGGCCAATGGCGGGACAAAATCATCACTTTAGCGCCTATGCTCCTGAAAAGATTGAATATGCGATTAACCGCTACGTGAATGAGACGGGACGCTTATATGGAGTGCTGAATAAGCAACTAGCAGATAGAGAATTTGTGGCTGGCGATTATTCCATTGCCGATATTGCTGCCTATCCCTGGATTGTGCCCCATGAGCGCCAAAGTCAAAACCTAGAAGATTTTCCTCATCTCAAGTGCTGGTTTGAGGCAATTAAAGCCCGTCCGGCAACAATTCGCGCCTACGAGAAAGCAGAAGCATTGCAAACTCAGCCGCTCGATCCAGATAAGTCACGAGATTTGTTATTTAACCAGTCGGCAAAGACTATTCAACCTTGAGCCTAATGAAATTGTCTTGTTACTGTGGCGATCGCTAAGTTAGTTCTAACCCCAGATCGCCAGTTGCAACTATGAGCAAAGATTTCTTACCATCTTCCTTTCCTCAATTAGAAACAGAAAGGCTTCTTCTTCGTGAGATAAGCTTGCAGGATGCTGAGGCTACCTTTGCTGTCCTCTCCGATCCAAGCGTGACTCAGTTTCACTATGTTGATATCTTCACTTCTATTAAAGAAGCCATCGCTCTCATTGAACATAGAGCCAAGCGGTTTGAGCAAGGAGATGGAATTCGCTGGGGAATTATCCATAAGCAAGACAATGTTTTGATTGGTTCTTGTGGGTTCCAGGTAAACCCACAAGAACACGCAGCTGAAGTCGGTTATGAGCTTGCCAGTACTTTTTGGAGACAAGGTATCATGACTGAGGCAGTAGATACTATCTTGCAATTTGGGTTTGAGAAAATGGGTTTGCGTTTCGTTGTTGCCCAAGTCATGCTGGAAAATATCGCTTCTAAAAAGTTGCTAGAAAAGTTAGGTTTTCACAGTCAGGGTGTACAGAAACAGTATGCCTTCTTCAAAGGGCAATATCACGATCTGGAGCAATTTTTGCTTAAAAATAAAAAACTGAGTGAGTAGGTTAACAACGGATACAGGCTGATGTTTAGTTTAGTTTTTTAGATTGGGGTTGCTGATTTGCGCCTGTAATTTTCCTTCTATTTGAAAAGGTAGTTGATGATAGTTGTTAGATTCATATTCTGGTGTCACTTTCCAATCATATCGTTGTAGCAATGTTGCCAAAAAAATCTTCATTTCCATCTTGGCAAACTCTATTCCAATGCATATATGTTCGCCACCACCAAAACCAATTAAAGCAAAGGAGTCTTTTTTATCTTCTTCGCGGGGAGGGGCAAAGCGCTCTGGATCAAAACTTTCTGGGTTAGTATAAATCTCGCTCATGCGATGCGTTAATCCTTGAGCAACAATCACCACCCAACCGGGAGGAATGCGATAACCTGCGTATTCAATTTCTTTTACAACTCCCCGAAACAGCACTACACCTGCGGGATTGTAAAGTCGTTCTATTTCCTTAAAAAAATAAGTCATTTGATTAAGTTGCTTAAGGTGTCCCAAGTTCAAAGGTTCATCTTTGACAACTTCTGTAAGTTCTTGGCGGAGTTTATCACGCCATTGCGGACGCGCTGCCAATTCAACCATTGCCCAAGTTAAGAATGTAGCAGTAGTGAAATGTGCTGCATTTAATAAGTGTATCAGTTCGTCTACGATCTGCGACTGGGCTAAAGCATTTCCCTCTTCATCTAATGCCGCCAAAAACAATCCTAATACATCACAAGACTCTTCTAAGTTGCCTTGAAGTTTACGTTCGTTGATAATTTTTTGTAAGAAAGCTTTCAACTGACGACGAGCATTTTGCGAACGACCATATTTTGTGAATGGTATATCTAACCGTAATAGCGCCAATGCTCCCTGTGTCAAAGTATTATACAACTGTTCGACTTGCTCAACTTCGCTTTGTAATCGAACACCTAATAATAGCCGAATTCCAATTCTTAATGCTAACTGATTAAATTCATTCTTGAGCGAAATTGGGCTGCTTTCCATCCAGTTTTCTAGGCACTTGTTAACTTCAGTTTGCATGATGTCAAAATAGTTAGCAATGGCTTTTCCATGAAACGCTGGAGCCATTAAGCGACGAGTCCGGCGATGTTCTTCGCCATCCTGAAGCATCATAGGTCGCCCGAAAATATGCTCCATAGCCACCTTCCATCCTAAGTAGGAAGATACATGATTGGCTTGTTCTTGCAAAATTAGTCGATTTGCTTCCGTCCCTACCAAAACTGCATATTTTTTTCCTAAAATGCTGGTTTTAAAAATGGGGCCGTAGCGTTGGTAGTTCTTCGTAAACCCCCATCCTTGAGTAGCAAATAATCTGAGAGTTTCACCTAAAATAGGTAGCCCAAAGCTACCGGGCATTTCCTCGGCTGATTTTAGTTGTGTCATTTTTTTAGACTATAGGACTTAAAGTGTGGTGATAACTATTGAGTCTAACTTTCACAAGATCGTGCCGTCTCACGTTATCTTCCGAAAACTAGCGTTATCTTCCGAAAAATCAGTGTAGCTTCTTAAATGCTTGAGGAGTGATGCCGATATATTTGCGAAAAACCTTGGTGAAATGACTTTGACTTTGAAATCCTACTAGTTGGGAGACTTGTATAACTGATAGTTCTCGTTTTACAAGTAAATATTTTGCTCTTTCAACTCGGCATTGAGTGACATATTGATGGGGTGCTATTCCCATTGATTGCTTAAACAAGCTAGCAAAATAATGCGGACTTATCTGTGCGATCGCAGCAATTTCTGCAAGTGATAAGTTTTGGTCTAAGTTATCGTTAATATAAGCGATCGCTTGTTTTAATTTATGTTTTGGTAATCCACCTGTGTATTCTCGAATGATAAATTTCTGCGTTGAGTAACGTTTCAATAAATGCACTGCCAGTAGATTTGCTGCTGACTCCATATACAGGGAACTATCAAATCCACTAGTTTCTATTTCGTGCTTAAGTGTCAGTCCAATTTGTTGAATCAATGGATCGTGCGTTTGCAGTTGTTGGACAATTTCAACGGTATCAGCATTTACTGATTCGTAGGCAACGCGAGTAATCATCGCTGGTTCAAGGCCAAAGTGAATAAACCCTAATTCCTGTTCAAATTGTACTGCTGGCGAAATTTGATCGGCAGGAAAAATCCCTACATCGGTTGCTGCATAAGATTTACTTTGCCAGTGTCCGTTAATTTTTAATTTTGCCTGAAACTCTCTACTGTAAATGGTAATAATGTGCTGAAAAGGCGATGTCTCAGGAAGTTGATAGTTTGACTGGCGATGATAGGCAAAATAAAAACCATTGCAACCTGTAACTGGGCTGGAAATAATTAAAGGTTTGGGAAGAAATTGTTTTAGTTTGTCTGGTTGGGCAGCATTAATTCTAAAAGGCTGATCTATTTGCATGACGACTCACACGCTTTTTTGTAAATATAAATTAAGAGGTGTTAATTCCCATTTTCTATTTTCCAACTTGTTGTGCTAGAGATGAGGAATCTTAGATGCAAACAGGTAAAATACGGTAAGCCCTCCAAATTACCGTTGATTTATCCAAAACAACGCTCAATTATTGTTACTTGTTTGTATAATTGGAAACTCAAATAACTGCTTATGTCAGAACAATATCGTTTTGAAACCCTGCAAGTTCATGCTGGACAAGAGCCTGCTCCTGGAACTAATGCTCGTGCTGTACCGATTTACCAAACGACTTCCTACGTTTTTGACGACACCGACCACGGAGCGCGGTTATTTGCTCTCCAGGAATTTGGTAACATTTACACCCGCATCATGAACCCGACGACGGATGTATTTGAAAAGCGGATTGCTGCGTTAGAAGGGGGTGTAGCAGCATTAGCAACCGCTAGTGGGCAAGCGGCGCAATTCTTGGCAATCAGTACCATCGCTCAGACTGGGGATAATATTGTTTCCACTAGTTTTCTGTATGGTGGGACATATAACCAGTTTAAAGTTTCCTTACCACGGTTAGGTATTAAAGTCAAGTTTGTTGAGGGAGATGACCCAGAAAGTTTTCGTCAGGCGATCGACGATCGCACCAAAGCCTTATATGTTGAAACCATTGGCAATCCTCAATTCAATATTCCCGACTTTGCCGCTTTAGCTCACATTGCCCACGAAAACGGCATTCCTTTAATTGTGGATAATACCTTCGGTGCTGGTGGTTATTTAGCTCGACCCATTGAGCATGGTGCAGACATAGTAGTAGAATCTGCAACTAAATGGATTGGTGGGCATGGTACTTCTATTGGTGGTGTAATTGTCGATTCGGGTAAATTTGATTGGGGTAACGGCAAATTTCCTGTATTTACTGAGCCAGCACCCGGCTATCGTGGGCTAAATTTTCAAGAAGTGTTTGGGCCTAGTGGAACATTTGGTAACATTGCCTTTATTATTCGCGCTAGAGTCGAGGGGTTACGAGATTTTGGCCCGTCCTTGAGTCCATTTAACGCCTTTCTGTTACTGCAAGGATTAGAAACTCTCTCTTTGCGTGTAGATCGTCATGCGAGCAATGCCCTAGAATTGGCTCGGTGGTTAGAACAGCAAGAGCAAGTATCTTGGGTTAATTATCCCGGACTTCCCAATCACCCGTATCATGAACGAGCGAAAAAATATCTTCGGCATGGCTTTGGGGGAGTTTTAAACTTTGGTATCAAAGGTGGACTAGAGGCGGGTAAAGCTTTTATTAATCATGTGAAATTAGCGAGTCATTTAGCAAATGTTGGTGATGCGAAAACCCTTGTTATTCATCCCGCTTCTACAACCCATCAACAGCTAAGTAATGACGAACAGCTTTCAGCAGGTGTGACACCCGATTTGGTGCGAGTATCAGTGGGAATTGAACATATCGACGACATCAAAGAAGATTTTGAGCAAGCATTCGGGCAAGTTAGGATTTAGTTTTTAATTGGGGATTGGGCATGGGGCATTGGGCATGGGGCATTGGGCATGGGGCATGGGGCATGGAGCATTGGGCATAAGAGGCAGAGGGGCGGGGTGCTGCTCTTGCTGAGGGGAAAACTCTTCTCCCTTGCTCCCTGCTCCCCTCCTCCCCTCCTCCCCTCCTCCCTGCTCCCTGCTCCCTGCTCCCCTGCTCCCCTGCTCCCCTGCCCCTCTGCCCCTCTGCTTCCCACTCCCCACTTCTAGTTATGATCTACTCAGACTTCATCTCACCGCAAACCCAGTTTTACCAGCTAACAATACCATTTCAATTAGAAGGCGGCGAAGTATTAATTGGGGTTCAGGTTGCTTATCGCACCTGGGGACAGTTAAATGCTCAAGGCGATAATGGGGTACTGATTTGTCATGCCTTAACTGGTTCTGCTGATGCTGATGATTGGTGGAAACCTTTATTTGGTTCAGAGAAAGCCTTTAATCCAGAACGCGACTTTATTGTATGCAGCAACATTTTGGGAAGTTGTTACGGCACAACTGGGCCAACTACTGTCAACCCCATAACGGGAAACCCTTATGGCGTATTCTTCCCTAAAATTACAATCCGAGATATGGTTTGCCTGCAAGTTGCGCTATTAGAATACCTGGGTGTTCAATCTCTGCGGTTAGTAATTGGTGGCTCGCTCGGTGGAATGCAAGCACTGGAGTGGGCGTTGTTATATCCAGAAAAGGTGAAAGCGATCGCACCCATTGCTGTTTCTGGCAGACATTCAGCTTGGTGTATTGGATTAAGTGAAGCCCAAAGACAGGCAATTTATGCCGATCCAAACTGGCAAGGAGGGAAGTATACTCTGGATGCGCCGCCAAACCAAGGACTAGCAGTAGCGCGGATGATGGCGATGTTTACTTACCGTTCTTGGGATAGTTTTACAAGCCGCTTTGGACGCGAGTATGATGCATCTGAGCAGTTTACTATAACCAGTTACTTACAGCATCAGGGTCAAAAGCTAACAGAACGATTTGATGCCAATACTTACATCACTCTCACCCATGCAATGGATCGCCACGATATTGCACGCGATCGCACCAGTCCTGATTTGTCAGATTATGAATCTATTCTGCAAAGCATCCAGCAACCAACTTTAGTTGTCGGCATTGATTCTGACATCCTCTATCCTCCAGTCGAACAACAAGAATTGGCAAATTTAATCCCTAATGCTCAACTGGCGTGGCTGAATTCAACCCACGGACATGATGCATTTTTAATTGATATGGCTGCATTGAATCAACTGCTGATCTCTTTTCGGCAAAGTTTAGATTTCTCAGCCTCCTAACTCGATAATCTGATTTTGTCGTTTTGTAGGGTGTGTTATCGCGTCAGCGTAACGCACGTTAGAGATTTGAGAGTTAGGAATAATATCATGTCCGCTTGATTACTTATTACAGCTATTTTCAGGTAATTGAACCACAAACTAAGTTAGACTGAAGAAATA
>NZ_JAVRCA010000061.1:2330-53879 GCF_034530995.1 Nostoc sp. DedQUE04 | reverse complement strand
TTTTTACTTTTATCTTCTCAACTACTGTACCAAACCGTTACACAAAGTGCTGTATTCAGGTTGATAATGTTGAGGCTATCAGGATAACAAGCAGCAAATTCTGTAAATAATTATTGATAAACAGAACTTACGCATTGACAGATAAAACAAAAAATGCGTAAGTTCTAAATTAGTTAATTCAATTTAATTTATTACAAAGCACTGCGGCTAGTTAAGGCATTCCACAAGAAGACTGCAACAATTGCACCCAAAACTGCTACTGCAATACCGGGAATACTCAAAGAGGGAGCCGCTAGAGCAAAGCTTCCTGTACTGAAGAATACACCCAAACTACCACCAATAAAAGCACCAACGATTCCTAATAAAATTGTTGCTAAAATTCCGCCGCCTTGATGACCTGGGTAGATTGCCTTTGCGATCGCACCAGCAATTAGACCTAAAACAATCCAAGCAAGAATATTCATTGTTTTTATTTGATAAACGTTTTTTAGTGACAAATACACAATAGCAATCCAAATATTGACATTCAATCTATCAACAGAAGCAATGATCCATAGCCTTGAGGATGAATGCTATTACTTCTCGTGATGAACTCTCTTAATTGAAATGAATAATAAAAAAGCTCCTAGTAGGTATAAAACCAGGAACTAATAAATTTATTGCTTGATAATTGCAGTATATACATTTTTAATGATTGTTCTCATCTACTCCTTTACTTGCATGAATGTAAAACAAGAAAACCAACTGCTTTACCAATTTATCTTTCTTGCATTTCTTGCTGACGCATCGGCATAGCGTCAATTTGCTCAAAAATTGCTATCGCTTGCACTGGTGTAGTTTCTTGGCGCTTAACGCCACCATCTTTGCCGATCAAAATGACGCGAAAATTTTCTTTATTAACCCCAAAGCGATTTCGCAAATTGGCAGCAGAAGACTCATCTATTAACTGTCCGTTGGCATAGCTTTTATCTGTTGCCAAAACTTGAACAAGAACTAAATCTCGATCTTTAAAATCGTTTTGTTGCTGGTTAAATAACTGCATCTGTTGTTGATAGTTATGGTTATCAACAGATGGTGCAAAAAGTAGCAGCACTCGGTTTTGCCATTTTTGAGAACTGAGGTTAAATGAAGACATTTTGATCGTATGGGTTGAACCTTGAACAGTACCAGCAATACTAACAGGCGATAGGGCTATAGATGCAGCGATCGCCAGAGCAATTAATACAGAGTTATTCACTTCGGGGCTTGTTAGGCTCATAATGACAATGACCTGAACGAGGTTTGATGAAATGTCAGAAGCTTTTCCAGACTCTTCTCAACTACAACAGTGGCATCAAGGTATTGAAATGGCTAACCGCAATAATATTTTCTGTCATTGTCGTAGTTGTAGCGATGAATGGGTAGACTCTGTGATGGATGCAGTTTGTAGTAAATGCGGCAGCAAAGATATTGAACATATCTCGTGCTGGCAGTTTCCAGATGATTGAATTAGTATCCAAATCAGGCGATAAAATAGCGATCGCTACTTTTGACATTTCCTCTCAGAATTTTGGGTGATTACTTTGTTAAGCTGCGGTAATGTCTGCTTGTGCATCTAAAGCGGAATTTTAAAAAATATCCAGCTTTTCAGATCGATCAACGGTTAACAGTACTCATATCAGGATAGCGATCGCCAGCTGCCACATTTTTTGGTGCAACTGTTTCAAGTCGATTCAACTCTTGTTCAGTCAGGGTAATTTCGGTAGCTGCAATATTCTCCTCCAAGTAAGTACGGCGTTTTGTACCAGGGATTGGGACAATATCTTCTCCTTGAGCGAGTAGCCATGCTAAAGCAAGCTGACTAGAAGTTACTCCTTTTTCGCTGGCGATCGCTTTGACTTGCTCTACTAATTGCAGGTTTTTATAAAAATTCTCACCTTGAAAGCGAGGAGAATTTCTGCGATAGTCATCAGGTGCAAGATCGTCAGGACTAGCGATCGCACCTGATAAAAATCCTCTTCCTAATGGACTATAGGGAACAAACCCAATTCCTAATTCTCGCACGGTAGGTAAAATTTCATCCTCTGGCTCTCGACTCCAAAGAGAGTATTCTGTTTGCAGTGCAGTAATCGGGTGAACTGCTACAGCTCGGCGAATCGTCGCCGGGGCAGCTTCCGAAAGCCCCAAATAACGAACTTTTCCTAGCTTGACTAACTCTGCCATTGCCCCGACAGTATCTTCAATGGGGACAGTTGGATCTACTCGATGTTGATAATAGAGGTCAATTACTTCCACCCCCAAACGTTTTAGCGAGGCATCGCAAGCTTGATGGACATATTCTGGTCTGCCATCAACCCCTTTAAAACCACCATCTTCAGTACGGACATTACCAAATTTAGTTGCTAAAACTACTCGATCTCGGCGATCTTTAATTGCTCTGCCTACTAATTGTTCGTTGGTAAACGGCCCATACATATCAGCAGTATCAAGAAAATTAACTCCAAGTTCTAATGCCCGGTGAATTGTCGCGATCGCCTCAATTTCATCACGACCACTATAGAACTCAGACATTCCCATGCAACCAAGCCCGATAGTTGAAACTTCTAACCCAAGTTTCCCTAGCTTTCTGGTTCTCATAAAAGAATTTCCTACTCAGTAATTGGTCTTAGAATATTACCCTTTTCAGCATTATCCCTTTCCCTTCCACCAAGTCATCTATTATTAGAAGTATTTACTGATATAAGTAAGTTGATTTGCGGGTAATTGACATTCAATTTTACCAGCCGTGTTCAGAGAGCTTTCTAGTTTACGCACATTTATTATGTATTTTCTAATAAATTACTAGCCAGTTGTAGAGAAGCGATGACCAAACGCTGTAAATTGGCTGCTGAGTTCTTTTACAGCTTTAGGTCAACAACTGGCGATTTGTGGTTGTTCTGTTCTGTTGATATCTCATTTAAACTGCAAAATACATAGTTGTAATGCCAAATTGCCAGAACCTTTGAATATGGTATCGTCACTTCAACTTGTTCACTTTTAGCAAAAGTTCGTTAAGCACGCACAATAATGGTCGGTTGTTACATACACCAGTCTGATTGTTATTCGTCAGAATGTAGTGGTGCAATATATTGCACTGTTACAAAAGCTAAATTCAGAGGTAAACTATGTTTCCTTTTTGGGGTAATCCATGTTATGGAAGCGAACCCATTTCGCACAAATCTAGCTTAGAGCGGAAATTAAAATTCTTGATTTGGCTACGAGATGATTTAGAGTCTAAACTGGCTGGTATTAATGCTTCTATTGATACCGTTCGTCAGCAAATAGAACGTTCAAACTCATCTACTTAGAACTTAGCTAATACAGCAATTCATCTCATCACCTATCTAATAAGTAGGTGATGAGATGAATTGCAAGTGAATTGAAGACTATTAACCAGTCAACTTAATGACACCTTGGCTAACTAGAGATTCAAGCTGAGAATGATGCTGTGTTTGCTCTCGTAGCAACTTGAGTTGCTCGTAACTGAGAATGTGTAATCCTGGCCGGACAACATAACCTTCAATGGTAATGCTTTGTGGCTGCTGGCTGTTGGTGCGGTTGTAGCTAATTGAAGGCATATTTACAAAGGGTAAGTTAGAACTGATTAGTAGAAGAGAGTTTGATTCTTCACTCTCTTACAGCTTCACACAAGTTCCTCTTAAAGGGTGACTAAGGGTTGAGTTTGTCCCTCAATCTTGAAAGAACCTATGGCAGTTTTCGCCAAAGATATATAAAAAACTTTAATTAATTAATCAGTCCATTGTAACTAATAATTGATTGCTGACCGACTCTTTTGGTTAAAGCAGCTATTAGTTATAACGGACTGATTCTTGTGAAGCACCTGCTTCATCCAGGGAGTTTCAAATTTTATAAATAGCAAAAATGCTTGAAATAGTAGGCATTCCCATCTCTGACAGAAAAGTGCGTAACTCAATGGCTGCCCGCACTCCTCCAAAGCTACCAGCCCAGCAGCAATCCTGTCGGTCAATAAACCAATAGACACACTTCCAGTTTTCCTTCGATCCAACCCAAAGAGTCCAGCTTCAAATCCAACTTTATCAATAACTTTAGGCGATGTCTACAACGATCTACGCCTATGCTTTAGCTATTTTATTGTCAAGTCATCTCTATGATTAATAGGTATAAGCTTTGTGAGAGCATAATTTACACCGCTTGCCAATCACGCACCACTTCAAGAACCTAGACCTGCCACTGACCCAGGGCTGTGTTGCAGTCAGGCTCACCATCAAAAATTGGGATATTTTACAAAAATATTTTTCAACGGTGATTTAAGTACAACATTTGGGAACAATTTATGGAACTCAGATTTTTGTAGGTACTTAGGTAATTTCTAAGTATCTACAAAAAGAAGATAAACCTGTTCAAAATGCAGTCTGAGTTTCCCCAAAAGGGAATAAATCACTAAACTGGCAATATCTATAAAAATGTTTAATTCTGAACTTCAAAAAGACCTTCGCCATAACTTTACTGTCAATGTTATTGAAAGTGGATTTTTTGGTTTTGGGAGTGGTTTTGCTTCATTTTTCACGATTATTCCACTATTTGTTAGCACTCTTACCGATTCTGCATTGCTTATCGGCCTGATTCCAGCTATTCCACGTTTAGGCTGGCAATTACCTCAGCTATTAACAGTTAGTAAAGTAGCTCGCCTACAGTGTTACAAACCAACTGTAATGTCGTTGACAATTCATCATAAGCTTCCTTTTTTGGGATTAGCACTGGTGGCTTTATTACAACTAAAACTCAATCACCAAACTATCTTACTTTTGACATTTGCCATACTCATTTGGCAAGGGCTAGGCGGTGGGTTTAGCGCCACTGCTTGGCAAAGCATGATTGCTAAAATTGTTCCCTCCAGAAAGCTTGGGATTTTTTACGGTACTTTAGCTGCATCTGGTAATTTGATGAGTATTTGTGGTGCTGCGATCGCTGGTTTACTGCTTAAGGAAATTGCTCAACCATTTAACTTTGCTCTGTGTTTTTTGTGTGCCAGTTTGGCAATGGCTTTATCTTGGTTTTTTATGTCTAGGACGCGAGAGCCAGTAAACACCACATCATCAGCTTTTGAAACTAGACGTGAATTTTGGGACACTCTGGGTGTAATTCTCCGGTGCGATGAGAATTTCCGTTGCTTTGCGATCGCACGTATGATCTCACAGCTAGCACTGATGCCACTTCCCTTCTATACACTCTATGCCATACATCAATATGGGATGGGAGAAGTTTCTGTTGGGTTAATTACGACTCTATTGATGGTTACACAAACTATTGCTGGATTGGTTTTGGGTTGGTTAGGCGATCGCACAGGTTGCAAGTTAATTTTACAAATTGGTTGTGTGGCTTGTGCATTCAGTTCGATTTTTGCTTGTTTAGCACCCAATGCAGACTGGTTTTACTTGGTATTTATAGGAGAAGGAATAGGTATGATGGCTCTGCAAAATATTGCTGCGGTAATGACCTTAGAGTTTGGCAACCAACATCAACGACCAGCCTATATTGGTCTTGGTAATACCCTTATTGCTCCTGCCACCATCTTTGCTCCCCTACTAGGTGGATGGATAGTAGAGAATATTGACTATAGAACTACCTTCTTGGTAGCAGCTATCGGTGCATTAGCTACAGCACTGCTTTTGCACGTAGGAGTAAGCAATCCACGCTATCTTGAAGAAAATTTTAGTAACAATTCAGTTAATATTTTGCCTGAGTAGTAAGCATTTGATATTAATTCGTCATCCCTAATCCGAATGCGCTAGCGTGCTATAGGCGCATGGCACTAAGATAAGTCCAAAGTCTTGTGTTGCCTCGTTCCCAGGCTCCAGCCTGGAAACGCATTCTGGGAGGCTCTGCCTCCTCTTTCTTGACGAGAGGCGGAGCCTCTTGGAATACATTCCCAGTCTTCAGACTGGGAACGAGGTTAAATAAGCCTTTCGCGTTTTCTTAGTGCCATTCTGCTATAGGCCCATACACCTGTCACTAACACGCCCTTACTGAAGAGTTGTTAATTAATCAAAAGCAGGAGGCAGAGGAAATATTTTTTATTAATAGTTATTTTTGCCAATCTACACTGTTGATTGACTAACCCAGCATTTTTATCACCCCCTATAACCCTGTATAAATCACTCTTGGGAGTGAAAGTTGGATGATTCTAACTATGGTATGAACCTAAAAGCAGTTAACAAAGCATTGCAAGGTTTAGGCTCATGATATTCATGCCTCATAATTTTCTACTTGTATGGCTGTTTCAACTGCTGTCCGTTGGGGTGCTTGGCGGGGGAATCTACATTCTCTATGAGTGGTATGAACGAGAACTTGTAGGAACGCCCTACTTGGTGGCTGGACTAGTAATGGTTCTGTGGACTTTTGGAGGTCGTTTTATCAGTTTGCCACTGCTGCGCCGTCCTGGAAAACAGGAACCGAAGTTTATGCGTAGCAAAAGCGTGCAGCGCTTGTCACGCCCAGATGGGAGTGTGTTGCAGGTAGAGTTTTTTGGCCCTGAAGATGGTCAACCAATTATCTTGTCACACGGTTGGGGGCCAAACAGTACTGTATGGTATTATGCCAAACGACAACTAAGCGATCGCTTCCGAGTAATTGTTTGGGATCTACCAGGGTTAGGAAAATCCGCTAAACCGAAAAATAACGATCACTCTATAGAAAAATATGCTCGTGACTTGGAAGCTGTTGTCGCCATAGCAGGGGACAAACCTGTTATCTTGTTGGGACACAGCATGGGCGGCATGATTAACCTGACATTCTGTCGCCTGTTTCCAGAGCAATTAGGGAGTCGCGTGGCTGGCTTAATTCTTGTAGATACTACTTACACTAATCCGGTAAAAACTTGTATCTTCAGCAATCTGGTACGGAAATTACAGAAACCTCTACTCGAACCTGTGTTGTACCTGACTATCGTGCTGTGGCCGATTTTTTGGTTGATGACTTGGCTCTCGTATTTAAATGGTTCGCTGTACATCACCGTCGAACTATCTGGATTTACGGGTACTGAAACACGCGGTCAACTAAATTTTGCAGCATTCTTATCAGCATTGGGTTCGCCTGGTGTTCTGGCTCGTGGCACACTGGGAATGTTGAAGTTCGACGAAACAGACACACTTGCAACTATTAACGTTCCTGTGTTGGTTGTTTGCGGTGGTTCAGATATAGCGACAAAACCTGTGGCGAGCGATCGCATGAAAGCAGAATTACCTTACTCTGAAAGAGTCACCCTCAAACCAGGTGGACACATGGCATTGATGGAACAAAACCAGCAGTTTTCTGAAGCAGTCAGCAGATTTTCTGCTAGCTGCTCATAGCTGCCTAAATTCCACATTTAGCATCCATCAAAAAATATTGCTCCAGGGTTGACGTTTCGGTGTTTCGCGCAGTCTGTAGGAGCTTCCGCTTTCCCTGCAAGAACTTCTGCTTTGACGTTTCGGTGTTTCGCGCAGTCTGTAGAAACTTCCGTCTTCCCTGTAAGAACTTCCGCCTTCCCTGCAAGAACTTCTGCTTTGACGTTTCGGTGTTTCGCGCAGTCTGTAGCAACTTCCGCCTTCCCTGCAAGAACTTCCGCTTTGACGTTTCGGTGTTTCGCGCAGTCTGTAGCAACTTCTGCTTTAACCCTAGTTTTGCACTTTATTTAATCCGCATTTCTTACTACCTTTTGATTAGATCCAAAGTAGAGTTCGCTCAATTCTTCCAAAGAAACATCGGTCTGCGATTCTGGATTATGGAAGTAGGGATGGATAGGAAGGAGTTCAGGGCGAGGGCGAGTTTCCGGTGAAGACAGAATTTGCTCAAGCAAAGACAGGTAGTTTTCACCAGTAGATTCCCAAGTGTACTTCTTCAGCACCCGTTCCTGACCAGCTTGGGCAAAATACTCCCACTCCTGAGCATCACATAGCAACCGCTCCAAGCCTCGTGCAATATCAGCAGGATCTTCTGGATTGACAAGTACGCCATATTCCCGATCTCCCTGTCGCAAGCTCTCGCTAGGGCCACCGTTCTTGGTTGCTACCACTGGTAAACCTGCTACTGCTGCTTCTAAGGGAGCAAGCCCAAAGGGTTCGTAGAGTGCAGTCAGCGCAAATACTGAACGACGTTTAACCATAAACCTATAGGTTGCTGCTAGTGACTCTTGAGACTGATGTAACAAGCTAAATGCACTGATTTTGCCCCACAAGTCGTTTTCTTTGACCGCTTCCCGAATAGGGGCTAATACTTCTTCAGTGATTTCGTCGCTAGCCTCTTCTTGTAAAGGATTGTCCAGCGCCCCTGTAATTAGCACCAAGTTAGCTCGTTCCTGAAGTGTTGGACTGATTGCGAAAGCTTGCACTAGCCCCAATATGTTTTTTTTCAGCTCTAATCGACTAGATGCTAGGATGACGGGCAAATCTCGACGGTCTTCTGCAATATCCCGTGCCAATCGTTCCTGAATGAACTCGTAAGTAGCCTCCTCGTTTTCGTAACGCGCTTTTGCACCAAAAATCGAGAAATCTGCTCCCGGTGGAATCACTGCAAAGCGGTTGTCGTTGTCTACATCCACTGCACTACTATAGACTTGATGAGAATACTGTTCAAAACGTTCTTGTCGTGTACTGGTGATATTAACCGCCGAGCGATTCATGCTCAGGCGTTCGGCTAAAATGCGATATCTAAAATTAAATTGCTCGTCTATCCCTGTGAGATTTTCTGGGGTGACTTCCAATTTGTCGATCTTTTGAGCGCCGAGAGAATGAGCAGTAAAGGTAAAAGGTATGCCTGTCTCCTCTTCAATTAGAACGCCACACAGTCCTCCATCAGCGTAGTGAGCAGTCATAGCATCGGGTAAGCTACCTTCTTGTTGATAAAATTTCAAGATGTTGGGTACCCAATCAGCGACAAGATGAGGCCATAACAACTCTTTAGAGAGAAATTCTTTTGGCCCAGCTGGTAAGCGGATAATGCGGACATTATCGATCCCTGGATAAGTGTCAATCGTTTCGGCAAACTCTGGCCACTCCGGGTCAATAATTTGACGGGTGATAATATCAACTTTATGACCCATTTGAGCTATGGCTATAGCGACTTGCCTAACGTAAATTAGCTGACCCCCAAAATCTGGGTGTTTCGTTATGTGACTATTGCTTGAATCAAAATTGCCTTGAGGGTTGAGAAATCCAATGTGCATTGCCCGCTTCCTAATACAGGTTGATTTCTACCAGAGATTTTGCCTGAATATGGCAGCATAACAGCTTAGTGAGCTTGTTAAAAACTCTCAAGGCTGAAAAATGCAGGCAGTGAGACTGTAGATAAATACCATCAAAAAGTCAGTCAAAGGGCTTTTATTGATTCCCTTTAGCTTAAACTCAACCAGTACAGTCATTTTCCTAATGCTTAAAGTTAATCATTACTGCGGTTCGCGCACATATACCAAATGACATATTTGAAGTGTCCAGATAAATCTGACTTGCTAGGATGGCATTAGAAATTCATCACATTTGAGTATGACCAAGCAAGACATTCCACTTACGGGAGAGGCGCTGATTAAAGAAGTCTGTCGGCGGATTCGAGTAGCCCGTAGCTATTGGGATGCTCACAACAATGCTGCTTGTCGGGGCGAACGCGATCGCGCTTTAGCCCTTTACAACACTCTGACTAAGGAGCAAAAAGACCAGATTCCGCAAGTGTTGCGGGTGTGGTTGCGTTACCGCAGTGAGAAATATTTTGGCGCACACCGAACCCCGCCAAAGTCAGCACGAAAATCAAAACATATCTAATTTATAGTTATCTACCTGAAGACCAGCGTACAGGCAACAGTGCGCTCACGCTAAAAACCACAGCTAACCCACCCATACCAAACATTCCCCAAGGTACTAAACCTTCCAACGGATTCACCACACGCGCAGTACTTATGGGTTGTTGAGGATTGTAACGTATCACCACTATTTGACCGTTGCTGGAGCGGTAGGACTCATAACTGCCTGTAAAACGAGTGCGTTTGCCGTTGGCTAAAAACTCGATAACTGGCGCATAGGTTTCTTTTTGCTCATCCTTGTTCGTACTGCTGCGATCGCGACGACTGATGCTGTCTACCACCGTACCACGTGTTTCGTTTAGCGTTGCACCTTCGTGGGCGATTATGTTACGTACCCAAAAACCACCGCCAATAAACAGCAATCCAATGGCCAGCCCAATACTTGCGCTTAGTTTGTCATCAAAAGTGTTTTGGTGAGGTTGGAAATTCATGGGTTTGAGGATGGCACAACAATAAATTTCATCACAGCATCTCAATTACAGCTTACATTTGAAACATTTCTATTTGGCACCACTAACCTTATAACTACGTCAACTATCTTGCAGCTAAATTACTGCATCAGTTTTTCTGATGTAGTAATTTAACGTTTCTATGGTATTAAATATAACCAATTAACCTCATTTAATAAGCAGAAGTAATGACAACTCAGTTTTGGGAAAAAAGTAGAGAAATTAATGCAACTCTAACTAACTTACTATTTAAGCCTCTACACAGACGAGTACTAGTAGGTCTAAGCAAGCTACAGGTAACGAGTCAACAGACATCGCCGTGGATTTTGAAAAAGCGTCTGTTGCCATTATTATGTCTGATATCATTCTTTCTGGTACTGCTACTCAACAGTTTTGCCCCTGCCGTTGCTCAACTACCTGCTCAACCTCGTCAGGAAATTCGGGGAGTGTGGCTAAGTGGTAACGATTTTAGTGTTTTTAGAAATCGTTCACAGGTGCAAGCAGCTATGAGCCAACTGCGGCAGTTAAACTTTAATACTGTTTATCCTGTAGTTTGGAATGATGGTTATACACAATACCCCAGTGCCATCATGCAGAAAGAGGGGATACCCTTTTTCTTCAAGGGAGCAGATGGACAAGATGTAATTGCAGATATTATTACTCAAGCCCGCAGACAAGGGTTACTAGCAATACCCTGGTTTGAATTTGGTTTTATGGTTCCTCTAACTTCGGAACTCGCATCGCAGCATCCAGATTGGCTAACACAAAAAGGGGATGGGACTCAAACTTCAATTAGTGCTGCGGGTGAAGTCGCGTGGTTGAATCCCTTTCACCCGGAAGTGCAAAATTTTATCAGGGAACTTGTCGTGGAAGTGATTGCTAAATACGATGCTGATGGCGTTCAATTTGACGACCATACGAGTTTACCTGTGGATTTTGGTTACGATAAGTACACGATTAGTCTATATACTCAAGAAACTGGCAATCCTCCTCCACCCAATCCCCAAGCCCAAGCATGGATAAAATGGCGGGCAGATAAAATTACTGCCTTTATGATAGACCTTTACCAAACCGTGAAAGCCAGAAAACCGAATGCTATTTTTTCAGTTGCTCCTAATTACTATAATTTCGCCTATAAAATGCAACTGCAAGACTGGCTAAACTGGGTACGGTTGGGTATTGTCGATGAGTTGGTTATGCAGGTGTACCGTAATGATGTGGAAAGTTTTATCGCTCAAATTACCCGCCCAGAAATTTTAGAAACCCAACAAATTATTCCAACTGGTATCGGGATTATGGCGGGTTTACGAAATCGTCCAGTTGCTATTCCACAAATCAAATCCCAGGTAGAAGCAGTGCAACAACGCGGTTTAGGTATCGGCTTTTTCTATTACGAAAGCCTTTGGGATATTGCCCCTGAACCAGCAGCGCAACGCCAGTCGGCATTTGCGGCTCTTTTCCCAAATTCAGCGTTGCGCGATATCTCGCAAAATACACCTCGCCAGCCAACTTTTAACACCATAAGCTTACCTTTATATCCAAAACCTTCTCTTGGACAACGTGTTCGCGGTTATTTTTTGGAAGTTGCGATCGCAAATGGTCAACCAAAACGTATTTTATTAGATACAGGGTCAGCAGGGTTAAGAGTTCCCAAAGAGTTTTTAGGTAATTCTCCGATCCAAAGAACAGGTCAAAATCTCAAGGAAGTATTAAGCGATGGTACTATCCTGGAAGGAGAATTAGTTTACACTAATGTCCGATTTGGTTTGATTCCCACCGCCGAACCTGTTCCCGTACAGGTTGTTACTAATCGCCAATGTAGCGCCAACAAACCTAAGTGTTCAGCAAACAGTGGTGTACCATTTTCGGGAATTATCGGTGTTAACTATTTTGAAAAATCACTTCCCTATAACCCGTTGAGAAAATTACCAGGCAATCTGAGTAACGGATTTATTGTCGTTGGTAATGGTGGTAGTAATAATAATGGCAGCCTGATTCTCGGTTTAACTGCCGAGAATCAAGCAGGTTTCAAAATGGCTTCTTGGAGTCAACAACCCGAAATTAATGGTGTACCCGGTAAAAGATGGGATTCTCGACTGAACAAAGTTTGTTTAACTCTTGCTGGGAGTTCTGCGAAAAATTTGTGTAATAGCAGAGCGATCGCTGATACTGGAACTATTAATGGTTTAACTGAATTCAAGTCAGCTTCTACAGCAGGTAAACTCAAACCCGGAGTATTAGGGTCAGCAAATGCTGTAAAAGTAGGAATTAATGGCATTTTTGATTACAGTTTGACACCAGGAACCCGTGACGGATTTAATCGCTGGAATTTGAGTATCTCGCCACAATCAGAACTGACTGTATTTGTAAATCCTGGAATCGCTTTGTTTGATAAATACGATGTACTCTTTGACCAAGTTAATGGTAAACAGGGTTTTCGCAGTCGGCGGTAAGAAGAAAGTAAAGACTTGCTTACTCAGATAGCGTTCAATTAACCCAGGACTTACGCAAACAATGGCCAAAACCCTGATGTAGAGAAGCGATTTATCGCATCTTAAAAGACCAATGATTTACACCAATAACCCTTCATCCAAATGAAGGGTTTTGAACCCTAAACTTTCAGTTACCCTGAACGTTGAAACACTACTGAAAGATTATTAGCTGGCATTTGGTAAATCTGTTGCAATATCAGATTTTGTGCCCTAGCTACTGCTATGACATCATCCAAGTTACGCACACCCCACTCTGGGTTTTCAGTGCGTAAATATTCGTCAAAAGCTGCATTACTCGCAGCTGTATGTTCTTCACCTTGTTTGAAGGGGCCATATAAATAGAGGATACCTCCTGCTTTTAGGATACGACCTGCCCCTGCCATCAACCCCAGACAGGCTGACCAAGGTGAAATGTGAATCATATTGATGTTGACAATGGCCACAATTGGCTTCGTATTCAGCCAATCCAATCCACCATTTTCCACAGCCCAAACTGGTTCTTTTGCATCTAGCTCAAGCGGTGCATAAACGTTATCACATACATTGTGTTCAGTCCATGAAATAATGCTGGCTCTTGATTGTGGATTTACATCGGTTGGGAGCCACAGATAATCTTTGAGCTTGGATGCAAAAAAGACTGCGTGTTCACCAGTACCACTTGCTATTTCTAAAATAGTGCCACTCTCCGGCAACACTTGTAAAAGTACTTCTAGAATTGGTTCGCGGTTACGCTCGGTTGCTGGTGCGTATTTTCGTGCGTCTTGTGGTGTCATCTGGCTCGTTATATTTATAATTAATCGGAACAAATATTAAACGAAGAACTCTACTTAATCTTGATAAAATATTTGCACAAGTTTGAGCAAATCACTTTTTGCAGGCTTGCCGTCATACAACCATTTTATTAAATCATTAGGTGATAACCAAAAACTTTCAATAAAATCATTTTGTATCATCATTAAATCTCTCTGGAATTTGAATTGGCTAATTAAAATATACGCCAATGTTAACAACTGTACGCAATCTGAAATGTTGAAGTGAATTCAATACTTTTCGCTTTGTGAATTTGTGATTCTAAATCGGGTTTTGAGAAAATGGAAAAGGGGAAGGGTTAAAGGTTTTTTCTTTCCCTTTTCCCTTCCCCTTTTTTCCTGAACTGATAAGTATTAAGAGTGCATTGCTTTGGAGTGGAATGCTTAACAAAGTCAAATCAAACGGTCGTCAGGAGACGGAGACGAAGATAAATAACTTTTGACTAGAATCTTTAGTTTATTTTTAGCCAGAGGCCTTCATGAATTTGCCTCTCTAGCTCAAGAAAAATTTTCTCGAAATTGGATCTTGTTTGAGGGATTGAATAAAATCTCTCAAAGTCATCATGCTGCCTGTTAAGGTGAACTTAGGAGTGCCATTTTGAGCAACGATTCTTACTTCATTGTCTTGGATCTGAATCTTATTTTTAATAATATCCCATAGAGCATCGAAGCTCTCATCATCCTTACAACCATTGGCTTCCAGGAATTTTTGGCGTACTTCTGTTTTTAGCGCCAGTGCTTCTGCCGCTTGAGTACGCGCCTCAAAGTGCTTAACTACATCTTCATAGGCACTTTCTTTCAGAGTTTTGTTTTCAGCCATAACTTGTTCTAACTGAGTTTTGATGGCTTTCAATTGGGATGCTAAAGCGGCTGATTTTTGATATTCAACTTTTAAGGCTTGCTTTGCATTGGCTAACAAGGTTTTATAATCTAGCCGATCTTGATTTTTTTCGGATTGCATTTTTATCTCTCGATCGACACATTTTCGGCGATTAACTCTCGTCAGTTATATAACAAAACTGGCGAGAGCTTAGTAAATATTATCTGTGTTATCTGAGCATCGGCTATTTCACCAATAATGGTGATTCAGAGTGAGGATTCTCCTGAATACTACTCAAACTAGAACTAATGTGGGAGCGGATAGCTCGTTCATAAACACTAGTCTGCTGAGTGCGTACCCCTACAGCCTGATATATTAAGTTAACTTCTGGAAACTCAGACCAATACATCAAAAAAATGTCTTTAGCTGGAGTAATAATTTCATAATTATTCTCTTGTCTTTTCTTTCTAAGTTTACAATTATTTAGTTGTAATTTTTGTCTGAATAGTTTTTCAAATTCTGGAATTAAATCTGAAGTAGTTTTCATGGTTAATACACGTTAAAACGTGATAATTATGCAAAGATTATCTGTTGATATTACTAAGTATGACACTTCAGATACCTCTTACAACTATAGTGTATCAGTTATCGGGTATTTGAGAAGAGTATTCAGAGGCAGGGTCATTCGTTGGCGTACTCCCTGATGGAAAAGTAGGCTGTGCGATCGCTGTCATCTTTTACTCAGGATTTTTATGGTACAAATCTACTATTTACTAACTTATACTTACCAAAAGTTTAGCCGCTTGTAATGTTATGTCAGTATAGCTAGTACAGCCGAAAGTTTGTCTGCCTTTAACCAGCTGCTCAAAACAACTTTTCTGCCTATTGTCTGCTGAATTGAGATGATAGCTGGATTGACACCAAGTTGTACTAGTTAGCAGAAACACCCTGTATAATTACACCACTAAATCATTTTTAGGGCCAAACTTTGCCAGGTATTGACTACCCAATACTGTTCGGTTCAGGCAAGAGACGCGATGAATCGCCGTCTCTACAATCTACCTACAGGCTACAGCCTGGGCCTTCAAGACCCTCTGCAAAACTGATTAATTCCAAGTACTCTGGATTTTCCACAAGCTGTTTAGCAGCTAGCAATCCGGCAATGCTCCAAGTTTGATAAATTCGGGCTTCTTTGCCAATTAAACGACCATTGTTGCCATCGTAGTATTCCGGGAATTTATCTCTAAATAAACGCCTTTCGGCAATAGCGATCGCTGCTTGAGCAAGTTCTGTTCGACCGGCTTTCAATGCCGCAGAGGTAAATAACCAGAGTAAAACCGGCCAGTTACCGCCGTTGTGATAAGACCAAGCTCTGTTTTTAGAGTCACATCCTGTAACAATTCTCCACTCTAAACCATCCATTGCGGGAAAGCAAATTTTAACAGGCATATAGCCGATTAAGTCTTGCCAACGTTGGGCGAATAAATTCATAATGCTTTGAGATTCTTTAACGCTAGCTAAGGAAGTTAAAATTGCCATCAGATTTCCCAGAGCAAAAAAGCGGAAATCTATCCGTCCCGGCCCCAGATTTCCCGCTAAATATCCTCCAGTTTCAGGCAACCACTCGGTCAACCAATTAGGAATTGATTCTGAATTGATGTTGAATTTATTAACAATTTCTTTACCAAATTCGTTATCTTTGTAACGATAGATTTCCCCCAATCGCTTTAGGTCTAGCCAATAATAGTTGCGGATATGATATTTCAAAGATCCCAATCGCCTATTGACTTTGCTAAGGTAGCTATCGCCATCCCCATCTGGTAAAAGCAATTCACTAGCAGCTCTCAAAGACGCGTAGAATAACACCTGAATTTCTAAAGGATGTTCGTAAACTCCCATCCGACGGTCAATCATAAACGCGCCATCGGGAACTAACATTGTTGGGTACATGGAAAACCGATGTACTAAGCAAAGATCCAAAATTAGTTTGATTCCGGCTTGAAAATTTGGCTGACGCGCTAGAGTTAAATCACCTGTAGCTTTTTCATAAGCTCGTAGCAGGAGAATCCACCACATACAAGAATCAACTGGGGGAACACGAGCGATCGCTTGCTCTCCAAAATCAGCGACCAAAAATTCCTCGTTCCCCTTAGAATGAACCTTGAAACTGGCAGGCATTAATCCCGCTCCCGGTTCAAAGCAATCTATCTGCTTTTCATGACTTTGTAATTTCAGTGTTTCTACTAAGAAGTTACGCACAATCTCTGCTTTGCCATGCATGAGAAACACCAAGGCAGAAGGGACAAAATCGCGGAGGAAGCACTGGTCATAATTGAGTGCATCTGACTCCGGGTCGTGGGCGGCTACAGTACCAATGGGTTTTCCTTGGTAATAAATTACAGAATTTTCCAATAATTCCCAGGCTTCTGCTTGCATCTGACTGTTCTTATCGATCGCGCTAATCATAGGCGTTGAATTCCACTAAGGAGTATGTATCGGCTTAATTGTGGAAAGTACGCCAGCCTAACCTCAAGCTGACCAAGATTCCCGAAAGTCAAGCATATACAGTCAAGTCGCTTCGCTCCAATTCAAAACTTGTACTGAGCTTGTCGAAGTATTCAAAATTATCAATTCAAAATTAAAGACAATTAGTGGGGGCAAGGAGTGTTTAATAGTTTTACGGGCGCAGAGATAAGCACTCCGGAGATTGACTGCAATTACTCGGTCAAAGTATGCTGTGGTAACTTCGTGGAATGGACTATACCTGATGTTCCACCTGTAATTAAAACATTCTTTCCTTTTAAGCCTATCATATTTCTTGCTTAAGCTGCTAAAGCTCAAAAATGAGGCTACAGATTCAAGAGATGGAAACTTATACCAATTCAATCTTGGGTAAAGACGCGATGAATCGCGTCTCTACAAATGGTCTATTTGTCGTATTCTTTTTTCAAATTGGTATTAACTTGAATCTGACACCTTTTAATTACAAATTGCTATTAATCTCTATCGCAAATTCGCTGGCACTTGTTCAGGGACTACCCAATAGTAAACAGTTTTACCCTCTACATTGAGAGTCTGCTGTGGTTTCCAATCACCCATATCGAAGGCGTGGGAAACAATGCGAGTCCCAGGTTTGAGTTCTTTCAACAGCTTGGGACGAAGTTTGGCGTTGATCTCTGGCAGTAAATAAAGTGTAACTACTGTTGCTTGACTCAAATCAGTGTTGAACAAATCTTGTTGGACAAACTTGACGCGATCGCTTACTCCTGCCTTTTGGGCATTAGCATTAGCTTCTTTGATGCGATCGGGGTCAATATCTATACCAATGCCCCGCGTACCAAATTTTTGTGCCGCAGTATTGACAATTCTGCCATCACCACTACCAAGATCGTAAAGCACATCATTTTTACCCACTTTTGCCACTTGTAACATTGCATCTACCACTGGCTGTGGTGTAGGTACATAAGGAACATCTCCAGGACGTTCTTGGACTTGAGTTGTGGGAGTTGTCGCCGCTGGTGTTTCGGTTTCAGTCTGACCTGTTAAAGTAGAAGGTTGTTGTGTTCCGGCTTCCAAATCTTGTTGTTGCGGCGTACACCCAGCAATTCCTAAACTGGTGATACTAACGCTTGTAACCAGTAAAAACAGAATTTTTTTGAATTCCATGAATTTTCTCCTTTGTCAATAGTTATTAGGTATTGGGCATTGGGCATTGGGCATTGGGCATTGGGAAGAGGCAGAGGGGTAGAAGTTCTAAAATGTTTGAATTTTGAATTTTGAATTTTGAATTTTGAATTTTGAATTGATTTTTCCCCTGCTCACTCATCTCACGTCCTACGTTGACGGTAGTTATTCCAGAACAACAGGGGAATACCTGCTGCCACGACTAAAACACCTGCGATCGCTCCCACACCTGTATAAACCAAGCTTGAGTACAGCAAGTAAGTACAGACGGCGCAAAATAGTAATGGAGTGAAAGGATAAAATGGCACACGGAAAGGGCGAACTATGTGGGGTTCGCGGGTGCGCAATACCAGCAGTGATACGCCGGAAAGCAAAAAGAAAAACCAAAATATCGGGGCAGTGTAATCCACCATTGTTTCAAAGCCTTTGCGGGTGAGCGTGCCTAAAAAAACCAGTGCTAAGGCGATCGCTGCTTGCAAGAATAAGGCATAGGTAGGGCTGCTAGGTCGTTGTTGCCAGCGTCCCATAAAACCAAATAGCGAAAAATCCTGTCCTAATGCGTAATTGGTACGCGCTCCAGTAAAAATTGTGGCGTTGGTTGCTCCCAAAGTCGCGATCGCAATCAGCACACTGATAAACAAAGCTCCCGGTTCACCCCAAAGAGAGCGCATTAAATCTGCGGCTACTGCTTCTGACTGTGACATATTTGCTAATCCCAGTCCTCGCAGGTAAGCCAGATTGATTAGCAGATAAATGGTTGTAATGATACCAATACTCCACATTAGCGATCGCACAATATTACGTCGTCCGTCTTGAATTTCTGCGGAGATGTAAGCCGCCTCATTCCAACCACCATAAGATAGCAACACAAACACCATCGCTAGTCCCCAGGTTCCTGATGATGCAGATTCTACAGGAGTGGCAGAATTAGGAATGGCGGTAAGCCCAATAATAACTACCAGCAACAAACCTAGAACTTTTGCAGCACTCAGTAAGTTTTGTGTCCACTTACCCTGTTGCAAACCGACAATGTTCAAAGCAGTTAAAAGTGCGATCGCTATGGCTGCATATATAGAAGACGAAAACGTGCCTAGCCGCCATATCTGAGAAACATAATCACCAAAAACAAATGCCAAAAGAGCAATGGAACCAGTTTGAATCACTGTCATCCGCGCCCAAGCAAATAAAAAGGCGACTCTTTGCCCGAATGCACGTTTCAAATAATAGTAGGCACCACCAACGTCGGGATAGACAGTGGCCAACTCTGCATAGCACAGCGCTCCTACCAGAGATACCACACCACCCATTAGCCAAAAAAGCAGTACAGCAATATCGCTACCTGCTTGACTGGCCACTAGAGCCGGAGTTTCAAAAATCCCCGCTCCGATGACAATACCGACAATTAGAGCCACTGCGTCTGGTAATGTCAGGGATGGTTTGGGTGTTGCTAGTTCAGTTGATATTGTTTGATCGAGCAAATTGTAGTTTTTACGTCTACTCACATTGTTTCCTTATAGTGTTGAGTTGGGACTTTTAGCTTTGTTTTACAGTCTTTGTTCAACAGAGGAATCATTTATGTACTCCAGATTTGGGAACTCACGATTCAATAAGACCTTAAATCACTGTTTTACCTGTAGTTCTATGGTTAACAATAAATGTGATGAGAATGTGACAGTCAGCAGCGATACAGCAGATTTCAAATTATATTCATCTGGTAACATTAGATTAACTTCCCTGCGTAGCTTACCACTGTAAGCATCGCTCTAAATTCTTTTGCCAGACAACAGCACTCTACAAGTACAGTAGAAAATCTGAATTGGTAAAACGTCTTCCACTAGTGAGATTTATACTCATCTAAAGAATGATTGACTCATAAGGGGTAATCGTGCTTATTTGATTAAAAAGCTGGTACTGCTATGCGTAATTTTTATACCGTACACGTTTCATTGATTGAAAATTGATACTTTATTTACGCCCTGCTGTACTCAAGACAGCGATCGCTCCATAGTTTCGCTTAAGTAGGGATGCATATATATGCGTTGTTAATTAATAAATAATGTATCGGCTTCTTAATCCATAATTCTTTAGTATCTGCTACTGGGAAAAAGTAAAATGTCTATTATTTCACCTACTACCAAACCTAATACAGCTAGGACAGTTATAACCCAAAATGAATCTAGTTTATTGTAGCCAGAAAAGCGCATTTCTAAATCAGCTAAAAGCGTAGTGGCTAAGGGTATCATAAAGAGCCTTAATAATATTGACCAAGTTGCTACTAAAGCAATTGATATACTTAAAAACAAGATAACAACTAAAGTTTTCGAGCCAAACTCGATTAAACGCTCTAACCAAGAAAAACTTTTTCTTGCTACAGCTATAACCATAGCAACAACAAAAGCTCCTACTAACCAAATAATATGATTAGCAGCAAGATACCATCCCAGAAGAATGTAAGCCAATAAAAGGAATATTAAAGGCATTAAAGGAATCCTGTTAAAAAATTCCATATTTATACTGCCAAGGCTTAGAAAAATACCAAGTTAATCTCTTAATTCTATTCAAAAAATGTTACAGCAATCACGATACCAAAGACTATCAGCATCAATGGCGTAATTTGTTCACCTAAATAATAGCCTAGAGAATATAATCGTTAAAAACAGTTGTAGTAATTGTATCTGGCTGACCCTTGCAACACTACCGATGTACTTAAGTACTATAAAATAGCGATCGCTCTGTACCAGTTGCATAAGTCCCGCTCTATTTACTCGCTTCTTGAGAAATATTGTACTCTAGTCCAAAAAATAGGACTTGGTGTCGCTCGACAAAACCTCGTTATGTCAGTGTTAACTAAGTAGTGTATGTAATATATTAAATTTTTTGTATTATAAATAACTTAAAAAAAGTTTATTAGCTCGTGATCTAGATCAGTGCTAAAAGCTCAAGATACTTCCCACAATAGATTGGGGCAAAGTCTAATTCTATAGCTAATTTGCATATCCCAAATTTGTCTGTATATTTAAACATTGGTATTGATTTTATGAGAGAAGTTATCCCAGAAGAAAAGACATATTTAGAGCTTTCCGAAGCTAGTGGAAACTCTCACAAGTTTTATGAAGTGATAGTTCAAGATAACCAATTAACTATACGTTACGGTCGTATTGGCGACTGTGGGCAAACTCAAACAAAAGCTTATCCAACTTCTGAGAAAGCGAAAGCAGAGGCTAGTAAAAAAATTAAAGAAAAGCTCAAAAAAGGTTACGAGGTAGCTGTTATGGGTGTTCGCCAGAAGCGTCCTGTGACACGCCGCCAAGTCAGCAGCACTATTTCCACCGCAAAACAAGCTCCGATTATTTGGAAGTTTGCTTCATCTTCAGCTGCTTTTGGAATTTTCATTGATGCCAAACGTTGCTGGGTTGGGAATCAAGCAGGTCAAGTTTTTGCTTTAAATCATCAAGGTCAAGCAATCAATCGGTTTAAGCTTCCTGATGGCGTTAAATGTTTAGTTGCTGATGATATTTGGATTTATGCTGGTTGCGATGATGGTAATGTTTACGACCTGACCGGCAAGCTACCGCGTCTGAGCTATAAAATTGATGAAAATGTTGATATTTTTTGGTTAGATATCAAAGATGGATTGTTAGCCGTCTCTGATGCCAATGGTGGGGTAACGACAATCGATCATGATGATGAATCACAGTGGACTCGTCTGAGCCAAGGTGATTCCGGCTGGATGGTACGTTGTGACCAATCTGGGATTTATCACGGTCACAGCAAAGGCGTGACTATGTACGATCGCCTTGAAGGTCGGATGTTATGGCATCAAAAAACTCAAGGCAGCGTACTGTTTGGTTGGCAAGAAGCATCAACAGTCTATGCCGGAACAAGCGACCATAAAGTTTACTGCTTTAATAAAAATGGGGAAGTTGGCTCCGTTTTCAAATGTGATGCGTCAGTTTACTCTTGCGCCACCGCACTTAACGGGAAGTATGTGTTTGCTGGAGACAATAGTTCTTCCATTTACTGCTTTGATGGTCTAGGAGAGCGTCTTTGGAAGCTTTCTACAGGGTGTGGCTCGGCTTTATCTATGCAGTTTTTCAACAACTATATTTATATTGTTACAACAGATGGTTATTTGGCTTGCATTGATGCTAGTGAAACTGCGATTGGCTCTGCTCAAACAGGCACAGTTCCCGAAGCTGTAGTAATTAAAGCACCATTAGGTGAAGGAGTTGCACCCTCATCTGTTCTAGAAACTACTACAAATACAAGCTCTGGGGTTATTGTTGAATGCTTTCGAGAAGGAAGTAAATTGAGAGTTCGTGTTGTTTCTGATGGTTACAACCACAACTGGAAAGTTCAATTTCCCAAGGATATTCGTATTGAAGGTGCGCGTTACCTTGTTCAAGAAATACGTGAATCAGCAAGTGGCGGATTCTACCGTGCTTATGGTGATATTCAAAAATTAGTTTAACTAGACGTGAGTTCGACGAGTGCTATTTTGACCTCTCCCCCAGCGCCTCTCCTATAGCAATCCTAAATCATTCGTAAGACAAAACCAAAGACAAATGACCAATGACCAATGACCAAGGACAGTCAACACCAAATTTCTCACAAATCAAATAGGATTGCTATATATCTCATGTTTGAGATTGTCAAATCGCAGCAAGAGGTTTATTATACCTTTGCTGCGATTTTAAGCTTAATTGCGTGTAGCTTCCAGTAGGCGAGAAAAATAGAAGCGAGTCTTTGTCATTGCCCGTCGTTGCAAAGAAAAGCCATTGCTTTCTAAGATTTTCACCACATCAGCCTCACGATGTAAATAAGCACGAGTGGCTTTACTTGGCCCAGGAAAGAAACTGCCAATTTTCTTGAGTATACTCAGGGCACAGGTCTTCGGCGCAAAACTGAGAATTATCCGCGACTGTGCCAAAGAACAGAGGTGAGATATCATCTCATCGGCTTTTTCTTGAGGGTAATGGATGAGAACATCTAGGCAAATAACGGTATGGTAGCTACCACTCAACGATTCTAAATCCTGCACCGCAAAAGTCGGATTTTCGGTATTTCCCAAAGTTTGTTTTGCTCTATCTCTGCCTTCTTCTACCATTTTTTCCGAAATATCGGTGGCATAGACTTTGGCACCATCGACTGCCAGGGGAATGCTGAGACTACCGACACCACACCCAGCATCACAGATTGATAGCTCTGGTAAATTGTTATCAGCCTTCAGCCAACCGAGAACTGTATCCACAGTTTGCTGGTGTCCATTGCGGATGTCTAATTGGACTTTGTTGACTTCGCCATCGCCGTAGATTCGCTTCCAACGGTCAAACCCTGTGGAATTGAAATATTCGCGAACAATCGTTTTGTCATCGGCTGCGTTCATAAACTTCGATTTTTAGGGGTTCCCAATGCTTAAAATTATCATTGATAGGAACCCATAAGAGCGGTCTTCCAGATTTTTCTAGATGGCTTAATAAATATTACTATTATGGTTTTTTTGACATACCCTAAGACCCTGTGAATTTAGGGTGGTGTTGGGTTAAAAAAGAAACATGAAAATCATCAAACCCATCACCAATTGGTTAGAAACCCGCGCCAGTGCCCCTGCATACGGCGGTTGGGTACTAGCTGCAACCGCTATTTGTTTTTTTGGCGCAGGTATCAATACGATGGCTGGTTGGCTTTACGCCATTAGCGGCATTAGTTTTGCCCTTTTGGGTGTAGCAGCCATCTTACCGCCGCGATCGCTCACAGGTCTATCCATCACCCGCCGTCCCATGCAACCTGTGTCAGCAGGCGACGATCTAACGGTGGAATTAGAAATCTGCAATCAGACACAGCAGCCTGTAAGCTTATTGCAAGTTGAAGATATACTGCCCTTTGTCTTAGGTAAACCAGTACAAAAGGCAATCGAAACAATTCCTAGCCAAGGTAGTTACCGTTGGGTATATTACCACCCGACTGTGCGTCGGGGTGTTTATCGCTGGCACACAGTCGAACTTGGTTCTGGTGCGCCTTTGGGTTTGTTTTGGTGTCGCCGTCAGCGTGATTGTGCTGCCACAGCGATCGTTTATCCCACAGTGTTACCCTTGGCTACCTGCCCCCTAGTAGATGAAATGGGACAAGAAGAGAGCAAAAGGGGCGATCCTCGTGGTAAACCCTTGCAAACAGCGACAACGGGGCTGGTGCGATCGCTCCGTCCCTACCGTCTAGGAGATCCTACTCGCTTGATTCACTGGCGGACTAGTGCCCGTTATGGCGAATTAAGGGTGCGGGAGTTAGAAATGGTAACAGGTGGACAAGAAATAGTGATTGCCCTTGACAGTGCTAGCAATTGGGAAGAAGAAAACTTTGAACAAGCAGTAATTGCCGCAGCATCTTTGTACTTTTATGCACAGCAACAAGAATTACAGGTGCAACTGTGGACAGCATCAACAAATTTAATCAAAGGCGAACGCTTTGTTCTAGAAACCTTAGCAGCAACCACAGCCTTAGAAGATGCCAGTTCAGTTGTTCCTAAAAGCTATCCTTTGATTTGGCTGACTCAAAACCCCCTGAGCCTTGCTACTCTTCCTCAAGGTAGTCGCTGGGTTTTATGGCCAAATATTTCCTCACCAGCAGAACCAGAGGTAATTAGTTGGGAACACCCTGGTATAGTTTTGCAAAGCGATCGCCCACTGCAACCCCAGCTACAAAAAACATTACATTCATAAATCAATTCAAATTTTATAATTTCAAAGACCGCTGACAAGTTCAACTTCTGCGATTTCTGAGATTTTCTCCGATCCCAGGACACCGGATATATCAGCCTTTGAGCAAATGTAAAACAATTTGAGGGAAAAGGTTGGGGAAATACACCCAGTAATCCCCACATGAGGCTGAGGTACAATGCAAAGAAATATTTAAATTATGAACGACATGATCGCATCAGAACATAACACAAAATCCAGCGATAAAAGCCTAGAGGCAATGCGGCATTTTTCCGAACAATACGCCAAGCGTACTGGAACATACTTCTGTTCTGAACCTTCTGTCACCGCAGTTGTGATTGAAGGATTAGCCAAACATAAAGACGACCTGGGTGCGCCTTTATGTCCTTGTCGCCATTACGAAGATAAAGAAGCTGAGATTCACGCCACATATTGGAACTGTCCTTGTGTGCCAATGAGAGAACGCAAAGAGTGCCATTGCATGTTGTTCCTCACCTCTGACAATGAGTTTGCTGGAGATAAACAAGAAATCTCTCTGGAAACAATCAAAGAAGTACGAGACAGCATGGGATGAGCGAAATCATCCCCCAAGAGTTTTGGCAAGGCGTAGAACAGTTCAATTCTGGACAGTTCTACGCTTGTCATGACACTTTAGAGGCTTTGTGGATTGAAGCTAGCGAACCGGAAAAAAGCTTTTATCAAGGAATTCTCCAAATTGCTGTGGCACTGTATCATTTGGAAAATCGGAACTGGCGAGGTGCTGTAATTCTATTGGGAGAAGGCAGCAATCGCCTACGCCGTTACCCATCTAGTTACAGCGGCATTGACGTAGATGAGCTATTGAGCGAGAGCGCAGTGTTGTTGACGACATTACAGCAAATAGGGCCAGACTTGATTGCTGCTGGCAATCTGGGCGAAAATCAAGTCTTATCTTTGCCTAAAATCGTGCTAACGACTGATTAGACATAGGAGTGAAATTAATTATGCGTTACCTGAAATCCTTGGTAGGCAAAATTCATCTAGCCGAGGGCTTCGCGTACTACTACGTGGAAGCAAGCTACGCATAGCGTCTTTGTTAAAAAAAGAGTATTGTGTCTACGTCATTTTCATTCAGATGTCAATTACCTGAAACCTTGAGGTTGGGGGTAGCGTCACTATTTCAGCCAGTAGTTATCAGAAATCACTCCAGATTGTATATTTCATAATCTGGATAAAGTACTTGAGATAATTAGAATGCAAGCTGAAATCCTAAATCCCCAATTGCTATGATGCCCTGCTATCAATTGCCCTTATCCCAGATACGTCGCTTTGGATTAGCTTTAATGCTGCCAGCTACACTTTTGGGCGCTTTTGCCTTCCCTACCCAAGTGCAAACTGCTACTGCACAAACATCTCAGGCAAATCGCCCCCTAACTATCCGCGCTGATGTACAAGAATATGACGCGAAAAATCAAGTAATCACCGCTCGCGGTAATGTGCAAATGTTGTATCCGGCTCGCCAACTTCAGGCAACATCTGCCCAAGCACAGTATTTTAGTAAAGAACGCCGAATTGATTTCAGTGGCAACGTCTATATTTTGCAACAGGGCGGTAACAGTATCCGAGCAGAGAAAGTAACCTATTTAATTGATGAAGGGCGATTTGTTGCTTTACCCCAATCCAACCGTCAGGTAGAGTCCATCTACATGGTGCAAGAATCAGATAATAATGGACAAACTGCGACACCTGCCCCAAAAACACCACCTTTGAAGCCTTCTAATTAGCATTTACCACCAAGAAAGGGTGCTTCCAGCGTGAAAATTGTTTTAGAAAATATTCATAAATCTTACGGCAAGCGAGTAATTGTCAATCGTGTCAATCTTTCTGTTGCTCAGGGGGAAATCGTTGGTTTACTAGGCCCCAATGGGGCTGGTAAAACGACGACTTTTTACATTGCCACAGGTTTAGAAAAACCCAATCAAGGAAAAGTTTGGCTGGGTAATGTAGACGTGACGGGAATGCCAATGCATCAAAGGGCACGACTGGGTATTGGTTATCTAGCACAAGAAGCCAGTGTTTTTCGCCAACTCTCGGTAGAGGATAATATTCTGTTAGTGCTAGAACAAACTCATGTGCCACGATGGGAATGGGCAAGGCGACTCAGAACTTTACTGCGGGAGTTTCGGTTGGAAAAATTAGCTAGGAGTAAAGGAATTCAACTTTCTGGTGGTGAGCGACGGCGGACGGAATTAGCAAGGTCTTTAGCTGCTGGACAAGAAGGGCCAAAATTTTTACTTTTGGATGAACCATTTGCCGGAGTCGATCCGATCGCAGTCTCAGAAATTCAGCAAATCGTCGCCCAACTGCGCGATCGCGGCATGGGTATCTTAATTACAGATCATAATGTCCGTGAAACCCTCGCGATCACCGATCGCGCCTATATCATGCGTGAGGGACAAATTCTTGCTTTTGGCGCTGCTGACGAACTCTACAGCAATCCCCTCGTGCGGCAATATTATTTGGGGGATAATTTTCAAGTCTAAATTAACAATTATTTAGTTAATAATCTCCCAGGATATTTTGATTTTTGATTTTTCAGCATGAATTTATTAGTTTATTTTTAGCCATTAAGTATTTAATTTTGATCTTAAATACACTAGAGATGTTTTGCTTTGCCAGGGTTGCCAATATCTAAATTTTAAAATTGCTTATGATATCAAAGAAGCTCACGTATTTTAATAGTCTCTATTCGCTGCTGCCTTTTACGATCATGGATCGCTACCTTGCCAGCGAATTGTTAGCGCCGTTTTTCTTTGGTGTCGGAGCTTTTTCATCAATTGGCGTCACCATTGATGCTGTATTCGATCTCGTCAGAAAAATTGTCGAATCTGGGCTACCTATAGACATTGCTATTCAAGTTTTTTTGTTAAAATTTCCCAACTTTATCGTTTTAGCCTTTCCCATGTCTACGCTGCTGGCTACTTTGATGACTTACAGTCGTCTTTCTAGCGAGAGCGAACTAATTGCCTTGCGTGGTTGTGGTGTCAGTGTCTATCGCATGGTGCTAACTGCTGTGATGTTAAGTCTTGTAGTCACAGGAATGACATTTGTGTTTAACGAAGAAATTGCACCAGCAGCAAATTATCAAGCGGCGATGACTCTGGATAAAGCCCTAAAATCAGATAAGCCCACTTTTAAACAGCAAAATATTTTCTATCCTGAATACCAGGATGTTGTCCAGCCGGATGGTTCTAAAAATCGGATATTGACACGCTTATTTTACGCCGACCAATTTGATGGTAAGCGAATGAAAGGGTTGACAATTATAGATCGCTCAACCAAAAATCTGAATCAAATTGTGGTATCAGAATCGGCTCAGTGGAATCCTTCTCAAAATGTCTGGGATTTTTACAACGGCACGATCTATTTTGTTGCTGCCGATCGCTCTTATCGTAACATCGTCAGATTTGAACAGCAACAACTGCAACTACCGCGCACGCCATTAAGTCTGGCAGAAAAAAGCCGCGATTATGGTGAAATGAATATTGCCGAAGCACTACAGCAACTAGAAGTGGAAAATCTTGGTGGCGATCGCCAAAAAATTCGTAAACTTGAAGTGCGGATTCAACAAAAAATCTCTTTGCCCTTTGTATGCGTGGTTTTTGGCTTGGTAGGTGCAGCGATGGGAAGCATACCCCAGCGAACGGGAAGAGGTACCAGTTTTGGGATTAGTGTCATAGTTATATTTTCGTACTACTTAATATTCTTTGTTAGTGGGGCGATGGCACAAGCAGGTGTCCTTTCTCCGTTTATGGGGGCTTGGTTGCCCAACTTTCTTTTTTTGGGAATAGGTTTATTCTTATTGATGCGAGTTGCGAGAAGGTAATACCAATTCAAAATTCAAAATTCAAAATTCAAAATTAGGAAAGCTAAACAGAACAAAGGTATGTTCGTATGTATCTGTCGCATTTTTTTTAAATTGGTATGAATTGAGGAGGATGCGGAAGTAGACAAACAATTATTAAACATCTGGTGAAATTAAATATGCGTTATCCATAACCCTTGTAGAAACATAGCAGTGCTACATTTCTATATTCCTTTTTCACCAGATGTCTATTATTCTCCTTCATCCTCCCACTTCAATTACGGGTGATAATTTCGACATTCTGGTGCATTGGGGTTTTCCTTGCAGTATTCTTCAAAAGAAACTTTCGCTGATATCATACCCTCAGCTTTTTGATGAGCTGCTTCTGCCTGAAGTTCTTCTACCTCATCCCAGGCAGCTGCACAGGCTTTAGAATAAGCACTTTGTTCGGTGCAAATAGCACGAGCTTGCTCAATTGCTTTTTGAATCCTCTCCTCCAGCAGTAGCGCTTTTGGCGCTTCCACAAAGTCGCTTTTAGTCAAAATGTCGGTAATCGAGATGATCCCCAACAGCTTGCCTTGAATCACAGGTGCGCGATGAATACCAGTATTAGCAAATAACCGCGCTACATATTCCACACCCAAATCAGGATTGACCACGATGCAGGGCTTGCTCATAATTTCATAAACCCGCACTTGCTTTGGATCTTTCCCGTAGGCTGTTATTTTATAAACAATATCTGTTTCTGTGACAATACCATAAGCATCATTGTCATAGCGACGATCCACAACCAGCGCCCGCAATCCTTTATCCTTCATCAGCCCCACCGCTTCAGCAACAGTTGCCGAACCGCGAATGGTAACTACGTCTTTGGTCATGATATCTTCAGCTTTCATCATTGTTGTAGTCTCCTGGTTAATAGTCCGGTGCAGCACTGCGCCCTCATGGACGTATCGAAGCGTTGCAGCGCAAAGTTTGCTCTAACTAGAAAGTAAAAAAAGTGGAACTTTTGCCCAGCTACAACAATAAATTAGACCAGTTGTCAACTTATGATGTTATCCAATGTAACCAATGCCCAAAAACCAAGCATGAATTGTGATAACATTCTGCGGATCAACAAATATTTATTTTTTAATTGCCGAAAATTGCCGTATTTTCCAGAAATAGCTAGAAATCAAATTGGTAATAATATGAGCAACAATCGGCACTAACAAGTTGCCCGTGAGCAGAGCGCTATATGCCAATATCATCCCGACAATTGTTGCCCAAATTACATAAGGCCATTGTTGGGAACCGCTAAAATGCAAGATGCCAAAGCAAAGACTGGATACAATTACAGCTGTCAGATCGGAGCCTAAAGCTGGTAGTATCACACCTCTAAATAACAATTCTTCACTCAATCCGGGTAGCAACCCCAGCCAAATTAAATCTGGTAAAGCTAAAGGCTTCAGTACGATTTCTAGGTAATAATCTGCACTCTTACGATAGGCAGTCCATAGACGGTAAGTTAAGCCACTTAACGCGGTGAGTACAAACCCCAACCCTACACCTAATAGCGCTTCTCTTGGATTCAAGTCCCAAGAAAATAGCGAAAAGTTGCCAAAGTATAACGAAAGTTTAGCGACTATCAACAAAATGATTGCAGTCGCTCCCATCGCCCCAAGTACTTGGATGCGCGTTAGGTATGGAATTTCTGGCTCTTGCTTTTGTTGTTCAATCACAGGTTTTTAAAGGGAGAGGGGGCATTGGGCATTGGGCATTGGGAATTGGGAATTGGGAATTGGGCATTGGGCATTGGGCATTGGGCATAACTCCAAACTCCTAACTCCTAACTCCTAACTCCTAACTTTTAATTACTGACTGCAAAGGTAATAATTTGGGACGGAGAGCGGAGGGATTGATGCCTGCTTTATGTGCTACCAATACACCTACTGCTTCTAAATATGAGTTTACCTGTATAGATTTGATCCCCAACGGTTGCGGAGGAACTTTTATTAGAGTTTTATTTTCTTCTACTGTAATTATTTGGCATCGTTTTTGGCTTAAGCTCAGTAAGGCACTGCTACCACAGGCAGTTGCAGGTGCGATCGCAGCATCCACTTCATCTGCCCAAATATCTCCTTGCTGTGATGCGATCGCTCTCTCTATTATAAATTGTGGGGCACGACTTAATCCTACAAGCACGCACGGCAAAAAGGTATAACCCAATTCTTCGGCGGCGGAACGGGGAGATAAATCTGGTTGCGGAGGTTCGCTTAAAAGGGCGGGTGAATGGGCGCAAGGAATTTGAAAGGTTCGCACTAACAAATGGCTAATTACGGCTTCTGCACCCGCTAAAGAATCTACCCCTTCACCTTGACGATATTTCTGTACTGCTTCTGAGTCCATATCATCCGGGAAACGGGCGACTACTGCGATCCCTTCTGCCCCCGCTTTTTTTATTAATATCTCGGCTGCTCGTAACAAGCTATCTGGGTTGCCAATTGTTCCCCAACTAGCCCCCGATGCTGTAGTCCGTAATTCTACATTTAATGGCGCATCCGTAATTACATAATCTGTTAAAGTCAATCCCAGAGTTGCTCTGACTGCATCGGCTGCTTGTATATGTCGTAGTCGTAACTCTGGCTCAATGCCTTGGTCTAAAAGCAAACCTACTTTGTTGCTGCGGACTGGACGCAACCCCCAGCATCCAGAGGCGAATTTGTCAAGCCCGTAACCTTCAACATAAAAAGCATTGGGGAGATTCCAATACAAACTTGCGCCATTGAGGACATTGGGGTGAGTAATTAGGCGATCGCAAACCTGTGCTATAACTCTGGCAACAGGCAAAGCATCTCCTGCATAACCCCCAATGGCAGCCCCAACGCCAGTTGGTACAATTAAGATAGCGGTATATGGACGATTCATTTTAAGTTATTTCCCACTCTCCAGGGCTATTTTGTTCTAAACATAAACTGCTCAGAACTAAAGTCCGTTAAAACGGGCTATAACCTTTTCTTAGTCGTCTTGAGACGACTTTCGCTATTAGACTCAGAATTCATTCTGAGGCGGGCTAGATGAAAATGAAATAACCTTTGCCCACTCTCAGCTTTTAACTTCTAACTCAGCACTGGCTTAATGCCCCGCTATCGCTAACAGCACTCTTTGTCACCACAGCTTCAACTGTAGCTTTTTGTTCGTCAACGTCCACAGAAGTAACTGCCCAACGCAGAGGTTCGCCTTGTCTCTTTAACTCTGTTTCAATTACTTCTAGTAACTCTGCGGGAGTTTCTTGTAAATCAATTTCTGCGGTAATAAAATGAGTCGTCATTTTGGTAATTCCTGTTAATTTCTAGTTTCTAGAATAGCTGATTTTATCTGCAATTAAATACTTGCGTAATTTATCAGGTTTGGTAATCTCCGCAAACAGTTATTCAGTTATGAAAAATCATCCGATATACTGATAACTGTTCGCTGATTATTTGCCTTTGCCAAATTGTAATTGATAAACTATGTCTTCCTTTTCCGTCTGAATTTTCAAATCAGAAAGGGGTTTGGCAACACAAAGCAATACGTAACCTTGCTTTTGCAAATCTGGACTAACGCCCATACCATCAGTTTGATCCACAGTTCCTTCGCTTATTTGACCGGCGCAAGTTGTGCAGACACCTGCATTGCAAGAACTCGGCAGTTCCAAACCAGCAGCATCGGCAACTGATAAGATCGTTTCATTTTCAGGAACTTGCAAGGTATGAATTTTGCCTTGGTGATCGATTTCTACGGTGTAAGTTTTAGGCATATACAAAAGAAGCGTGATGCAACGGACAAATTTATTAGTTTATCTGAATTAGTTAAAAATATCTAGATGTTACTATAAAAATTTAGGTTAAAGATTGATAATTATAGCAACTAATTCTGAATAAGTTATAAATTAGTAACATTATTGACTACACAATACCCAAATAAATTAGTTAAATTTGCTTGTTATAAATATGCGCGTAGGCGTAGCCCGCCCTAGGCATCGCGTTTGATTAGAGACTGTATCTGTAAGTCTGCCTTTTGGCATTGGTTCGATGTCTTGGAAAGTTGACACCACACAAAAGAAGGCGGCTTGGTCGCTTTATGTGGAATTGGTGACGCGCATTGCTGTAAAACCTTTGGAAGTTGACCAGGGTTTGGTACGAGAAGCGATGAACTCTCTTTATAGTTTATTTGGTACAACCCGCGAAGTTCTCAAAGCCGCCGGGCCGGATGTGGGTGCTTCTCGTGATTCAGTGGGGGGAATTGCGATCGCTGTAAATCAACAATACACACTCTGCACAATGTTACAGCATTAAGGCTTAAGGTTACAGCATTAAGGCTTAAGGTTACAGCATTAAGGCTTAAGGTTACAACATTAAGGCTTAAGGTTACAACATTAAGGCTTAAGGTTACAGCATTAAGCCTTAAGGTTACAACATTAAGGCTTAAGGTTACAACATTAAGGCTTAAGGTTACAGCATTAAGGCTTAAGGTTACAGCGATCGCAGTTGACATAGAAGACAGACCATTTGTAGGGTTACAGCAATGCTGTGCCCTATTGTCATGTTGCTCAAACATAATATTATTTTGCTGAAAATCACCCTTTGATGATTAAATTCCGAGAAATCACGGACATAAAGAAAAACTTTTACTAAAAAAATGCGCTTTTTGCTGAACCAAAATCCAGGTTAATTGAGACAAAATAGCTTTGTAAAGCTTTTAAAAGTGTAAATTTATGGCTAGAAAAAAACGTAGTTCCCGAATTTTAGAAAAAGCTGAATTTAGAGTTGCCGGACTGAAAGCTATCGATCCACAGATCAATTTTGATAATACTTACAATTTGCAAAACCTGACTCAGTTAATAGACAATTTTCACAATATGCTTGATGATTATAACGCTGCTATAGCTATGATTGACTCTTCTAGAAATAAGCTGGATGACATGGAAAAAACCTTAAGTCAGGTTTCAGACAAAATGCTGACGTGGGTTGGTTGCAAGTACGGCAAAAACAGCAATGAATATGAACTTGCAGGTGGCGTTAGAGACAGCGAACGTATCCGTAAAAGCCGATTGACACGCTTGAAATCTAACACAGATAAAACATCAGATGAAAATGCAATAACCACCTAGTATCGCTACGCAAAAGTCAAAAGTCAAAAGGCTTGTAGAATCTGCTTTTAACTTTTTTAGAATGGTATCTGTAAAAATACAAGGTGGCCAGATTCCCGACTTCTTTGAGAAGTCGGGAATTTATTTCATCACGAATGATTCAGAACTGCTATATAATAACACTTTATATTAACCCAAAACTTCCGAAATCTTAAAATTGAATGACCAGGTTTATACATGATAAATTTGCCAAAGATTATCTAGAAGAATTATTAAAAGATTACGGAGAAGTCAAAGCATCAGAAAAAGTCTCAGGAGAGATTAAAGAAATAGATGTTTTATTCACTCCTGCCAAACAGCAAAGCTCTAATATACAAATACTGGGAATGCTTGGAAGATTTGCTGAAAATCCTGCAATTATAGAACCATACCGCAATCCAGCTTCTACCGATGAAATCTGCGACTGTATTCTCAAATTATTAGAAATAAAGGCTCTGCTGCGACGAGAAGCTAAAACTAATAAAATCAAACTTCAGGACTCCGAAATTCCCAAATTGTGGGTTCTTACACCTACCATATCTGAAACTAGATTGTCTAGCTTTGGAACTATACAAAAAACAGGTTGGTTATCGGGAGTACATTTTCTGCCAGATGCCTTGCGAACAGCAATTGTAGCAATACACCAACTACCCCAAACACCAGAGACATTATGGTTGAGGCTTTTAGATAGGGGAAGTGTGCAATCACAAGCGATTATCGAGTTGCAAGCGTTACCATTAGATCATCCATACCAGAAAGCAACTCTCGAATTAGTTTACAACTTGCGCGAAAACTTGAGAGTAAACCAAGAATTAGAAGCAGATGATAGGGAGTTAATTATGCGGCTAGAACCACTTTATCAAAGAGACAGAGAACAAGCCAAAGAAGAGGGAAGGCAAGAAGGAAGGCAAGAAGGAAGGCAAGAGGGAAGGCAAGAAGGAAGGCAAGACTTAATACTGCGTTTACTAAATCGCCGTATTGGTGAAATTGATGCATCATTAATCGTGCAAATTAAAGGCTTATCCATTGAACAATTAGAAAATTTAGGAGAGGCATTGCTAGATTTTTCTAGTGTTGCTGATTTAGAAACTTGGTTAAACCAACAATCAATCTAATTCATTTTGATTGATAAAGAGTTAATTATGCGACTAGAACCACTTTACCAAAGAGACAGAGAACAAGCCAAAGAAGAGGGAAGACAAGAAGGAAGGCAAGACTTAATACTGCGTCTATTAAATCGCTGTATTGGTGAAATTGAGGCATCATTAATCGGGCAAATTAAAGGTTTATCCATTGAAAAATTAGAGAATTTAGGAGAAGCATTACTAGATTTTTCTAGTGTTGCTGATTTAGAAACTTGGTTAAACCAACAATCAATCTAATTTATTATTGCTACACCTGGCGACTAGAAGTCGCGGCTATACAAACGAAACCCACCTCTGTGGGTTAAAAATTCTTGATTTACTCTTAGTCCACGGAGGTGGACGAAAGTTTGTGTAGTAGCGAATTTTATTGCCTTATATTTTCCAAAATTTCAGTATAAAAAAGTTGCTAATAACCGATTACTAGTAAGGCTTTCATCATAAAAGTAAGCTAAACTTTTATAGCCAAGTATTGCCTAAAAATTTCATAATTGAAGATAGAACATCCCAATGGAGAACATAAAAATGCTAGAACAATATCGTAAACACGTTGCCGAAAGAGCAGCACTCGGTATTCCCCCTTTACCATTGGATGCGAAGCAAACCTCAGAATTATGTGAATTACTGAAAAATCCGCCAAAGGGTCAAGAGGATATATTATTGCATTTATTGAGCGATCGCGTTTCTCCTGGTGTCGATCCAGCAGCTTATGTCAAAGCTGGATTTCTCACTGCGATCGCCAAAAAGGAAATCACTAGTCCCTTGGTTTCGCGCATAGAAGCAGTGCAATTGCTGGGGACGATGGTAGGTGGTTACAATGTGCAATCTTTAATCGATTTGCTGCAATGGCCCACCGTATCCCTCTCTGACTCATCTGAAACGCCTCTGGTAATGGGTGGACAAGGGAAGGAACCCATCGCCGCCTACGCCGCCAACGCTTTAAGCAAAATCCTCTTGGTGTATGATGCCTTCCACGATGTTTTAGAGTTGTCTAAAACCAATCCTTTCGCCAAACGGGTGATTGACTCTTGGGCGGAAGCTGAATGGTTTACCAGTCGCCCCACAGTTCCAGAAGCGATTACCGTCACCGTTTTTAAAGTTCCTGGCGAAACCAATACCGACGACTTATCCCCCGCCCAAAGCGCCACAACTCGCCCGGATATTCCTTTACACGCCTTAGTGATGTTAGAGTCACGGCAACCGGGAAGCTTGGCAACCATTGCCGAACTGAAGAAAAAAGGGCATCCTGTAGCTTACGTAGGGGATGTAGTTGGTACAGGTTCCTCGCGTAAATCTGCCATCAACTCAGTATTGTGGCACATGGGAAATGATATACCTTTTGTGCCAAACAAACGCGCTGGGGGTTATGTTTTAGGTGGTGCGATCGCGCCAATCTTCTTTAACACAGCTGAAGATGCCGGTGCTTTGCCTATTCAGTGCGATGTCACCAAACTAGAAACCGGCATGGTAATTACCATCCATCCCTACAAAGGCGAAATCACCAACGAAGCAGGCGAAGTCATTTCCACCTTTGCCCTCAAACCTGACACCATCCTCGATGAAGTCCGCGCAGGTGGACGCATCCCCCTACTTATTGGACGTACCCTCACCGATAAAACTCGTCTTGCACTTGGTTTAGAACACAGCACAGTTTTCACCCGTCCCCAGCAAGCTTTTGATACAGGCAAAGGCTACAGCCTAGCACAGAAAATGGTAGGTAAAGCTTGCGGATTACCTGGCGTGCGTCCCGGCACATCCTGCGAACCCATCATTACTACCGTTGGTTCTCAAGATACCACAGGCCCCATGACCCGCGACGAATTAAAAGAACTCGCTTGTCTTGGTTTCAGTGCAGACTTAGTGATACAAAGTTTCTGCCACACAGCAGCTTATCCCAAACCAGTAGATATCCAAACCCATCACGAACTCCCCGATTTCTTCGCCTCTCGTGGTGGTGTTGCCCTGCGTCCCGGTGATGGTATCATCCACTCTTGGTTAAACCGGATGCTGCTACCCGACACCGTGGGGACTGGCGGCGACTCTCACACCCGCTTCCCCTTGGGTATTTCTTTTCCCGCCGGTTCTGGATTAGTGGCCTTTGCAGCCGCCTTGGGTGTGATGCCTTTAGATATGCCAGAGTCAGTATTGGTAAGATTTAAAGGTGAATTGCAACCAGGTATCACCCTCCGCGATGTCGTGAATGCCATTCCCTACGTAGCAATTCAAAAAGGTTTGCTGACAGCAGAGAAGCAGAACAAGAAAAACGTCTTCTCTGGGCGAATTCTAGAAATAGAAGGTTTGCCAGATTTAAAAGTTGAACAAGCCTTTGAACTCACCGATGCTAGTGCCGAACGTTCTTGTGCCGGATGCACAATTAAGCTGAGTGTAGAGACAATTTCTGAATATCTGCGTTCTAACGTAGCATTGCTGAAAAATATGATAGCACGGGGCTATCAAGATGCACGTACCATGCTGCGCCGTGTGGCAAAGATGGAAGAATGGTTAGCAAATCCCGTGTTATTAGAAGGCGATGCCGATGCGGAGTATGCCGAAATAATTGAAATTGATTTAAACGAAATCAAAGAACCAATTGTTGCTGCTCCCAATGACCCCGATAATGTTAAGTTATTATCGGAAGTTGCTAACGATCCAGTGCAAGAAGTATTCGTCGGTTCTTGTATGACGAATATTGGTCATTATCGGGCAACAGCGAAAGTTTTAGAAGGCGCAGGTGAAGTGAAAACTCGCCTGTGGATAGCACCACCAACGCGCATGGATGAACACCAATTAAAAGAAGAAGGTGTATACAGCGTTTTTGGGGCTGCGGGTGCTAGAACAGAAATGCCAGGATGCAGTTTGTGCATGGGAAATCAGGCGCGAGTTGCTGATGGCACAACAGTATTTTCTACTTCTACCCGCAACTTCAATAATCGCATGGGTAAAGATGCGCGAGTGTATCTTGGTTCAGCAGAATTAGCCGCAGTTTGTGCGCTGCTGGGACGACTTCCGACAGTGCAGGAATACTTGGATATTGTGGCGAGTAGAATTCATCCTTTTGCAGATAATTTGTATCGGTATTTGAACTTCGATCAAATTGTCGGTTTTGAGGATGAAGGGCGCGTGATTTCTAAAGAGGAGCAGGCGTTGTTAGTATAGTTTAATTAGGTGGGTGTTATGCCCACCTAATTTTTAGCGTTTCCAAGAGGAATGTGAATGACTAGTCCATCTTTTATAAATGAAAAAAATCTTTATGAACAAGATTTTTACTTATGGACACAAACAATTGCCCAGCAGTTAAAAGAAAATAATTTTAATGAAATAGATATACCTAATCTAATTGAAGAAGTTGAAAGCATAGGGAGGAGTGAAAAACGCGAGTTAAGAAATCGATTAATTGTGCTATTGATGCACTTGCTTAAATGGCAATATCAACCAGAAAAACGTATTGAAAGTTGGCGTAGTACCATTTCTGAACAACGTATCTGCATTGAAACATTATTAGAAGATAGTCCCAGCTTACAACCTCTACTTGCAGAAGTATTTGAAGTTTGTTATCAAAAAGCTCGCTTCAAAGCATTTGATGAAACAGGGATTAAATTAAATTTCTTTCCTCAAGAATCTCCTTTTACATTAGAAGAAACGTTAAAAAATAGTTATTAGGTTGAAGGAAAGAATGAATTTTTATACTGTCGTACTTAGAAAGAATTCTGACTATTGGGTTGCTTTATGTTTAGAAAACGGCATTGTCGGTCAGGGAGATAGTCAAGAAGATGCAATTAAGAAACTGAAAGAAGCAATTGAATCTTTTAAAGTTGTTTATGAGTCTGAAAGTAATATTTATAAATCTCCCGTTTCAATAGATGAATTACATGAATTTTTATTTCTTTAAGGCAAATACATAATATTGGATTTCACTGCCTTAAAACTAACTTAAAAATCAACTTATTTTAACTAATTCTTTCTAGCCATATTTTTAATGATCTATTAATGATATGTTTAACGTCATCAACAATTATCTCTTCGTTCGCTGATTTTTTAAAGATTAACTGTCTACCTTTAACATGAGTAATATTGTTTGGCTCTAGTTCTTTAATGATTGAATTGAAACTTGTGAAATAAAGAAGGTTTTTTGAATTTCCTGGGACGCTATAAAAGGTATAATCAATACTAAGATATGATAATTTTTCCCAAGATATACTTCCTTCTTTTAAAGGAATATATCGCCAATATGTTAGATATTCATCCATTGTATCAATTTGCATTCTTACAATAGTTTTATTTTGGCGGTTGGGAATAATTAGCCATAAAAACAAGAGTATCTTTTTCGATTTTCTATCAAAACATAACTCTGCACATGGTCTTATCTTATCCTTACCATATTTACTTGCATATATAATACTTCTATTCACAACTGTTTCTTCTAACCTACGATCAAAAGTTAATATCTGATGTCTAATTTTCGTGAAGTTTTCTATTTCTGTGTTTGTTAAGGAACCTAACCAATCTAATAATAATCTTGGTGGTTCAGGAATATTATCATTTTCTTGATTTTGTAAATTGACTTCTTGATAATTAATTTTTATAATTTTTGTTTCTGATTTGTTATGAATCTGAGATAAATGAAAATAAAATTCATTATTTTCATAAACAATGAGAAAAGTAAATAAACTAAAATTTAATCTACTGTGTTTTTCATCAATTAAATTATGACGATGAAAGCTTGGACAGATGGCTAATAGCCGAATTTCTTCATCATAATTAATATTAGTTTTTAAAGGTTGTTCTTCTAGTAAATTGTCATAATAGCGTGTGAGTTGATTAATCACATATCTATCTTCTGTATTTTTCAGTTCAATAATAGCTAGTTGATTATTTTCTCCTATTGCTAGGATGTCACAAATTTCTCCTTTTATAGATAATTGGCGCGTTAAGGGCTTTAGTTCAAATATTTCTTCTAAATTCTCCCAAACAAAAGTTTCTAATTCAGACTCATCAATAAATTTCCAGCCTTGCTCGCTTTTGCGTAATGCTACGTTCTTTTGCATAATCAAAGTTAAGTAATAATAAGTAGAGAAGCCGATTATTTTTTAAACCATAATGAGACAAAAAGCTTTTTATATTAAGCTTTTACTGAGATATTCTTTAAAAAATATATAGGCTGATGTTTTTAATTTATACTAAAAATTATCTGATGTCTTTGTTTGGACAAGTGAAGGTAGTGAAATGCGATCGCACCCTCTCACTTCCCACACAGACCTAACCCTCCAACCCCCTTCCCGACAAGGGAAGGGGGAGAAATCCGGCTCCCCTCTCCGCTTCGGAGAGGGGCTGGGGGAGAGGTCAATCATATAAAAATAAACACCTATTTTCATATTTTATAAATGAATAATCCAACACCCAAAGAACCCTATCCATCAAAAAAAGAAGGAACTCGCAATATTGTAATCGGATACAAAGCAGACTTAGTTAAAGTACAACGTGCCAAAGAACTTCGTCAGCAAATGACATCAGAAGAAAAAATTCTTTGGCAACATCTTCGTGCTAATCGCCTGAATGGTTTGCACTTTCGCCGTCAGCAGATTATCAATGGCTTTATTGCAGATTTCTACTGTCACGTAACTGCATTAGTGATAGAAGTAGATGGCAAAATTCATGAACAGCAAGCCGAATATGATCCAGAACGAGACAAAGTTTTGTCAGTTAGGGGACTGCATTTGTTGCGAATTAAAAATGAAGAAGTGAGACACGAACTTGATAAAGTTTTGATGCGTATTTCCACAGCTTGTTCTCAAGAGACCTAACCCCCCAACCCCCTTCCCTACGAGGTAAGGGGGAGAAATCCGGCTCTCCTCTCCGTTTCAAAGAGGGGTTGGGGGAGAGGTCAATCTATGCGATCGCGTATGTTCCAAAACAAAACAACGGATTTGTATTAAGTACGTATGTAATAAGCCTTATGAGGGGAGATCGACGGTTAAGATAATGTCAACTTGATAATACTTCATCAAAGTATCGATCGATTTCTGCTTTCAGTATGTCAAAGTCTACAGGCTTGGTTAAGTGGCATTTGAAACCAGACTTCAGCGCAAGCTGCCGATCCTCTTGGCTACCATAGCCGGTAAGTGCAATCAGAATTGAGCGAGTAAATTTGGAGTCTTTACTCAGTTCCTGTGCAACGGCGAATCCATCCATTTTGGGAAGTCCAATGTCACAAATAATTACATGAGGCTCAAGCTTCTTTGCAGTTTCTACCCCTAAAATTCCATCCTTGGCAATGGAAACTTCATGCCCAAAATACTCAAGTACTGCTTGTAAGGATAAGGCTGAATCCTCGTTATCTTCAATAACTAAAATCTTCAACGACTTTTTCGCCGCCTCTGTAATCTCTAGGTCGTCGTCTGAGGCTGTAATCTCTTCGCACATAGGGAGAGTGACTTTGAATTCTGCTCCCAAATTTATCCCTCTACTTGAGGCTTCAACATTACCACCATGAAGTTCTACAAGACTTTTTACTACCGAAAGTCCCAAACCTAGCCCGCCCCGCGAACGATCTAAACTGCGATCGGCTTGGGTAAACGGCTCGAAAAGTTCTGGTAATATTGTCGGTTCTATCCCGATGCCTAAGTCTCTTACAGATAAGACTGCTACACTACCTGAGCCATTCTCACCTGGAATACATGAGAGATCCACCCAGATCGTTCCATCTGGCTGGGAAAACTTTAAAGCGTTATCAAGAAGGTTTCCAAAGATTTGGAAGAAGCGAGTGGAGTCAACATAAGCCCACACGGGCGCTTTTGGCAGGTCTTCTACTACATTAAGATTCCATCTCTTGATTGCTTGTGCATGGTCATTGAGACTTTGGCGAACCAATTCTACCAGATTAACCTTCTCAAGGTTTAATGAAATCTTCCCATAAGTGATGGACGACACATCAAGTAACTCATCGATCAATTTCGAGAGGTGCTTAATCTGGTTTTGCATCATTAAAACTGTTTCTCCGATTGCACCAGTCTGTCCTAGCTTCAACTTCAGTAGCTGAACGCCGTTGGAGATGGGGGCAACGGGATTCCTCAGTTCGTGAGCTAGCATGGCAATAAATTTGTCTTTTAGGGCATTTTGGTTCGTCAATTTCTGGAAAAGTTGCACGTTAGCGATCGCAACTGCTGTAGTATCAGTCAAAATCTCAAGCATTCCGATCTCTTCAGGTGTGGCTAGGTGGTGTGTACTCCAGTAAGCTCCAATCGCACCCAGGGGATCGGAAACCCGAATCGGAACCATCACTAAACTTTTGACAAAAGTTACTTTGTACGCCTCAATCGGAATTCGTGCATCCTGGTAAATATCCTCAATTACGGCTGCTTTTTTATTGAGCATTGCCCAACCGGAGATGCAAGACTTGAGGGGAAAACGCATACCTTTCCAAAGCGGGCCAATGGCGTTTTCATCGACATAGTGGCAACATTCACCATCCCGCAATACAAAAGTTACTCCATCAGCATTTGTGAGATCGCGAGCAGCCAAACGCACAATCTCAATAATTTCTTCAATAGTCCGCACACAAGCCAAATCCTTCACGACCGAAAGCAGCCTGTTGTAAGAGGAAATGCTATAGCTCCGATCTGAATTCTGTTCTTGAGAGATGGAGGTTTGTAATATATTTTTCATAAAGAACTCCGAACAAAAAGATACTAGTATCAAAACTTAGGTAAAACGGGTAGGTTCAGCAGACATCTACTTTTAATCGTAATCTTAACCTCTATATTGGGAGTACAATCTGTTACCGCATTTTTACTTTTCCTTATATAGTATGAAATTCTTCAAAATTGCTAAGTAAATATTCGTAAGTTACTTTTATTTATTAATGCAACTTTTGGTGTTTATTGACGGTGGTTACGTAACAGCTTAAACTCGTTATTTAGACGTAGTATTTGCAACAAAATCGAAGATACGTCACAATCCTTCGTAGACATCGCCATCGCAGACAAATTATTTGGCGATCGCTAAATAATACTCAAATCGCTCCCGGAGTTGTTCAACCGTCAGATTTTGAGTCCAGTACTCCACTAAGGCGTGACCAAATGCCCAAGCATTGCGATCGGGTGCAGCGGTGTTTTCCAGCAGGAGCGGCCAAAGGGCTAGCAATTCAAAGTTGACTGAGTTGGGGTTTAAGAGTGAGAAAAGCTCATATCCCATTTGCAGTTTGCCAATTACAATCGGCAACTGTTCCACAGGAATTTGCTTTGCCAGCATATATGCTAAAGCTGGAGATCCGGTTGAGAGGGTAGAAACAAACTGAAGGACGGGACTTTTGAGCAATGCCGTTAATCCTTGTGTTGTCGTCATTTGGAAGGTGTAGTGGTCGATGATTTTGGCGGCGGCGACGATGCGAGTTTCTAGGTTACGCAAAAAGCGGGCGAGACGGAGTTGCTTGGTAGGTGCGATCGCATCCACTAATCCCAAGGATAGCGCTTCTACTCCCCAGGCAACTCGATTTGTTTTGCTGTCGCCTGTAACCACTGGTAGAACGAGATTACAGAAGTTTACTAGCTGTTTGGCGCGATACTCAGTGGCTTCGCGAATCGCAATTTCTTTGGGACGATCGCCCCATTCCCAATCATAAGGCGGTTGCCATTCGCGGATGGGACGCAGCCGATCTACTTGGGTGACGATCGCGATCGCAGGTAAATCTGCAACTTCTGCTTTGATGTCTTGCAAAAAGTCCACATCCATTTGCAGCGCAGGATCGAGGGCAGGAGTAGCTAACAGCAGCAAATCTGAATTAATGGCATAATCAAGCACCAGATTTCGGAGTTCGGCACGGTTGACTTGTTCGTAACCAGGTGTGTCTAAAAGCGTCAAAGTTTCCCCACTTTCAGTCTGCCATTGATAACTCTGAATGCGATCGGTACTGGGTAAAACGTCAACTGCTGCGAGATCCGCCTGAAATAGCGTATTAATCAGGCTACTTTTTCCCGATCCCGTGCGCCCCACCAGCAGAATATTCACGGGTTTTTGCTCAACCGCCTCGGCTGGTTGAGCTTGAGTCAGGATTTCTCGGAGTGTTTGAGTTTTTGGCTTGGGTAAAGTTGCTGGAGAAGCTACGGTTGCTGGAACTGGTAAGGTGCTACGTCCGTAAAGTGCGATCGCTTGTCGGCATAAGTTTCTCAAGGCAGCTTCCCGAAATAACTGGCTCAAGTTCCCCAATAATTGCTGAGTTGCTTGGTTACTAGAACCCTGACTGGCTTGTTTTGCCACCGCCGCCACCGGATTTAAGATCCACTGTGCCCAGTTCCAAGCTTTCCAGAATTTCCGAGCCGATGGTTCCAACTTTCGGTAGACTTCATATCCTTGGTATGCTTGTCCAACCGTTACCTGATTGAGGACAGGGGATAACTTTTGCATCCACTTATCCATATCATCCACCGTTCCCCGAATCAGCCCGTAAGCTTGGGGGACGTAAATATTCAACAGGGGATATTGAACTTCAGGATTGTAGATATGAGCGATCGCCACCACTAAATTCTGGCATCGCGTCCAAAAAGTTTGCCAGTCTTCCCAAATCGGGCGATCGCTTTGTGCTGCTTGGAGGATCTCTTGAAGGGCGGCTTCTGCAAGCTTTGTGGTGTCACTTCCCACTGGTAGCTCTACTGTATCCTCTGCTGTCGATTCCAGTTCTTCACGAACTTGAGTTAATACAGCTTCCACTTGGTTAACAGCTGGTTGAGTCCATTTGACTAGCAGCCAACGCCAACCAACAAATAAAACGGTGAATATACCCCAAATCCAATTAATGCCCCACGCGTGAATTTGTGAACCGGCAGACACCAGTAAGAAAATGATGATAAACGCGATCGGAATTGCTAAGACTACCCACTGCCACAGTTTTAACCGCACCATTGCCCCATACCTGCTTTGAAATGTTGGGAAATTCGAGTTTTTGTCAAAATTACTCTTATAAAGAGTCTATCGTCTCCAATGCAGGCAGGATGGGGCGGGGGAAAGGGAAAGAAAAAACCTTTAACCTTTACCCTTTAACCTTTTCCCAAAACCCGAGCAGTATTGGTAAACCAACTAATATTTTTGAGTGCTTATATTAGACCTCTTGCATAAATAAAAAATAAAGAACCCCACCCCGCATTTGCTAACGCAAACGCTCCCCTCCCCGCTAGCGGGGAGGGGTTGGGGGTGGGGTGTTAGGGACTTTTGCAAGAGGTCTATTGATAAAAGCTATGTAAGAATTCAGTCCTTCTGAATTCAGAATAGTTAAACAATCAGGAGAACATTCGATGAATAAATATACCAATTATTCTAGATTCCTGATAAATTCTGGCTCCTGACCGGAGGCGGAGCATCTCCGGCTCCGCTCCTGGGTGCTGAATTCTTACAAAGCTATTAACGTTTTAAATACTTATTTAAATACTTAATATTAGTTAATCTTAAGGGTAGTTGGCAGCAAAAATTTTTAACAGAAGTTCCCAAGCGATAAAATTTGCGGACGATATCTAAGGCAAAGTATGGTATGCGCAGTCGCAGTGGGTAACACACGGGCAAATATAACCAGTAGTAAGCCTTTTTGAGGTCATTCCACTTTGAGCAAGCTTCTTGATGCAAGAAATCTGATATATCTACAACTAATCCTCTGCCTTGGTACATCATGACATTACGCCCGTGGACATCATGAGGGTGGAGTCCGCAACTTCGCGCATAGTCAAGAGCTTCATCAATGTCCTTTATTACCTGCTTGGGAATTAGTAAACCAAAGTGCATACAATCGTAGAGAGTTGTTCCATAAAGCCGTTTCAAGACTAAAAACCCATCCTTGGCGTAGAAACACTCAGAAAAGGCTGGATGATAACCTAGACGGTGGTAAACTTCTACTTCCTCTTCAAAACCTGGCCGTCCTGGGGCATAAATCTTAACTACACAGTCAGGGGAATCGGGGTGATAAAATACTGCGGCGTAGTTTCCTTTGCCAAGCAGCCGCCAAGGTTGCGGAAGATAACTGACCTTAATTGGATTATGGGGATTGACACTTTCAATCTGTAATCTAGGCAGTAGTTCCTGATAAATGTTTTTGACTAACTGTTTTAGGGGCAATTTGTCCATATTAATTCCTTAGCCAATTTACGAGGTTTGGGAATAAGGTTGACTTGAGTGAATTACGACCTAAATGATATCGTTGTAACTTCCCGTTAAGAATAGAGATGGCAATTTTTATTCACAACTCATTGCGATATTGATTCTTCTACCAACAATTCTGATGCTGCTTCACCCTCACCCAGGTTATCAGAATTAACAGATTTAGAAAAACCATCTGCTACATCTTTGATAAAACCAGCTACAGGTACCGCAACTAGTAAACCCAAGACTCCGCCAACATTGGTTCCTACAAGCAAAGCAATTAATACCCATATTGGTCTAATGCCAGTAAATTTGCCTAAAAGACGAGGTGCGATCGCCTGATCGATTAACTGATCGATAACAACAGCTACCGCAAAAACTTTAGCTGCTAGCCAAAAGTCATGTGACGCTATTATTAAAGTTATTAAAACCAGACTGACGACATCACCAAAGGGAATTAAGCTCAAAAGTCCAACTCCTAAACCAAAGAGTAAACCAAACTGGACTTGAAAAGCTAAAAATAATAATGTTATAGAAACACCCATCAACAAAGCCAAACTTACCTGACCAATTAAGTAATTTTGGAAGTTTTGCTGAATAGACTGGCTTATCTGCTGGGCAATATTTCCAGGTAATTTCTTAAATATCGCCTCCCAAATTCTTGGCCCATCTAACAACAAGTAAAAAGTTAGCACTACTGTGATTAACGCCTCAGAAACACTATCAATTGTATCTATGATAATACTTAAAAGTTTATCTGAAATAAACTCTATTTCATTAGGTAATTGGTCAGTTATTTGTGCTAATAGCTGACTTAAATTTACATTTAATTTATGTTTAAAAAACCAATTATTGAGAATCTGAAGTTTTTCTTCGCTAGAATCAATCCATTGGGGAAAGACTTTAACCATTTCATTGAATTGCTCTAAAACAATGGGTACTAAAGTGATACCCAAAGCTACAACAATTACCAATGCTAATATAAAAACCAATGCTACTGCATAGCTGCGTTTAACTCTCCGTTGTTGGAGAATCGAAACAGGATAGTTTAAAATAAATGCAAGCAAGGTAGCCAATACAAGAATTGTGACAACAGGTTGAAAGTTTTTAATCAGCAAAAATGCTAGCCAACCATTGAGGAATACTAGAGGAAATAACAGCGTAAAAATTAACCATCTAAGTAATTGGTTCAGTGGAAAATTCATAATTAATTTCAAAGTGAAAATTATTCTATTTACGAGATTTAACCGAGTAATTAAATTTGCTCAAGAGGAAGTAGACAAGAAAAACCTTTCCCGACGCTCCACTTCCCATTATTTCAATGATTAACTTTCAGCAAAAGCTAAAAATTGCTCCTCATTTATTCGCCCTGCTTGATACAGAGTATTAGTGATTTCCGAAATAGTTAAAACCGCATAGCTACGATAACCATTTTGCTGTAACCTATCTTTCACTCCTTGTTCGTGGTCGATAAATACCACAATATCATTAACCTTTAATCCAGCTGATTCCAACTTTCCTGCCCCTTCCATAACACTTTTGCCACTAATGAGAATATCGTCAACCACTACAACTGTTTCACCAGCATGAAAGTTACCCTCAATTACTCTCCGAGTTCCGTGTGCTTTCACCTCTTTACGCGGGAAAATCATCGGACAATGAAGGCGCAAAGCTAAACCAGTCGCAGTCGGTAATGAACCATAGGGAATACCTGCTAATCTATCAAAATTTAGATTCTTCAAAATATCCTCATAAGCTGTGAGAACTTGATTAAAAACTTGGGGATTGGAAATAATTTTGCGTAAGTCGATGTAATAAGGAAATATCGCTCCTGATGCTTGGACAAAGCTGCCAAACATAATGCAGTCAATATCATAAAGTTGTAAAATCAAATCTTGGTGAGGGTGCTGATTTAGAAAACAAACATCAGGAAACCACACAGAACAAGTAGAATTTTCGGAAATAATTTCAGTTTTGATTTGATTAATTTCTGCACGTAGGGACTGGACTTCTTTTGATAATTCGATATTTACCAACATATCTTGAGGAATAGGAATCAGTAAACCATCACCATTACTATTCAAGCCAGCTTCTAAAATTTGTTTCAGGTTTTGTCCCTCCGCCCAGATGCTACGCGCCATAATGATTCGTTCAGGTGCAACTGCTCGAATAAGTGCTAAAACTTCAGGATTTGTAGTTCCCACTTCCAAACCCAATTGTTCTGGAGTTCCCCAGGTTTTTGATTCTTTTACTACCTGTAAATAAAGGGGTGATTCGTTTGTCGGATATTGCTGTAGAGCTTCTGCACCTGGATTAGAAGTACAGCATAAAATAAATACTGCTTTATCAGGATAGACTAAAAAAGGTGCTATGTGATCTTGTCCTGTATAAGGACTGAGAGTGATTGCGTCCACTTGCCATTGTGTAAACACAGTCTGGGCAAAGATGCTACTAGTATTTAAGTCACTGTGTTTGGCATCTAAAATCACTGGAATATGGGCTGGAATCGCTGCTAAAGTTTTGTACAGTAGTTCTAAACCAGGAATACCTAAAGCTTCGTAAAAGCCGAGTGTCGGTTTATAAGCACAAACATAATCAGAAGTTTCCGCAATAATGAATTGTAACCACTTCTCCAAACCAGTGATGAGTTCTTCAGATTCATAACGCCCAGGCATCATCTCTGGATTTGGATCGAGTCCTACAAATAGTAAGCTTTGATTTTGTAAGATATTTCTATTCAATTTATCAAAAAAGTTCATTTTTTTTAAATAGTTATTGGTCATTGGTCATTAGTCATTGGTCATTTCTCCTCTCGTTTATTTATCTCCATGACCAAGTTTGTTTACTAAAACATTGATTCTGTTAGTTGAGTCCCTCCAGCTTTTTTCCCTAATTGATAGTGAATTACTACAAATAAGATAACCATCGGCACTGAGGCAAAGTGAACAATTCGCAATGCTTGCCAATCGCCAAAGCAATCCACAATCCAGGGAAATTGAGCAGGTTTATACATTCCTATCCCTGTAAATAATGCCAGCAGCAAAATAGGAATAATTGCTGTATAAGCAATCCGATGCCAAGCATAAATTAGGCGTTGAGAATTTTGAGTTTTTTGTAATGCTTTCAAGTCATTAGCACCGACAAAGCGATGTCGCCAACGTCGGGTAATAAAAATGTAAATTCCATACCACAACAGATTCAGCGAGAATAGCCACATTGCTGCAAAATGCCAGTGTCTACCTCCTGCCAGCCAACCTCCTAAAGTAAATATCCAAGGAATGTGCAAACCTGCGCGTCCACCAAAAACAGGGTTAGCGTTGTAAATTTGTAGTCCACTGGTGAGCATGATAAATAGACTAATGATGTTACACCAGTGGAAAATTTTGGCTCCTATTGCTTGAGTGGGTCGCTTTCGAGTTGGAGAGGGAACGTTGGAAGTCATAAATTTTGACTGATAAAATTTGTTGTTTATCTGTCTTGGGTAAATAGCCCAGCAAGTTTGGGTGGGTATTGCTCATTTTTATTTTCCCATCATTTAGATTCAGTATTTTGGCATTGATGGTCTACCATCTGCTGTTTGATTACCAGTAGACCGATGTCAATCCAATACCTAAATCAGCAGCGCAGCAGTACAGGATTGCTCTTTCTTGGTGGAATGAGGTTTTGTGACAACCCTAGAGTTGTCAAACGATCGCATTTTGGCTGGCGAATGCGAGAGCGTTTTTTATCCAGTATGTATTGGTGATAAACGCGGTTTACTTTTTAGACATCCTTTAAGATTAAAACATCAACAGGTATCAAACATCATTTAAGCAAGGAGAATAAGATGGCTAACACAGATAATCTCATAGGTGTGAGAAATTTGGGTATTGCGATCGCCGATTCCTTCATTGGTAGCACTGCTGCAAAAACTCCTCAGATATTGGAAGTTACTGGTCAAGGAGAGGTCAATGTTGCTACCACTTTAACTGATGTAGAATTGGGGATTAAAGTACAGGGAAAAACTGCAACCGAAGTTCAACAACTTGTTGCTCAACGTTCAAGTGCGGTAGTTGATGTCTTGCAAAAGCTTGGGGCGCAAGAACTTCAAACTACATCTATTCAACTAAATCCTGTTTATAGTTATGAAAATAGTACTCAAACCCTAACAGGTTTTGAAGGTCTGAACACACTTGAGTTTGAGTTACCAACAAATCAATCTGGAGCAGCAATTGACAAAGCTATTCAAGCAGGCGCAAATGTCATACAGAATATCAGCTTCACTGCCTCAGACGAAGTATTGCAACAGGCACGCCTGCAAGTTCTGAGCGAAGCTGTCAAAGATGCTAAAGCTCAAGCTCAGGCTGTTTTTAGTACCTTGCAGTTAACCCCCGGACAGATTATTGACATTGATATCAACTCAGATGATAATCCTAGACCCTCTCCCTTGGTGTCTAATTTAACAGCAGATAGGACTTTTGCAACAGCTAGTACAACTCCTATAATTGGTAGTCCTCAAACGGTAAAAGCTAGTGTTTCTCTAGATATCGGTTATTCTCCAAATTCAGCAGGGACTCTTGCTTCGGCTACTGATAATCTCATCGGTGTGAGAAATTTGGGTATTGCGATCGCCGATTCCTTCATTGGTAGCACTGCTGCAAAAACTCCTCAGATATTGGAAGTTACTGGTCAAGGAGAGGTCAATGTTGCTACCACTTTAACTGATGTAGAATTGGGGATTAAAGTACAGGGAAAAACTGCAACCGAAGTTCAACAACTTGTTGCTCAACGTTCAAGTGCGGTAGTTGATGTCTTGCAAAAGCTTGGGGCGCAAGAACTTCAAACTACATCTATTCAACTAAATCCTGTTTATAGTTATGAAAATAGTACTCAAACCCTAACAGGTTTTGAAGGTCTGAACACACTTGAGTTTGAGTTACCAACAAATCAATCTGGAGCAGCAATTGACAAAGCTATTCAAGCAGGCGCAAATGTCATACAGAATATCAGCTTCACTGCCTCAGACGAAGTATTGCAACAGGCACGCCTGCAAGTTCTGAGCGAAGCTGTCAAAGATGCTAAAGCTCAAGCTCAGGCTGTTTTTAGTACCTTGCAGTTAACCCCCGGAGAGATTATTGACATTGATCTCAACTCAAATGAGAATCCTAGACCATCTCCCTTGGTGTCTAATTTAACAGCAGATAGGGTTTCTACAACTCCTATAATTGGTGGTTCTCAGACGGTAAAAGCTAGTGTTTCTCTAGATATCGGTTATTCTCCAAATTCAGGAGTGATTCTCGATCTACCTCTTAATGGATTGCAGCAATTTGCTTAATCAGGACTTATGCAAGTTTCATAAGCACGTGGCGGACTACACCGCGCCCAATACCGTTCGGTTAAGGAATTTTTTGGTTAAGGCAGGCGACGGCCGCCTTGTTAATACATCGACTTGTATTGTGAATGCGGCGGCCGCCTTGTTAATACATCGACTTGTATTGTGAATGCGGCGGCCGCCTTGTTA
>NZ_JAVRCA010000061.1:0-2230 GCF_034530995.1 Nostoc sp. DedQUE04 | reverse complement strand
ATGCATCGACTTGCAAAAATTAACACCTCCTCCCCAAAGTTAAATACCTAAAAGTTGGCGTGTTTCTATCCTCGTTCCCAGCCTGGAGGCTGGGAACTAGTTGGAGTAAGGGCTGTATCTTAACTTAGTGCCATTCGTTCATTACCTAAAAGTTGGCGTGTTTTCTAATTGCGGCATAGTGTCTTGCTGTTGTATTCATCTCAATCACCAACTCTGTCCCTTGACCTAACTGAGAATTACACTTAAGTTTACCTTGATGTTTTTCAACGATAATTTGCCGACTAATTGATAACCCTAGTCCTTGACTTTTGCTTACTGGCTTGGTTGTAAAAAACGGTTCAAATATATGTCTTTGGATATGGGGAAGCATACCTTTGCCATTGTCAAAAATGCGAATGATAACTTTGTGCTTTTTCCCTAGTAGTTTGTCATTTAGCCAAGGTTCATGATTATTGACCAATGATAAATGACTGCTAACAACTTCTGTATGAATCAAAATTTTTGAAGTAAAAGAATGATCGTGTTTCATCCTTTCTTCTAAAGCATCAATGGCATTAGTTAAGATGTTGATGAATACCTGATTGAGTTCACCAGGGTAACACTCAATTAAGGGTAATTTCCCAAAGGTTTTAATTACTTTAATCTCTGCTCTATCAGGTTTTTCTTTGAGACGATGTTGCAAAATCCTGAGAACGCTATCAAATCCTTGATGTATGTCAACCTTTTGCATTTGACCGTCGTCAGAGGTAGAAAAATTCCGCAAGGCGAAAACAATATCTTTCACGCGCTCAGAACAGGCTCGCATTGACCACAGTAATTTAAAAAATTCTGTCTTCACGAAACCAAAGTCAAGGTGTTGCAAATGTAAGGCAATAACTGGGGTAGGCGTGGGATAGTAATATTGGTAAAGTTCAATAATTCTGATTAAATCTTCAGCGTATTTACTAGCAGTATGGATATTGCTGGAAATAAAGTTAACGGGGTTGTTAATTTCGTTAGCCATATCCGCCACCAGTTGACCGAGATTAGCCATTTTCTGGTTCTGCAATAACTGCTTTTGAGTATATTTGAGTTCATCAAGAGTAGTTTCTAGCTGTTGTGATTTTTCCTTAACTTGGTCTTCGGTAGACTGGTGTTGAGCAATTTCTCTTTGGAGTTGTTCAAATAGTTGGTATTGTTGAGTAGCGTAGGCGCAGCCCGTCGTAGACATCGCCTTATCCTGATTAATATCCTTGTGCGTTCCCACCATCCGCACTGGTTTACCGAATTTATCCCGTTGGAATACTTTGCCACAAGTCAAAATCCACTTCCACTCCCCGGATTTAGTCAACATTCGCAATTCGACTTCAAACACAGGTATGCATCCTTGGAGATAATCGTGCAATACCTGGCGAATTCTTGGTAAATCCTGTGGATGCACCAGTTGTTCAAAGGATTTATAATCGTTGTCGATTTCCTCTACTTTATATCCCAGGATGCTTTTCCATTGGGAATCGTAATAAGTTTTGTCAGTTACCAAATTCCAATCCCACAACCCCAAGCCACTAGCGATTAATGCCATTTGTAAGGTGGCTTGTGAGCATTGGCAAGTATCTAAATTTTCTAGAGATAAGTCTTTGGCTTCTGGGAAACTCTGAGAATCTTGTACTGAAAATGGAGCTTCTGATTCATGAGTAGCAGGTTCTTGGATATGCATAGCTGCTGGTATGATGAGGAAGATATTCTGTAGCTTTCTCTCTACGCTGTTTTAGCACCCTGACGATTCAGTTATGGACAAATCGCCTAGTTGGTTTATTAGGCTGTAACTTAGGTCAGGAATATATCAGCCGATATCATAAATTGGGATGGAATTTAGAAGAATGTAACCTCTGTTGCGATCGCAATAGCAATCTCTTAGAAAAAATCGCTACATTGTTGTGCATCTACATTCTAAGATATGTCTAAAAAAAGTAGTTCAAGTCACATATAATTACCTAAAAAGCCCGAAAAAGTTGTAAAAAAAATTCTATGATTGAATCACGCTAAATAATTTCAGGATGCAAAAAATCGTCAAGGCTTTTTTGTAGCTTTTTTAGTCAGAGCTGGCTGCTATGCATAAAAGGCAGCCGACATTGACTTTTAAAGCTGAATGGTGTGAAAAAATATCATACTGAATTAGAGTCAATGAGTAATGACTATAGAACCCATTTGACATCTTTTACTATCTTGAAGTACAGTTACCGCAAAAGCC
>NZ_JAVRCA010000060.1:50162-54087 GCF_034530995.1 Nostoc sp. DedQUE04 | reverse complement strand
CACTCGCGAATAAATTGGTCTTTTCACCCTCTTTTTGCAAAATTGGGATGCTCCCCAGCATTTAGTCTAGCAGAGCAGGTTTCTGCCGGTGATTTGACAACTCAGATTGAAGTTACCTCAGACGATGAAATTGGCAAGTTAATGGCTGCATTGAAAAACATGATTGCTAACCTGAATACCCTTGTCCGTCAGGTGCAAAATTCAGGTATTCAGGTAACTACTTCGGCTACTCAAATTGCCGCTTCTGGTAAACAATTAGAAGCGACAATTTCTGAACAAGTAGCCTCTACGAATGAGGTAACTGCTACTGCTAAAGAAATTGCTGCAACTTCTAGGGAACTGGTAAATACTATGGAACAAGTTGCGACTACCTCACAAATCACGACGACGGCTGCTAGCACTAGCCAAAAAGATTTAGTTCGCATGGAAGCCACTATGCGGCAGTTGGTAGAAGCCACCAATGCGATCGCTGCTCGACTGGGAGTAATTAGTGAAAAGGCGAATAACATTAACAACATTGTTGTCACGATTACGAAAGTGGCAGATCAGACAAATCTACTGTCGTTAAATGCTGCTATTGAAGCCGAGAAAGCTGGAGAATATGGTTTGGGTTTTGCGGTTGTTGCTAGAGAAATCCGCCGGCTGGCAGATCAAACTGCTGTTGCTACTCTCGACATTGAACAGATGGTAAAACAGATGCAATCGTCAGTCTCTACAGGTGTGATGGAGATGGACAAATTTGCTGCTGAAGTTGGACGAAGTGTAGAAGATGTTGCCAGCATTAGTTCTCAAATTGGGCAAATTATCCAACAAGTGCAAGACATGGCCCCTCACTTTGAGTCTGTAAACCAAGGTATGGAAATCCAGTCGGTGGGAGCGCAACAAATTAGTGATGCGATGGTGCAGTTGAGTAGTACTTCAGTGCAAACGGCGGATTCTCTGCGGGAAATTAATAGTGCTATAGCTCAACTCAATCAAGTTGCTCAAGGATTACGTCAAGAGATTGCCCGCTTTCAGGTGAAAACAGAATATTCTAGTTTAACTCCTCAGCAATAAATCTAATCAACAATTGAAGAAATATCTCAAGACTTTTACATCATCAGTAAAATCTAGTCTCTGAACTAAGCTACCTACTTAATAATTTATTTACAAATAAAAATACAAACTGTTCATCTTGTTTGTGATTTGGGAATTCTAATAAACGAATGCATTTTACAGCACCAGAGGAACAGTAGGATATCCAATGTTCAAGAACATTACCTTGCAAACCCGGTTGATCGGTTCATTTTTATTCATAGGACTGATTGTATTCACAATGGCCTTGCTGGGATGGTACGTTACCAACGAGTTAAATAAGTCAATTAACGAACTAACTACGAATAATATCCCCAGCTTGTCCGGGGTATGGAAGATTAAGGAAGGTCAGATACAAATTCAATCGGCAGAACGATTATTATTTAATCCTGAAATCAGTGTTAGTGAAAGAGATAGTGCGATCGCTGAAATTCAGGACGCTTGGAAACAGATTAACGAAGGTATTATACAGTACGACGCGACTCCATCCGGCCCAGAAGAATTAAAAGAGTATAATTTACTTAAAGACAAATTGGAAGTTTGGAAAAAAATTAATGAAAAATTATTAAATCTTGAACAAGAACTAAATCAGAATGGAATTAAAAATCCTTGGAAAAAACAACTTGAATTAATCCGCCAGACACAAGAATTATCAGCTAATTTCCCTAGTATTCAAAATACATTTGAATTACGTAAACGGATAAGTAATGAGGTAAAAAATCAAGAATCTCCGGTATTTAAAACAACTAAAGCTCAAGCAGTAAAACTTTTGAATGTTAATGAAAACTTGATATCAACTACACAAAAGGAAGTCGAAAAAAATGTGGGACGCAGCGTTTTCTGGATTTCAATAGGAATTGCCATTGGCCCGATAACTGCAATTCTTCTTGGGTTTGTAATCGCTCGACAAATTACTTATCAGATTTTTAGTGTTATTAGAGTTGCAGAGCAAATTTCTCTGGGAAACTTAACAACTAAAATCGCGGTTGACTTTAACAGCAAAGATGAAATGAACAGACTCTTAACAGCTTTCCAAACTATGACTCAGAGTCTCAATACTCTGATTCGTCAAGTACAGCATTCAGGCATACAGGTTACTTCCTTAGCGACTCAAATAGCAGCTTCAGGTAAACAATTAGAAGGGACGCTCATTGAGCAAGTAGCTTCTACGAATGAGGTAGCTGCTGCTACCAAAGAAATTTCCGCTACCTCTAGGGAATTAGTAAGTGCAATGGAACAAGTTGCAACCATTTCCCAAATCACGACGACAGCAGCGAATGATAGTCAAAAAGATATAGTGCGGATGGAAACCACTATGCGGCAGTTAGCAGAAGCCACGAATGCGATCGCAGCTCGATTGGGAGTAATTAGCGAAAAGGCAAATAGCATTAATACTATCGTCGTCACAATTACCAAGGTGGCAGACCAAACGAATCTGCTGTCGTTAAATGCGGCGATCGAAGCCGAAAAAGCTGGAGAGTATGGCTTGGGCTTTGCTGTAGTGGCAAGAGAAATTCGCCGACTAGCAGATCAAACCGCCGTTGCTACCCTCGATATTGAGCAGATGGTGAAGCAGATGCAATCGTCAGTCTCTACAGGTGTGATGGAGATGGACAAGTTTGCCGCAGAAGTTGGGCGGAATATAGAAGATGTTGCCAGTATTAGTACACAGGTTGGGCAAATTATCCAGCAAGTGCAAGACCTGAATCCGCGATTTGAGTTTGTCAACCAGGCTATGGAAAACCAATCTGTGGGAGCGCAACAAATTAGTGAGACGATGGTGCAGTTGAGCAGTACCTCTGTGCAAAGTACGGATTCCTTGCGGGAAATTAATCATGCCATAACCCAACTTAACCAAGTAGCGCAGGGATTGCGTCAAGAGATTGCCCGCTTTCAGGTGAAAACAGAAGACATTATACCCCTGCACCAATTCTCTTGAGCAGCCCTTATGAACCCCGCTACGCCATTAAATATTGAACGTTGTTGGAATTTTATCGGCATTGAGGGCGATCGCTCCTGTCCCCAATTAGCCACTTATACCCATTGCCGCAATTGTCCCGTTTACTCTACTGCTGGACGCTATTTGCTAGAGCGCTCCATACCTGAAGATTATCGCCATCAGTGGACTGAGTTACTAGCTAAATCTAGAACTGATGAAAATTCCCAGATATCCCATACTTTAGCCACCACTGAAATCACGGTTGTGATTTTTCGTCTGCAACGGGAATGGCTAGCACTTTCTGCCCAAATCTTCAAGGAAATTTCTCTTTCTAGCGTGGTTCATACCCTACCGCATCGCAGCAACCAAATCTTGCGGGGATTGGTAAGTATCCGAGGCGAATTGCTATTGTGTATTTCTTTGAGCGATCTTTTGAATCTGGAAACTGCCGATACAGCAGTACAAACCCTCAGTCCAGTGGTGTATTCGCGCATGGTGGTGCTGGAAAAGGCAGATAAAACTTGGGTGTTTGGTGTCGATGAACTTTATGGAGTACACCGATTTCACCGGGATGAGTTACAAGATCCGCCTAAGAGTCTGACTCAAACTTATACAAAAGGATTATTTCACTGGCAACCTGGCGCGCAAATGGAGCGATCTGCCTCTGGCGGCAGCGCTTCGCTAACGCACAGTGTCAGCTATTTGGATGATGAATTGTTATTCACCACCTTAGCTAGGAAGGTGCTGTAATCAAAGACCTAACCCCCCAACCCCCTTCCCTACAAGGGAAGGGGGAGCTAAACTCCCCTCTCCTCGTAGGCTACGGTGGTGTACACAAGTCTTTTAAAGTTGCTGCGGAATGTAGGGTGGGTTAATTTTTGTAGGTCGATGCAACAAAGGTGCAAGTCGATA
>NZ_JAVRCA010000060.1:0-50062 GCF_034530995.1 Nostoc sp. DedQUE04 | reverse complement strand
CAACAAACGTGCAGGGCGATGCAACAAAGGTGCGAGTCGATACAACAAACGTGCAGAGCAATGCAACAAAGGTGCGAATCGATACAACAAACGTGCAGGGCGATGCAACAAAGGTGCGAGTCGATACAACAAACGTGCAAGGCGATGCAACAAAGGTACAGATCGAGAGACTTGTGTGTACACCGTAGCCTCGTAGGAGAGGGGGTTGGGGGCAATACTTGTCGGGTTTTGGGGAAAAGGGGAAGGTGGGGTTCCAAGAAGGGGATAAGGGGCGGGGGAAAGGGGAAAGAAAAAACCTTTAACCTTTACCCTTTAACCTTTTCCCCAAACCCAATTCCGAGTTAAAAATGGACAAAGCGAGCAGTATTGGGGTTGGGGGAGAGGTTCTTCCAGGATTAATAAATCGGTGTTCTAGGAAGGTGTAGTAATGTTAGAAGAATTTGATGTCAGCAATCTTTCCTTGCTTGATTTATTCAACATGGAAGTAAAAGCCCAAGTTGTGGTATTGAACGATCGCCTGTTGGCACTGGAGACGAAGCCCGATCCCCAAGAAGAACTCGCAGCTTTAATGCGGGCAGCCCATTGCATCAAAGGCGCTGCGCGAATTGTCCAAATCGATCCGGCTGTCAACCTTGCTCACGTTATGGAAGACTGCTTTGTGGCGGCTCAAGAGGGAAAAGTTACCTTAACTGCCGATCGCATTGATGTATTGCTGCAAGGGGTAGATATGCTCCTGCGTATAGCTGAAACGTTTACAGCTAACCCAAATTTGCAGATGTTAGAAAATATCGGCATTCAATCATTGGTGAGGGCGATCGCTAATATCCTAACTCCAGAGGCAACCTCTACAGAAATTCATCCCCTAGTAACAACAGCGCAGTTAGAAGACAACCAACAGACAATCCTTATTTCCCCATCCCCATTAGAAGAACTGGGCATCACCCAAAATCGGGCGGTGCGAATGAGTACTGAAAATTTGAATCGCTTAATGGGTTTAGCAGGAGAGTCTTTAGTTGAGGCGAATTTATTAGAACCATTTGCGAACTCTTTGCTGAAACTGAGAAGCAATCAGGGGGAATTGTCCAACTTACTGGAGAAGTTGCAGGAGTTATTGGGCAAGTATCATCTGGATCGGCAAATTAAGGAAACCTTGAGTGCAACTCATCAAAAAGCTAACGAATGTTACCAGATGATGAGCGATCGCCAAAACGAACTAGAACAATTTTCTCAGCGTTCTGCTAACCTTGCCCATCGTTTATATCAAGAAGTTATTGCGACTCGAATGTGTTCCTTTGCAGATGGGGGACAGGGATTTCCGCGGATGGTGCGCGACTTAGCTAGACAATTGAGTAAACGGGTGAAACTGGAAATCGTTGGTAAGTCTACTTTGGTAGATCGAGATATTCTCGAACGTCTAGAAGCTCCGTTGACTCATATCCTGCGGAATGCGATCGATCATGGCATTGAATTGCCCCAGGAACGTCTAGCAGCAGGAAAGCCAGAAGAAGGAATTATTCGGATTGAAGTTACCCATCGCGCCGGAATGCTGTTTATCACCGTTGCAGATGATGGGCGGGGAATCGATATCGAGTTTTTGCGCCAAGCAGTCATCAGCAAACAACTGACAAACCCGGAAATGGCAGCCCAACTTACCGAAGTTGAGTTGATGGAGTTCCTGTTTTTACCTGGTTTCTCCACAACCCAGACTGTAACTGAAATTTCCGGTAGAGGTGTGGGGCTGGATATCGCCCATAGCACAGTGCGGGAAGTTGGCGGCACGCTGCGGGCGGTTTCTGTGTTGGGAAGGGGTATGACCTTTCACTTGCAGTTACCGCTAACCCTATCTGTGATTCGCACCCTATTAGTAGAAATTGCTGGCGAACCCTATGCTTTTGGACTGACACGCATTGAAGAGGTGTTGATATTATCGAAGTCTAAGATTGCTGTATCGGAAAATCGCCCATTTTTCGTCATAAATAATCAACCTGTGGAGTTGATTTTAGCAAGTCAAGTTTTAGAGTTAGCCTCGCCTGCGGTGAATATGGAATCGCTGTCAGTTATTGTAATTAGCGATCGTCTCAATCGTTACGGATTAGTTGTAGATCGGTTTCTCGGTGAATGCAATTTGGTTGTCCGCCCCCTAGATCCCCGCCTTGGTAAAGTCCCCAACATTAGCGCCGCCGCCCTGATGGATGATGGTTCGCCAGTGTTGATTGTCGATGTTGAAGATTTGGTACGTTCCATTGCCAAGGTGTTTTCCAGCGGACAACTTTCTCAGGTAAATCAGTCTGCTCATCAGGCAGTTACCAAAACTTACAAGCGAGTGTTAGTGGTGGATGATTCGATCACTGTGCGCGAAATGGAGCGCAAACTTTTAGAAAACAATGGGTACAAAGCGGAAGTGGCGGTTAATGGTATTGATGGTTGGAATGCAATCCGTAGCGGCGATTATGACTTGGTGGTGACAGATATTGATATGCCCCGGATGAACGGCTTTGAACTCACCAGCCAGATAAAAACTCATGCCAAGTTGAAGCAAATACCTGTGATTATAGTTTCTTACAAAGACCGGGAAGAAGACCGACTGCAAGGGTTAGAAGCAGGTGCAGACTACTACTTAACTAAGAGCAGCTTTCATGATGACACTCTGTTAAAGGCGGTGATTGATTTAATTGGAGAGGCTTGATAATAATTCGTAATTCGTAATTAAGAAAGTAAGATTTTAGGACTAGCACTTTCAAGGTGACAAACGAAGATACGTTGTTTCAGTGCTGCCATTTTAAATCCTCCGCTCAGATTTTGGGCTTTTTGAATGTTGAAATTAGCAATTCTCGTTTCAAATTTCACCACCTTGAAAGGGCTGAATCTAGGACTTACGCATTGACAAGAAAATCTCATCCATCTCCTTGTACTGTCTGTCTAGTAATCAGGATTCTTGCCGAATTTGGTTTCTGATAAAAAGTTGTTCTGCATTAAGTAGGATGACTAGTAGCCCTACAGATGCTCTGGCGATTACCGGAGTTGTCCAGTTGTGATTCACCAGGTCGGGGATGGTTATAACAAGCATCAATACAATGATGAATATTGGTAGAATCATCACAATATTCCGATCCCAAGCAGGTTTATCGCGCAGTCTCGCTTCGCTTTGTAGTACGCGATTACGCCAAAATGGAAAAGTACTTAGGACAGAGGTAAGGTATAACAGTCCAGCATTAATTAGCAGAATTGTTTTAACGTTTGGAGTGATGTCAGAATTTCCAAAGAAGATCGCTGTTAGGCAAGCTCCCGCTGCTAGATACAGAAAAGTAAACAGGGTAAAGTGCTTCATTGGTTACTCCTTATGCTTTATAAACTGGAGTTTTGACTATATGGCAAAGGCATTTAAATTATATAGGACTAGTCCTTTCAAGGTGACGAACAAAGATACATTGTTTCAGTCCTACCATTTTGAATCCTCCGCCGAGATTTTGGGCTTTTTGAATATTGAAATTACCAATTTTCGTTTTAAATTTCACCACCTTGAAAGGGCTGATCCTAGATTTAATCTGGGTTTTTATCTGTTGTATTTGTCGCGTTATTTTGGAGAAATGTCATAATTTGTGAGAATTGCGATCGCTAACGATATGTTAATGGCTGTAGAGGTACTGCGGCGAGCTGTGGTAAAAATACCAGGTTACAAGCTGGCGTGGGTTGCCTACGATGGTGCGGAAGCTGTGAGCAAGTGTGCGGCTGATACTCCCGACTTGATTTTGATGGATGTGCTGATGCCCAGTATGGATGGAGTAGAAGCTACTCGGCATATCATGAGGCAATCTCCCTGCGCGATTGTGATGGTAACAGCTAGCGTTAATCGCTATGCAGCCAAGGTTTTTGAAGCAATGGGCTATGGAGCCTTGGATGCCATCAATACGCCAATCTTAGGCGATGATGGGTTACTAAATAAAATTGCCACGATCGCCCGCTTAATTGGCAAATCTTCACATCGGCGATCGCCCCCTGTCCATCACTCAAAATCACTTCCACCTCTAATCGTTATTGGGGCTTCCACTGGTGGCCCCCAGGCATTGAAAACTATTCTCTCTCAATTTCCCCAAGACTTTCCGGCAGCTGTGGTTATTGTTCAACATATGGATGCCCAATTTGTCCAAGGTTTTGCCGCCTGGTTGAATGAGCAAATTCCTCTACCTATGCAACTAGCGATCGCAGGTTCTACACCACAGCCTGGTAAAGTTCTGCTTGCTGGCACAAATCTTCATTTAATAATGCGTCCCGACCTCACCTTTAGCTATGACAAAGAACCACTATATTTTTTCTATCGTCCATCAATTGATGTTTTCTTCAAGAGTGTGGCTAAAAATTGGACTGGAAAAGGGGTTGGGGCCTTGCTGACGGGGATGGGAGGAGATGGCGCTCAAGGCTTAAAACAATTGCGCGAAGCAGGTTGGCATACTATTGCTCAAGACCGCAAAACTTGCGTTGTTTATGGTATGCCGAAAGTAGCAGTGGAATTAAAAGCTGCGGTAGAGGTTTTGCCAGTTGAGGCGATCGCATCAGCCTGCATCAAATTTACGAAATAACACTTAACTTAAAAGTATTTTATAATACTTTTGTATCAAAACTGTGTATGAAAGCAAATACTTAAAACACCTTTACGAAGTATTGCAAAACACTAATACTTTTAATTACTGAGATATAATCACGACAATTACATATTAGTATATTTTACTGACTAGTTTGTAGTATTAAAAACAAATACCTATTTATAGGTGCTAAATGAACCTGCAAGAAACAGCACTCTTAGAAATATCTCCAAAGACAGCAAGATTATCACCACCAAACTGGAGTCAACCACAAGCTCCACAAGCCGCGCCATTTATTCTGGATGCCAAAATATCCACAGTCAGGCTTTTGCTAATTGACGATCAGATAATTATCAGCGAAGCCTTCCGTCGGATGGTTGCGACAGAAACAGATATATCCCTTCACTATACAAGCAATCCGGCTCAGGCTATTCAAGATGCGATCGCCATAGAACCAACGGTGATATTTTTGGATATGGTCATGCCAGATATCGATGGATTAATGTTACTGCGTTGGTTTCGCTCTCATCCAGTAACTCGTGATGTACCAATCGTTATGTTATCCAGTAAAGAAGAAGCAAAGCTCAAAGCAGAAGCTTTTACCGAAGGCGCTAATGACTACTTAATCAAATTACCAGATCCAGTTGAGTTAATTGCCCGCATTCGTTATCATTCCAAAGCTTACAATAACCTCAAAGCACTCACTACTGCAACTGCTACTGCCCAACTTCAAGCACAACAGTTAGAAAATACTTTACGAGAATTACAAACTACCCAAGTTCAATTGATTCAGACAGAGAAAATGTCTAGCTTAGGTCGGATGGTTGCAGGTTTAGCGCACGAAATTAATAATCCTGTTAATTTTATTCACGGTAATTTTAATCATCTTAATAACCATGTAAACTGTCTTTTAAATTTAATCCAACTATATCAACAAGAACATCCAGATTCCTATTCTTTGTTTGAAGAAAAATTTGGTGACTTTAATATTGATTTCATCAGCGATGATTTACCAAAAATTCTTTCATCCATGAGGATAGGAACCGATCGAATTCGTGACATCGTGCTGTCCCTAAAAAACTTTTCTCGACTCGATCAGTCAGATAAAAAAGCTGTTAATATTCATGAAGGAATTGAAAGTACTTTATTACTTTTAAATCATCGACTACAACCAAAAATTGAGATTATTAAAAAGTATGGAAATCTCCCACCAGTTCAATGTTATCCAGCACAATTAAACCAAGTATTCATGAATATCCTTAGTAATGGCATTGATGCTTTACTAGAGCTAGATAATCAGATCCAAAAGCAAATTGTAATTCAAACTGAAGTAACTCAATTAGAAACAGTCATAATTACATTTAGAGATAACGGTAATGGAATAGATTCTGAAATTAAAAGCAAGATATTCGATCCTTTTTTTACAACTAAACCCATCAACAAAGGAACGGGACTAGGTTTAGCAATTAGCCATCAAATTATTGAGAAACATCAGGGAAATATCCAGCTAAAGTCTGAACTTGCTCATGGAACGGAATTTACGATCGAAATTCCAATAGCATTACCTGTGAATCATAAAAGCAACACTTGAATTAAGATTTCACCGAAGAATTATTCTCCAAAGTGTTTATTCATTTTTCAACAAAGTTAACTTATAAGTTAATAAGTTTATAATCCACTTAAATGCGATCGCACTTTTTTATAGGAATCCATAATTCATCTCATCGCATCTTAATGATGAATTATGAATCATTTGCTACCATTTGCGTGCATAGGATGAGTAACGCTAGTCTTAAAAGAAGTAGTGCAAAGCCAAACCCTCATCCCAGAAGTCGAATAGGAAGCTAGAATGGCAATTCCAAATAAACAAGTAAAATCTAATACTGATATTTTAAATAATAGACGCACCCAAACTCGCATCCAGGTTCGTATTCCTAAAGACTTGCATGAGGAACCAGTCATTTCACGACTGGTTTCTCACTATGGGATCACAGTAATTATTGCTACTGCCGAGATAAGCGCAAACGTGCCACAATATAGCTGCTTTGATCTGGAACTACGGGGCACTGTTTCCCAGATTGAAAGTGCCTTGACTTACCTGGATGAACTGGATTTAGAAGTTTTGCACCAATCCAGCCCTGAAGAAGATGGTTGGTAAATATTAGTTAGGAGTTAGGAGTTAGGAATTAAAAAATTCATAACTCCTAACTTTTAACTCTTAACTTTGTTTAGGCCATTTGATTTTCAATCGCCCACCGCGCTAGTTCAGTGCGATTGTGGAGATTGGTTTTGCCCAACATATTGGACACATGGCTTTCAACCGTTCGCTGACTAACATTGAGTTCTTCAGCAATTTCACGGTTAGCTAAACCCCTAGCAACAAACTGAACTACTTTCAGTTCGGTTGGGGTTAATTGCACATCGAAGGGAACCTGGATACGGGAACCGTTTTCGCCTCCTTTTGCTTGGTGTTCTTTCCAACGGATAGTTTGTTTCAGCGAGGACTCAACTTGCGCTACGAGTTCTTCTGGTTCAAAGGGCTTGACCATATAAACATCAGCACCTTTGTTCAGACCTTTAACTCGGTCTGCACTTTGTCCCTTAGCTGAAAGGAAAAGAACCGGAATCCAGCTGGTGCGTTCGTTTTGCCGGACTTGTTCCACAAAAGTATATCCGTCCATTTCCGGCATCATCACATCGCAGATGATCATGTCTGGAACATCTTGCTCTAAAATTTCCAGAGCTTCACGTCCATTTTCAGCGGTGATGACTTCATATCCCCGGAATTCTAAGTAATCCTTCACCAGCAAGATGAGGTTAGGGTCATCATCAATCAATAGAAGTCGTTTGTGATCTTTCATGCTGGGCTCTTTCATAGCAGTGGCACTTGTCGCGCTTCGGTCCATCAAAGTCTTGAATATTTATCCTCTATGGTGGGTTATTCGAGATGTTGTCCTTTTTCCTACTTAACTTGCCTTTGCTGTCTCGAAGTCTCAAAAATGCCGAGCACTTTCAATAGACTAGTAGCTCGATAGCAAAAGTCCAGCAAGGATACGTATAGCAGTAGTATCTATAATGCGCTATTATATATCGCTTTGAAAGGGGCGGGGTAAAAAACACTGATTAAATAATAATCTTTCGGACTGACAAGTAAGTATTGGCTTAAAGATGACCCTACCTCAAAACCAACCCGCACTTTCTTAAAGCCTACTGCTATACCATATCCTTTCGTTGTTAAGCCTCTATGAGGTGTTCACAAGAAACTAGGGAAGTTTCAGGCAAAAGATGGATTGAAAACGCATATTCTTCTACCACCTTATTACCTATTCAGTGTTCTCGGACGATCCGCAGAGTAACTTCCGGGTTTGCTTGGCGATACCAGACACCATCAGGGTAAATCACCATTATGGATCTAGAACCAGAAACACGCAAGCAGTTGGCTTTAGTTTTATAGACGCAAATAGAATGACTTTAGTACGGCTCATCGAGTTTTAAATCTTTAAGTCGCTTTTTTAAGTAATCCCAGAATTCCAGACTAGCTCGTTTTGAGCAGCAATTGCCTGGTCAGCGCAAATAAAAATGTCTCGCTGAATTTTTGCAAGTCCTAAACTTTCTACACAATTACTCAGGGTCTTATGTTCTAAAGATTGAGTTTTTTAGGAATTTGATGGTTGGACTGGATCGCTATCACTGTATTGTTACTCATCGAGCGGCTCCCTGATTACAGTTCTATAACAATTTGCAAGCTTTGCAAATAAAGTTGAGTGGAGAATTAAGAGTTATGAAAATTCTTCCCTATTCCCCATTCCCTACTCTCTTCGTAACTTACAGAACAAAACCCGCAAGGTATAAATAATTAAGCATTTATACTTAAGTACATCTATGACCTTCTAGTTCGGGAACCCGTACTCAAGGCATTCTTGCCATTGGACGCCACTTTTCGATAAATTAGCACTCAGGAGTTGAGAGTGCTAAACTCTGGAGAAAATAATTATGGCAGCTTTATCTCTAAGCGTTTCTACAGTTAAACCTTTAGGCGATCGCGTTTTCGTAAAAGTGAGCGCCTCTGAGGAGAAGACCGCAGGTGGTCTGTATTTGCCCGATACCGCCAAGGAAAAGCCCCAAGTAGGGGAAGTAGTGGCTCTTGGCCCTGGCAAGCGTAATGACGATGGAAACCGTCAGGAATTGGAAATTAAAGTCGGTGATAAGGTGCTGTACTCTAAGTACGCTGGCACTGACATCAAGCTCGGCACTGAAGAATATGTACTGCTTTCTGAAAAAGATATTTTAGCAGTTGTTATCTAGTGGTCATTGGTCATTAGTCATTAGCCAATGACAAAGGACAAATGACAAATGACAAATGACGTAGATGCCCTCCGGGCGGCTTCCCGAAGGGTAGAACAAAAGACAAATGACAAATGACAAAGGACAACTAACAATAAATTATGGCAAAGCGCATTATCTACAACGAAAACGCCCGTCGCGCCTTGGAACGAGGCATTGACATCCTGGCTGAGGCTGTAGCTGTTACCCTTGGCCCCAAAGGTCGTAACGTAGTCCTAGAAAAGAAGTTTGGCGCACCGCAAATCGTCAATGACGGTGTAACGATCGCCAAAGAAATCGAATTAGAAGACCACATTGAAAACACTGGTGTAGCTCTGATTCGTCAAGCTGCTTCTAAGACCAATGATGCTGCGGGCGATGGTACTACCACCGCTACCGTATTAGCTCATGCGATCGTCAAAGAAGGCTTGCGGAACGTTGCAGCTGGTGCTAACGCGATTTCACTGAAGCGCGGTATTGACAAAGCTGCCAGCTTCCTGGTAGAAAAAATTGCTGAACACGCCCGTCCAGTGGAAGATTCCAAAGCCATTGCCCAAGTTGGTGCGATCTCGGCTGGTAATGACGAAGAAGTTGGTCAGATGATTGCCCAAGCAATGGACAAGGTGGGCAAAGAAGGCGTAATTTCCCTAGAAGAAGGGAAATCTATGTTCACCGAGTTGGAAATCACTGAAGGGATGCGCTTTGATAAAGGCTACATCTCTCCTTATTTCGCTACCGATGCTGAACGGATGGAAGCGGTTTTTGATGAACCTTTCCTACTGTTGACTGATAAGAAAATCGCTTTGGTGCAAGACCTTGTACCAGTGTTAGAGCAAGTAGCTCGTGCTGGTCGTCCTTTGGTGATTATCGCCGAAGATATTGAAAAAGAAGCTTTGGCAACCTTAGTAGTAAACCGTTTGCGCGGTGTACTCAATGTGGCTGCTGTTAAGGCTCCTGGCTTTGGCGATCGCCGCAAAGCACTATTAGAAGACATTGCCGTTTTAACTGGTGGTCAACTAGTTACCGAAGATGCTGGTTTGAAGCTAGATAACACCAAGCTGGATAGCTTGGGTAAAGCTCGCCGGATCACTATCACCAAGGACAGCACTACAATTGTTGCCGAAGGTAACGAAGCTGCTGTTAAGGCTCGTGTCGAACAGATTCGTCGTCAAATCGATGAAACCGAATCTTCTTACGACAAAGAGAAATTACAAGAGCGTCTTGCTAAACTCTCTGGTGGTGTTGCTGTAGTGAAAGTAGGTGCAGCAACCGAAACCGAAATGAAAGACAAGAAACTGCGCCTAGAAGACGCTATTAACGCCACCAAAGCTGCTGTGGAAGAAGGTATCGTTCCTGGTGGTGGTACAACTCTAGCTCACCTGGCTCCCGACTTGGAAGAGTGGGCAAAGAGCAACCTTAAGGATGAAGAGTTGATTGGTGCTTTGATTGTGGTTCGCGCCTTACCCGCACCTCTGAAGCGGATTGCTGAAAACGCCGGTCAGAATGGTGCTGTTATTGCTGAACGCGTCAAAGAGAAAGACTTCAACATTGGCTACAACGCTGCAACCAACGAGTTTGTTGATTTGTTAGCGGCTGGTATTGTTGACCCTGCTAAGGTGACTCGTTCTGCTCTGCAAAACGCTGCTTCGATTGCTGGTATGGTGTTGACAACCGAATGTATTATAGTTGACAAGCCTGAGCCTAAAGATAGCGCTCCTGCTGGTGCTGGCGCTGGTGGCGGCGACTTCGATTACTAATACGTAGTTACATAATTTGTAAAACAGCTGCTTCCTTTATGGAGGTGGCTGTTTTTTTTGTGTCAAAAGAAGAGGAACAGAGTGAGTTACGACAACGCTTGTAAATATTTAGCTGAACAGTACCCAGCCGAATTTATCCGTTGGCTGCTTGGAGTAGAGGTGCAACAAATTGAAGTCTTAAAAACGGAACTCACGCTTGAACCAATTCGTGCGGATTCTGTGACATTTTTGCAAGCGGCTAACCAAATTTTGCACATTGAATTTCAAACTTTGGCGAAATCTAATCCGGCACTTAATTTCCGAATGCTCGATTATTCTGTGAGGTTGAAGCGGCAATACCGTTGTCCTGTAGTGCAAGTACTAATCTTTTTGCAAGAAACTACTAATGAAATGGCTTTTACTGAAGAATATCGGGACAACACGACGATTCACCAATATCAGGTTGTTCGTCTTTGGGAGCAAGATTCAACACTATTTTTAGTTAATCCGGCGCTGTTACCTTTAGCAAGTTTGACGCGAACTGACTCGCCGCAAACTTTACTGGCACAAGTGGCTGAACAAGTCGCTACAATTCCAGATAGGGAAGAGCGACAAAATATCGCGGGTTGTGTAGAAATTCTGGCAGGTTTGCGGTTTGACAAGGATTTGGTTCGGCAATTTTTACGGGAGGATATTATGAAAGAGTCTGTAATTTATCAAGATATCGTTCAAAAGGAAGCGTTTAAATTGATTAGTCGTTTACTTAAGCGGCGTTTTGGTGATATTGATGGATCATTAGTTGAGCAGGTTCGGAATTTATCTGCCGAACAGTTAGAGAATTTGGGAGAGGAACTGCTTGATTTTTCGGAAATTGCTGATTTGATAGCTTGGCTAGAACAGCAATAGAGAAATTAATAAAGCTGCATCACATTTTAGAGATTGAAGCTGCAAGTAGTTTTCCGCTTTTATCTTGAGCTTGCAATTTTTGAATAATATCCTCAATAATACTATTCAAATCTTTCCGGCGGCGCATAGAGCGTTTCGGGTCAAGTTGACCGTGTTTCAATAATTCTCTAACCTGTTCTCCTAGCTCAGTTAAGTAAAACCTCAGTTGTTCTTCACCCTGTTCGCGTAAAATTTGCCTACATTCAGTTAGGATAAGATCGCCATTTTCAAGAGTTTTACTAGCGTCTGATTGCTTTGGTGTTGCTTCGGACAATTTTTTACTTTTTTGAGCGTTTAAACTGTTCGTTAAACATTTTTCTACAGCCTTGGCAAGTTTGGGATCGGATTCTACTACTTCTGCGATCGCTCTTAATAAATCTGCAATTTGTGATGCTTCCATTATCTACCTACTCTGTGAATAAATTCTTTAGCTAAGTTCAGCATCGATTCGTGAGCATCGCCACCATATTTTTGTTTATATGTTAATTCAATACTCAAATCTAAACTTTCGGCAATTTTTGCTCTTTCTGGAATTTTTGTTTGAAAAACGGCAGGAAAAAAAGGATGCCCGATAATAAAATTTAAATTCTCAGTTTGGGCTAAAGTTCCGTTATAACGTGAAATTAGAGTTCCTACTGGTTTTAGGCTGTGTTCAAAATCTCTGTTAAACTTTTCAATATGGTCAAGTAGTATTTCTAACCCGTGAATTGACATTCGGTTCGGAACACAGGGGATTATACAAGCATTACTAGCTAGAAACGCACTTTTAACTATTGTGTTAATATTTGGGGCACAGTCTATTAAAATGTAGTCATAATTATTCAATAATGGTTTTAGTATTGTACGAAGAAGCTCAACAGGTTTTAAGTTTAAAGAATAATAGCCTGATGGTAAATCTTCCTGGATTTCAAATAGCCTTGGGCTGCTAGGTATCAGATGTAAGTGGGCAAAAGAATTTTTATTTCTAACATTTGAAATATTATCTTTAGCTATAAACTTTTCATGTTTTGCACTGTCTAAAAAATATTCAGGGTTTTTAAATAAGAAAGGCAATGTCAATCCTCTATTGTTAAATTCCTTTTCCCAAACCTCTTCAGACATTAAAGCACTAGTCAAATTACTTTGAGGATCAAGGTCAATAGCAAGTACACGCTTTTTGTATATGGTATCGCCGGCTAAATATTCCGCTAATGCCATGACGATGGTAGTTTTGCCAACTCCACCCTTGAGGTTACAAATGCTTATCACTTTAGCTGTCATAATTTCTGGTAGATTGACGCATTTCATGAACTACAGTTCTATGCTTCCCTGAAAATACGCCTAACTAACAAGGTTTATTTTTACTTTTACATAAAAACTTATGAGTCAAATTAATCCTGAAACAACCCCCTTACATACCTTAAACCCACTCAATCGATTTTCTGAAAGAGCAGAGGATTATGTAAAATATCGACCTAGCTACCCCGCAGATGCAATTGATATTATCTTGGAAGGATTAGGTGAAAATTCACAACTCGTAGCAGCAGATATTGGTGCAGGTACAGGAATTGCTTCAAGACTGTTAGCTGAACGGGGAGTTAATGTCATAGCCATAGAACCAAACGCGGCGATGCGAGAAGCTGCTAAACCACATCCTTTAATAGAGTTTCGTGATGGAACAGCAGAATTTACCCAACTATCTGATAATTCAGTTGATTTAGTTACTTGTTTTCAAGCTTTCCACTGGTTCAATCCCGAACCAACTTTATTGGAATTTCACCGCATTTTAAAACCATCAGCACGCTTGGCTGTCGTGTGGAATAACCGCGATAAAGAAGATACCTTAACTACAGAATATAGCCGAATAGTCCGCGAAGTATCTAATAATCACCCAGCAGAATCTCGAATGCAGTCGGTAGAGCCACTGTTAGTAACTCCCCATTTTATTAACATCCGTGAATATAATTTTACTTATAGACAACAGTTAGATTTAACTGGACTTATTGGACGAGCAATGAGTGTTTCTTATTTGCCGCGTGAAGGTTTGGCATACGAACAGCTTATTGATAATTTTCAAGAATTATATCAGCGCTTTCGTGATGAAAGTGGTTTTATCTATATGGTCTATCGCACTAGCGTACACCTGGGCGAAAAACAATGATAAATTGCAAGTAAAGTAGCAGAGAATGCATTAAATAAATATAAGATATCTGAACTTTAATCTTGAATTTATAAATGACCTGCAATCCGCAAGTAGCAGAAGGTTGGCATGGCAAACTTAATTTAGTCTATGCCGATCGCCAGGGTAAAACCCAATTAATTTACAGTCACCAACAAGCGCCCCTGAAGGTACAACGTCCATTTTACCCAGAAGGGGAAATTTGTCATAGTGTCATTTTACACACGGCTGGGGGAATGGTGGGAGGCGATCGCTTATCCTCTGACATCCACCTCCAACCCCACACCCAAGCTTTAATTACTACAGCTGCTGCAAGCAAGATATACCGCAGTAATGGCTTACAAGCTAGACAAAACATCGAGATGCAAGTTGATGCTGGTGCTTGTTTGGAGTGGTTGCCGCAAGAGACAATTTTATTTAACGACGCGATTTATCGGCAAGATTTACGGGTAGAATTAGCAACCGGGGGCAGTTGGTTAGGCTGGGAAATTACCCGATTTGGTCGCAGTGCTAGAGGAGAAAAATTCTTGCAAGGGGAATGGCGATCGCACACGGAAATTTGGCAGCGAGATGTTCCCTTGTGGATCGATCGGCAATGGTTACAGGGTAGCGAAGAAACTTTTCACAGTCCCCACGGGTTGGCTGGAAAACCAATAGTAGGTAGTCTAGTTTGGGTTGGTGGTTCAGTTTCAGGAGAAATTGTCGAAAAAACGCGAAATTTATGGGATGGGAAAGGAGAAGCGGGTGTTAGTCGGTTACAACATGGATTATTGTGTCGATATCGCGGTGCTTCTACATCTGAGGTTAGAAACTGGTTTATTAATGTTTGGCAGTTGCTGCGAGTTTCTTTTTTAAATCGTGGTAATTGTATACCAAGAGTGTGGCAGCTTTGAACGAACCACGAAGGCGCGAAGGACGCGAAGGAAGAGGCAAGAATGCAACTTACGCCGCAGGAAAAAGATAAGTTATTAATTTTTACTGCTGCTTTATTAGCAGAAAGACGTAAAGTAAGGGGTTTAAAACTGAATTATCCAGAAGCAGTTGCTTATATTTCTGCTGCCATTTTAGAAGGTGCAAGAGATGGGCAAACTGTAGCTGAATTGATGAGTTATGGTACAACTCTCTTAACGCGAGATGATGTCATGGAAGGGATACCGGAAATGGTGCATGATGTGCAAGTTGAAGCAACTTTTACTGATGGTACAAAGTTAGTGACAGTACATAGTCCAATTCGTTAATTTTTTAGTTTTTAATTTATTATGATTCCTGGAGAAATCATTACACCAGAAGGTGAAATTGAACTGAATGTTGGTCGTCCAACTATAAAATTGCTAGTGTCAAATACAGGCGATCGCCCCATACAAATCGGTTCCCACTATCACTTTTATGAAGTTAACACCGCCTTAAACTTTGACAGAGAACAAGCCAGAGGAATGCGCCTCGATATCCCCGCTGGAACCGCAGTTCGCTTTGAACCAGGCGACGAAAAAGAAATAACTCTAGTCCCCCTCGTCGGTACTCGCCAAGTCTACGGCTTCAACGCCAAAATTAACGGAAACCTCTAAAAACCTCCGCGTACCTCTGCGCTTCCCTCCGCGTCCCTTTGCGTTAAAAAAAAGGATTTTATATGCCTTACAGAATGGATCGCCGCGCCTACGCCGAAACCTACGGCCCAACAATAGGCGATCGCATCCGACTTGCAGATACAGAATTATTTATAGAAGTTGAACAAGATTTCACCACCTACGGCGATGAAGTGAAATTTGGCGGCGGAAAAGTTATCAGAGACGGAATGGGACAATCCCCCATTTCTAACGCCGATGGTGCTGTTGATTTAGTAATTACCAATGCCTTAATTCTCGATTGGTGGGGTATTGTCAAAGCAGATATCGGCATTAAAGATGGCAAGATTTTCAAAATTGGTAAAGCCGGAAATCCTTATATTCAAAATAATGTAGATATTATTATCGGCCCTGGAACTGAAGCCTTAGCAGGTGAAGGAATGATTCTCACTGCTGGCGGTATTGATGCCCATATTCATTTCATTTGTCCTCAACAAATTGAAGTGGCGATTGCTTCCGGGATTACCACCATGATCGGTGGCGGTACTGGCCCCGCCACAGGTACAAATGCCACTACCTGCACCCCCGGCCCTTGGAATATTTACCGAATGTTGCAAGCTGCTGATGCTTTTCCTGTCAACTTAGGATTTTTGGGTAAAGGTAACGCCAGTCAACCCCAAGGACTTGTAGAACAAGTAGCCGCCGGTGCAATGGGGTTAAAACTTCATGAAGACTGGGGAACTACACCCGCAGCAATTGACACTTGCCTTAGTGTTGCTGATGAATATGATGTGCAAGTAGCGATTCATACTGATACCCTGAACGAAGCCGGATTTGTTGAAGATACGATCGCCGCTTTCAAGAATCGCACCATCCACACCTACCACACCGAAGGCGCAGGCGGAGGACACGCACCAGATATCATCAAAGTTTGCAGCCAAGCTAACGTTCTGCCATCTTCTACCAATCCCACACGTCCTTACACCGTCAACACCTTAGACGAACACCTGGATATGTTGATGGTATGCCATCATCTTGACCCAGCGATCGCTGAAGATGTCGCTTTTGCCGAATCTCGCATCCGTCGAGAAACTATTGCCGCCGAAGACATTTTGCACGACTTAGGCGCATTTAGCATGATTTCTTCCGACTCCCAGGCAATGGGAAGAGTTGGCGAAGTGATAATTCGCACCTGGCAGACATCTCACAAAATGAAGGTGCAACGAGGAAGTCTTAACGCACAAGGAACTGAGCAAAAGGCAGACAATTTTCGGGCAAAAAGATATGTTGCTAAATATACTATAAATCCTGCGATCGCTCACGGAATTGCTGAATATGTGGGTTCAGTGGAAGAGGGAAAATTAGCAGATTTGTGTTTGTGGCGTCCCGCGTTTTTTGGCGTGAAACCAGAGATAGTGATTAAAGGCGGGATGATTGCATGGTCGCAAATGGGCGATGCTAACGCCAGTATTCCCACACCGCAACCAGTTTATATGCGATCGATGTTTGGTAGTTTTGCAGGGGCGCGTCATGCCACATCGTTAACTTTTGTTTCCCAAGCAGCTTTAGAGAAAGAAATTCCCAGCCAGTTAGGTTTACAAAAGGCAGCAGTTGCAATTTCTGGGACACGCCAATTGAGTAAGCGAGATATGAAGCTGAATGATGCACTACCCCACATTGAAGTTGATCCAGAAACATATCAAGTTAGGGCAGATGGTGAATTGCTGATTTGCGAACCTGCAACAGTTTTACCAATGGCACAGAGGTACTTTTTGTTTTAGTTCATGACCGAGCAACTTACTGATTACGATAGTCAATTGTGATGGCGCATCTCAAGACCAAGGCAACGCAAGGAAACCCACAAAATCGGCTACAGTGGAAACTAAGCCTAGTCAGACGGCTGTATGAACGGGGATATAGCCGGGAAGATATTCGGGAACTATTTCGGTTTATCAACTGGATAATGGTTTTGCCAAAAGAGTTGGCACTTAATTTTAAAACAGAAGTAAGAAGTTACGAGGAGGCAGATAGAATGCGGTACGTAACTAGTATTGAAAGGCTAGCAAAAGAAGAAGGAATTGTCGAAACTGCTAGAGAAAGCATCATTACAGTTCTAGAAACGCGCTTTGGAGAAGTGCCAAGCTCTATTATCGAAGTTATCAATGGGATAGAAGAACCATCTGTGCTAAAAATGCTTCATAAAAGTGCGATCGCAATTCCTACCACAGCAGAATTTCAACAAGTTTTAGATAGTCTCACCTCTGGAGAATGAGCGATCGCCTATTTTTTGATGAGAGTTCGATCGCAATTTTTTCTACAACAGAATTTCAGCAACTCTTAAATAATCTCACTTCTGGGCAATGAGCGATCGCTCTGATGCATTAACGTAACACGTCGATGTATTGGCATAACACGTCGATGCATTGGCATAACACGTCGATGCATTGGCATAACACGTCGATGTATTGGCATAACACGTCGATGTATTGGCATAACACGCCGATGTATTGGCATAACACGTCGATGCATTGGCATAACACGTCGATGTATTGGCATAACACACCGATGTATTGGGATAACACGTCGATCGCCTGTTTTGTGGTGAGAGTGCGATCGCCTAAATAAACCAACTCAACCCCTTGCCCATTGATTCGCACTTCTTCCCAACCCCCTGCCAATTCAAGTACATGAGCGCAGGTGAGTAAATGTCCATTGGGTGAGATAAAAAAGCCCGTGCCTTGGATGCAACCTTCTGGAGTAGCGATCGCCACGGTACAAGCTTTAACTAATTCCCAATTCATGAAAATTTATTACTTGTTTTCTTCAAGTGCCAGTTTCCAAGTTATTTTCACCTTCAGTAATGCCTGCCCAGTGGATTCGACCACATAAACCGAGCCTTTGGCGGTAAAATTTACCCCAAACTCAACTTCTTTGCTTACAGGTTGTGATTCTTGCTGCAAGGTACGAAATGCCTTTGTAATTGGGCGACACCTGCGAACAATCAATTCCTTGACTGCATCGAAGTTAGCCTCTACTTTTTCTATGAGTAACTCACCAGTGGGCGATACACGACCTACTGATGCATCTGGTAGTTCAACTGCTACCAAAATCGTGCCCCCATCCTCTGTATTCAGTTCTAGAAGCTTACAAGCCATAATTTAATTAGCTTGTGGCTATATCTAAAAAAGGTAAGTAAAGTTGTTTTGAAAGTCAATTTGTATAAATTTGTTAGATAAACAATTTTTTTTGAAGAAAATATATCTAAGGGTAATATCTAGTAAAACTATACCAAGAAAGCAATTTCTCTAAAAATTTACTTTTATCTCGTATCTTGCATCTATATGACTTCACAATCTTCTCGCTCTGACAAAATTCTGGTTGTTGATGACTCTCCTGATAACGTGTTTTTGATCAAAACTATTTTGGAGGAAGAAGGTTACACCATTAGCACCGCCGAAAATGGAATTTCGGCCTTGGCAGAATTGAAAGCTTCTCCTTGTGATTTAGTTCTGCTGGATTTGATGATGCCAGGTATGGACGGGTACGAAGTCACCAAGCACATTCGCGGTGATATGAAATTGCCGCAATACATTCCCATATTGTTAATAACTGCCCACGATGCGCCCAACGTCGCCCACGGACTAGACTTGGGTGCTGATGATTTTATCCGCAAACCTGTAACAGTAGACGAATTGCTGGCACGAGTGCGATCGCTCCTGCGTTTGAAGCATAGTATGGATGAACGTGATGAAATTGCCCGCCAGCGAGAAGATTTTGTCTCCCGTCTCACCCACGACTTACGCACTCCCTTGGTAGCTGCCGATCGAATGTTGATGCTATTTCAGCAAGGGGCATTGGGAACATTATCAACGCAAATGCAGGAAGTAATCGCCATCATGGCCCGTAGCAATATCAACCTGCTTTCTATGGTGAATACTTTATTGGAAGTTTATCGTTTTGAAGCGGGTCGCAAAAGTTTGGCGTTTCAACCGGTTAATCTGGGTCAATTACTAGATGAAGTGACTGGAGAATTGTCACCCTTAGCTCAAGATAAAACACTGTCCCTAAATTTGGATGTTACTGAAGAGTCAGTCACAAATACAGTGATGGGCGATCGCTTGGAACTACATCGTTTATTTACCAATCTCATCGGAAATGCGATCAAATTTACCGACTCCGGGTCTATTACTATTCGTTTTACTTCTCAACGCCATTTCAACAAAAGTAATCAATCTCAGTTCTCTGAAACATCCAATTCCGTTGACTACATTAGAATTGAAATAGCGGATACTGGCCCAGGTATTCGCCCTGAAGAACAAGCCACTATATTTGAACGATTTCGCCAAGGCAGTCATAAGAGTTCTGGTAGTGGCTTAGGACTGTATCTTGCTCGTCGAATTGTCGAGGCACATCAAGGCATTATTCTGCTTAATTCCGAGTTGGGCAAAGGTAGTGTATTTATTGTGCTTCTACCCACCAAAGCATGAAAAACTAGTAATTATAAATTATGAATTATAGAGTTTTTTATCCTGGTAATTCATGATTTATAACCTTACTAGTATCTACGATAATTTAAAGTAAAAAATTAAATCAGAAAATCAAATGCTAACAATTGAAAAATCAAATATGCTGAGATAACAGCATTAAACAAATAGTTTTTAATAGGAAAAAACAATGATTACCACTGAATTATCTAACATTGGCAATATTATCCAGACTCAGCGAGAGTTTTTTCAAACGGGCAAAACTAAAGATGTAACTTTTCGCATTGAACAACTGAAAAATCTTAAGCAAGCAATTATCGAACATGAACAGTCAATAGTCGAGGCATTACAAGCGGATTTACATAAACCAGAAGTAGAAACTTATCTTACAGAAATCAGCGTAATTAAGGATATTGATTACGCCATCAAACATCTTCAAAACTGGAGTAAACCCCAAAAAGCAGCGGTTTCCTGGGATTTTTTTTCCTACTCAGCAAAAATTTATCCAGAACCATTAGGGGTTGTCTTAATTATCGGGCCTTGGAACTATCCATTTCAGTTAATTATCTCACCGTTAATAGGTGCGATCGCAGCCGGTAATTGTGCAATTATCAAACCTTCAGAAATTGCTTCTCATACGTCTGATGTCATAGCTAAGATTATCGCCAAACATTTTGACCCTGCTTATCTTGCAGTAGTAGAAGGAGGCGTGGAAGCAAGTCAAAAACTACTTGCAGAAAAGTTTGACCATATCTTTTTTACTGGTGGTACAGCCGTTGGCAAAATCATCATGGCAGCAGCAGCAAAATATCTCACACCAGTGACTTTAGAATTGGGTGGCAAAAGTCCTTGCATTGTAGATACTGACATTAATATTGAACATACTGTCAGACGAATTACTTGGGGAAAATTCATTAATGCTGGACAAACTTGTATCGCCCCTGACTATCTTTTAGTTAATAAAACAATCAAGAAAGATTTAATAGATGGTCTGGAAAAATCTTTAAAAGAATTTTATGGCGAGAATCCAGCAAGCAGTCCTGATTATGCCCGCATTATCAGTCAAAAGCACTTTGAGAGATTGGTTAGTTTTCTCAAAGACGGTGAAGTTGTCATCGGTGGAGAAAATCAACCTTCAGAACGTTATATTGCTCCAACACTAATTGATAATGTCTCACTAGAAGATTCTGTTATGCAGGAAGAAATCTTTGGGCCTATTTTACCCATCATTGAATATACTGACATTGCAGAAGCGATCGCCTTGATTAACTCTAGACCCAAACCTTTGGCGTTATACTTATTTTCTCAAGATAAAAACCTGCAAAAGCGAGTTTTGCAGGAAACTTCCTCTGGTGGAGTTTGTATTAACGACACAGTTATGCAGGTTGGTGTCTCGTCTTTACCATTTGGTGGAGTGGGAGATAGCGGTATTGGCAACTATCACGGCAAAGCTAGTTTTGACACCTTTTCACATAAGAAAAGTGTATTGCAAAACTCCTTCTGGCTCGATTTAAAATGGCGATACGCTCCATATCAGGGCAAATTGCCGTTTATCAAGAAACTTCTGGGTTAAAAAAGTTAATAGTTAGGAGTTATGAATTATGAATTTTTAACTCTAAATTCTTAACTCCTAATTTCTAACTTTTAACTATTAATTATTACATCCCAAAAGCGTTGCTGTAACGCTCCTCAGCCCAAGGTTCACCACGGCGATGGTAGCCATTGCGCTCCCAAAAACCAAGTTCTTCCGCAGCTAAAAATTCCAATCCATTAATCCACTTAGCACTTTTCCAAGCGTAGAGGTGGGGTACAACTAGCCGCATCGGCCCACCGTGTTCAGATGGAAGGTCTTCACCAAAGACTTTAAAAGCAAAGAAGTTTTCTTCACGCAGAAAATCTTCTAGAGAAATATTGGTGGTGTAGCCGCCATAGCAGTGTTCCATAACGTGGGCTACTTTTGGGTCTAATTCAATCAGACCCATGAAATCTGTAACTTTAATGCCAGTCCATTTGACATCAAGTTTAGACCAGCGCGTTACACAGTGGAAGTCAGCTGTGAATTCGTGTTGAGGTAGCGCCATAAAGTCTGACCAGCTAAAGGTAGCAGATTTTGCTAAACCCCAAACTTGAAACTCCCATTCCTCAGTGCTGACTTGGGGAGTTTCGCCGTAAGTTAATACGGGAAAACCTTTAGCTAAGTGTTGACCAGGAGGGACGCGATCGCTTTCTTCTTTACCTGGTTTCTGAAAAAATTTTCCTATCATAATTAGAGAAAAATAAGTTTTCTCAAGATGTTTACAAGCTTTTTTGCTGAGTTGCCAACAGTATCAGATGTTTTACTCTTTATATGAACTCTTGAATGATAGGTAATGGGTAATGGATATTTCCAATTACTCACTACCAATTTTTTTCGATCTAATGAGCTTATGTAGAGTGTTTATGATTCATAATGCAATCAGGAAAGCTAAGAAAAAGCATTTATCTAGCGATCAGAAGTTTGATTGTTGAGTTTGGCAATCAAATCTATCGGTGCTGTTCGTGCTTTTCCTGATTGAGAAATTATGATTCTTCTTCCTCTTCTTCAGCAGCTGGATAAACAAATGTAGAACGTCCAGTCAAAATTGACTTGCCCAGAGATAGGGCTTTCTGAGCTTCAACGACGGCTTTATGCCTCCAGGTAGCTCGACGTTTATCTCGTTTTGATTTGGAAGTTTTCTTCTTAGGAACAGCCATGTCAGCAGATATCGCGATTTTTGACAACCTTCTTATTCTAGGCCATCCACTGACGCCAAAGACAATAGTTGAGTCAGGAATAAGTAAGTTGGGTTAAGACTGACGCTAAGACGCAAGAACAGAAACAATAGATTTCTTGCAAAAGTCGGGGTAAAGGGTAAAAAAACTCAAAATCCTTTCCCTTTAACCTTTTACCTTTTCCCTAAGAGTGCAAAAATATATTTTTGCAAGAGGTCTAATGACTTTTTTTAAATCCCCCAAGGTTCCGAGCCAAGAAAGCTTTGGCTCGGACTTCAAGCTCAACCCGTCATTTTGGCGTTGACACAACGCTAGCTGCTGGAACTTGATTGGAGTTATTTTCAAAGAAAAGTAAAGATCGCGCAGTTTTGAAGTAAGTGGCCCAATTTTGAGCATCAGGGCGCGATCGCCATTGAGGACGACTGACATCTAATGTCAGGACTGGTGCGATCGCTCCATAATTTTGTACGGATACAATGATGGAAACATCTGTCACCAAGATATCTTGATCGAAGCTCCTTTGAGCAGCTGCCCTAGCGACCGCTTCCGCTCTCCTGAGAACGGTTTCATAGTTTTCTTCTGGCAGGCGGTCAATAGCTAGATCGACTCTAGCGGTGTAAGCTCGCACAAGCTGCGGTGCGATCGCTTCCATCAAAAACCACGCAGGAACAGTAGATATAAGCAAAACTACTAAAGGAATTATCCGGATTCTTCTGGCAATTTGGCTAATAACTGAAAAGGGAGCGAGCGATGATGGTAGGTGAGCAGAAATTTTGCTCATGACCTTCTATCTCCTTAGTAATAATCTGTTATTGAAATTAGGTAAAGGTATTTTCCGGCTAATTAACGTAATAAAAATTACATTCTAACTTAAGATTCAATCAGAATCACCTAGACTATAAGACATAGGTTAGCTTTGTTTTTTTGGCAAAGCCAACCGCAATTTTAAGACCAGCAAACAACAATAACTGACAAAGAGCGGGATGGCAAATTACTGGGCGATCGCGATTGGTATCAATCAATATCAGTTATTTCAACCTTTAAGTTGTGCCCAAGCAGATGCTGAGGCACTAGAAGATTTTTTGGTGACAGAGGCAGGTTTTCTCCCCAAGCACTGTCTAGTCATGACAGATACTTCGCCGCCGATTGGGGATAGATCGACTTACCCGACGAAGGAGAATATTTTGCTGCTGCTTGAAGATTTGGCAGCAACAAGTTGGCAACCGGAAGACTATCTGTGGTTATTCTTTAGCGGCTATGGAGTCAATTACAAGGGTAAAGATTACTTAATGCCAGCAGAGGGCAACCCGGAACTGGTGCAAGAGACTGGCATAGAATTGCGATCGCTAATGCAAAGTCTGCAACTTGCTGACCTAAATGTATTGCTACTACTCGATATCAACCGCGCCTTTGGCACTCAAGCGGATGCCCCCGTTGGTGAAGAAACAATAGAACTCGCCCAAGAACTACAACTGGCGACAATTCTTTCTTGCCAACCAGAGCAATTTTCCCATGAGAGTAGCGAATTAGGTCACGGATTCTTTACAGCAGCTTTGTTAGAAGCTTTGCGTTCTGGTAATGGCAGCAACTTGGCAGATTTAGAAAGCTACCTCAGCCTGATCGTGCCAAAGTTATGTCACCACCACTGGCGTCCTATCCAAAACCCCGCCACGATCATCCCATCAAGGCAGCAAGTAATCTTGCCAAAATTGGCAATGGAAAGTGATTTTCAGCCAGAACCGATAATTTATCCTGAAGAATCTTTTGCTGTTGCTCTTGCAGCCCCTCCCCTTGACGATTCCTCTAAAACTTCAGCAACTCAGGGCAGACGGAGAGAAGCTAGTGTTAACTCCTCCCAACAGGCGAAAGGTCAAAAAGTCCAAGAGTCAGGTGGCGGATTAGTTGCCCAGCCAATGCCGGAAACTTCCTTGGGAGTGAATACCAAAGGAAGATTTATCCCCAATTCCTCTAAAGGTTACGTCTCTCGATTGCCAGCGAATCAGCCAAGCATCCCTTTTTGGAAACAGTTTATCTTGTGGGGCGGAGGCAGCTTACTGGTAGCAGGTTTAATCGCCGTAGTTTTTCTGCGTAATCAAGAAACTTTTAGAATTAAGCAAATATCAAGTGCATTACCCAATGCTACTGTTAGCGATCGCCAGGTTGTCGAGAATTTACCAAGCGATGTCTCCGGCGGGCTACGCCTACGCACTTCACCAGTTAGACTCAAAAATCAATCTAGCGCCCAAATAACCTCTAGTTCCGAGTCGAAAAAGCGGAATCAAGCAGTATTAGACCTGGCGAAAATGTCGCTCAGACAAACTCAGGCGAGCGATTTGAGTATGGCGATCGCTACAGCCCGAAAAATTCAACCTGGTGAACCACTGTACGAACAAGCTCAAGAGAATATTAAGATTTGGAGCCAGATGATTTTAGATTTAGCAGAAGGTCGTGCTAAACAAAGACAGTATGCAAGCGCTATTGCTGCGGCTCGATTAATTACCAAAGATGAAGCCCCCTACGCGAAGGCACAAGCAGCAATTAACCTGTGGCGCTTAGAGGGTAAGCAGTATGTGAGTAACAAAACTCTTTTAGATGCAGCGAATGCCTTAATTAAGCCCGAACAGGCATCTACCTACAATCGGGCGATCGAAGTTGCCAAGAAAGTACCACCCGGACAACCAGGCTTCGATACTGCCCAAAAATCGATCGATAAATGGAGTGAGAAAATTTTAGACTTGGCAAAGCGTCGCGCCGCCGAAGGAGAACGTAATGCCGCAATTGCAACCGCAGCCTTAGTGCCAGAGGAGACAGGCGCTTACGAAGATGCTCAGGATGCCATCCAAAAATGGCAAAAGAAATAGTAAAAAAATAGTAAAAAATAGCAGAGAGTTAGGAGTTAGGAGTTATATTATTGATCCCTGAGTCGTTATTCCTTACTCCTAACTTTTCCCTCAACAGTACTGAGATATATCTTCGCCGCATTCATCGGCTAGATAGCACATCGCTCGGAAACGTAAACCAACCACTTCTTCATATAAGGGGTTGAGCTTGCACATCGGCGGGATGTGAAACAAGGTCTTGCCAAATAATTTGACATCGCGCTCAAAGGGGCACTGAGATGGAATCAGTTTGCACAAACGGTGAGCTAATTGGCGATCGCGGACTTGAATGTTTTCTACTCGCTGCCGTAAGGGTTGGAGAATATCCCAATAAGGCTTGGAAGGAGAATGGTTTAACTGGGTTACTTTATGGTCAGTAGTCTCTGCTTGATTGATTGATACCCAGCTAGCCAGAAAAATCTTTTTTGTGGTATTGTCGAATACCTTCATGGTTAACCCTCTGTGTTATTGAGGCTATTCACCTTTTTGATGAATATATACAACGTGGCAACGAACTTTCCCGGAAAAATCGCGTTCTGACTGCGATATAATGTAATACCTGATTAGCCACTTTAAGTCAGAACCTAATTTATTACTACGTCAAGTTAATCGCAAATTTCTGGGGATCGGTAGTGTAATATTACGATCTTGTTCATAACTTGACACAGTTTAAATTTTAATAAAGACATCCATCATTGGATAGGTTTTAGTGTAACATTTACAGAACTTAATATAAGGTCTTTCTAAAAGAATTTTTGCTAAGTATAAACATCGATAATACCCTAGAAGGCATTTTTCCTCTCCGTGTTCCCACTTTTTCACGTAAGTGTGTCTTGTTCATTGCTGGCTGAATACCGTAAAAGTAGTGAGTTTTGAGCAAGTAGAATCGATTGCATTTCACAAAACTTAGGTTGGCAGTGCGATTTGAGAATGATATAGTCTGAAGCGTTAAAATTCAGATGAGCTTGCTTATGGGTGTTTCTGTACTCTACAGGGCAATTCCTCCTTCCAGTACACTGTATGCACGCCTTCAAGGTGATAAGGCACTCAGCATCCTTGTAGGTTATCTTTTCCCCTATGGTTGCGGCATTTTCCGCTTTTTTGAAATTGAGCCTGAAGAGATTAATGAAATCCTTGAAGATTTTATCGAAACACACCAAGAGATTTTTGGATCTGAACTAGAAGCAGATCGGGTAATCGCCCAATTGCGGTCTGAGTTAAGGCTTACTCGTCAAGCCTATCCAGGGATTGAAGATAGGACAGCATCACTAGAAAAAACATCTGTTGAGATCGAGAAACGTTTGTCGCAAGAGCTATCGAGAAGAAAGTTTGCGAATGCCGATGAGATTGTTGAAAAGCTCATGTTCGGAGATCAAACTCTTGCTCCAACTCTATTGTCAGCAGAGGAGTCATTGGGACTGATATCCCGTGAGCTAGTCAGTGAAGGAGCCAGCATTTTTCGACAGTTCGATCCTGAAACACTGTTTGCAAGAGATGAATCGTGTTTTGACGACTTCGAGCGGTGGAAAGATTTGTATTTTTCAGCAGCCGAGAAAAATGAGGAGATATTGGTTGGAGTTGCTTGAGGCGACAGCAACCTAACAAGTTAGCTCGCTCTGCCAATTTGAACATTGCAAAATTTAGGCGATGCCTTCTCTTCGAGAGGCTTCGCCAACGGCAACGTCTTCTCCTTTCGGAGACGCTGCGCGAACGACGAACGCAACCAGTATTTTTTTGATTTCACGCAAAGGAACCAAACAACCTTAAGCTGAAAACACCTGCTGGGCTGTCAGGGTTAATGCTGGAAACGTTTGAGAAACAATCCGTTGGTCTTCGATAAACACAGTTTGCTTGTAACTGCCCTGATTTAGTAAACACACAGTTACTTTATTTTCCAGGGGGTCAACAATCCAATACTCGACCACACCCATCGCCGCATACTCAGAGGTTTTTTGGTTATAGTCTCGGTCAATAGATTCGAGACTAACTACCTCAACTAAAAGGGGTGGGGCAGTCTTAAGAATAGCTGAGGTACTCTCAATACTTTTTGCCTGTTCATTAGTAATTACACAAACATCAGGTCTTCTAAGTTGTTTATTGGTCAGCACCTCTGTACCGTTAGGGCGCGGTTGTAAAGACAATCCCATTTTTTGAATTTCTAAAAAAAAGCGAATTAACAGTAGGGTGATAATCGCCTCATGTTTGCCAGTACCAGGAGGCATTTCTACCAGCACCTCATCCTGAATTTCATAGCGCTTGTCGGTGCCATCATCAAAATTTATATACTCTTCCAGAGTATTAATTTTTATTGGTGTTTTAGTCATAGCGATCGCCTCCAATAACTATAGGCAAATACAAACCGCTCGGCTTCTGTACCCATGATAAGAGACTATATCTTACATAAAAGCGCAAAGACGTTCAGAAAAAATCTTCGTCTCTGCGCTTCTACATTAAATTGCGATCTTAGCCTACGATGCTACCTGAGCAGCAGTTCGAGTCCGCCGTCTTCTCCCATCAGCAACTTTCACAGGTGGCTCATCAGGGATTTGCATCAATAAAGTCACAGATGGTTGACATTGCAATTCCCGACGGATGGAACGTTGCAATTCTCGTTCTAAAGTACCTTGCAATCCACCCCAGTCTATATCTGCTGCTTCACCTTGCTCAGGAGCAAATTCTGTCCAGCGCACCGTGAGGATTTCTTCAATGCGTTGTTTTACCCAGGTTTGCAGGAGCGATCGCTCTACACTTGTCACTACACCTCGGAGGTGAGTTTCTGGTTTTGCTAACAGTTTACCATTCCAATCAATGGCAGCTGCGATCGTGATGATGCCTTCTGAAGCCATGCGTTGCCGTTCTTGCAGCACTTTCGCACTTACCATACCCGAACTAGTAGTATCCACCAGTTCTATACCAGATGGCACTTTCCCAGCGACGCAAATGGCATCTTCTGTCAATTCGACAATATCACCATTCTGAATGATAATCGTGTTTTCTGCGGGAATGCCCATACTCTGAGCCGTTTCTGCGTGCTTCACTAGCATCCGATGTTCGCCGTGAAATGGCACAAAGAATTTCGGTCGAGTTAAGGCAATCATCAGTTTTTGTTCTTCCTGACAGCCATGACCGGAGACGTGAATTCCTTTATCCCGTCCATAGACCACTTTCGCACCTTGAATCATTAATTTATCAATGGTGTTGACTACAGCGATCGTATTTCCGGGAATTGGGTTAGCAGAGAATACTACCGTATCTCCTTCGCGGATTTTAATGTGAGGATGTTCTTTGTTAGCAATGCGGGTCATGGCTGCCATCAATTCACCCTGAGAACCTGTAGTTAAAATCAGCACTCTTTCATCGGGTAGGTTGCGGACAGCGTGCAATGGTTGCAACAGATTATCTTCACACTTGATGTAACCTAAATTGCGGGCATGAGCAATCAAGTTCAGCATGGAACGCCCGACAACTGTCACTACACGATTCTGCTTCTTGGCAATATCCAAAATCATGTTGATGCGATGGACGCTAGAAGCAAAGGTCGTGACAAATAATCGCCCAGGTGCTTGACTAAATACTCTCTCCAGATTGGGATAAACTGAACGTTCTGAAGGTGTAAATCCTGGCACTTCTGAGTTAGTGGAATCACTTAGCAAACAAAGAACGCCTTTTTCTCCATGTTCTGCTAGGCGTTGCAAGTCAAACTTTTCACCATCCACTGGGGTGTGATCGATTTTAAAATCCCCTGTGTGAATAACTACACCCAGGGGAGTATGAATGGCAACTGTGAAACTATCAGCGATGGAGTGAGTATTACGGATATATTCAACTAAAAAGTTTTTGCCAATCCGCACCACATCACGTGGTAGAACTGTTCTGATTTCTGTGCGATCGCGGACTCCTGCTTCTTCTAATTTACCCTCTAGCATTGCCATTGCTAATCTGGGGCCATAGATCACCGGAATATCAAATTGCTTGAGATGAAAAGCAATCCCGCCGATATGGTCTTCATGACCGTGAGTCACGATCATCCCTTTAATTTTGTGCCGATTTTCCCGCAGATAGGTCATATCTGGTAAAACAATATTGACTCCATGCATCATTTCTGTGGGAAAAGCTAATCCTGCATCTAACAGGATAATTTCATCGTCATACTCGAAAAGACAGGTATTTTTACCAATTTCATGCAAACCGCCCAAAGGAATAATTTTCAAGGCGGAATTATTAGCTTCGTTTTTAGCCATTTTCTCCTTAGATTGTTACTTTTGATTAATTAAGTTGATAGTTAACTTTCCTTGTATTTCAGACAACATCTGTCTTTTAAGCCAGTCCCAAAGCAATCAAGTTTTAATTGAAGATTTCAATTTTTTATTCAATAAAATCAACTGTAAAACTCAAGGATTCATAGTATATCTATCAGTCCTAGCACAGGTTTTTAAATGCAACTTATGAACAATTACGATCGTTGTGTATATGTATCTTTGGCAAGGAGGAGACTATCAACATTTAAATAGCTGGTGGTTAAATTAAACTAAGTTCTTCCAGAATCGCTTCTAACTTTTGACTTACTTCTAAATCAGCTTCACATAGCGGCGGACGAGTTGAACCAACCTCCCAACCTTGAAGTTGGAGTGCTTTTTTCACTGGAATGGGATTTGAAGTAAGAAATAAAGCTTTAAACAACGGAAATAATTGGAGATGAATGTCGCTTGCTACCTCAACTTTTCCCGCCCTAAAAGCTTGAATCATCTGCTGTAGTTGGTTTCCTACCAGATGAGAAGCCACACTTACCACACCCTTTGCCCCGATCGCTAACAAGGGCAAAGTCATGTAATCATCACCAGAATAGATGTGGAATTCTTTTGGTGTCAAGCGACGAATAACGCTAGCCTGATCTATATTACCAGTGGATTCTTTAATCCCGACAATATTGTTAACCTCAGCTAACCGGGCAACTGTTTCTGGCTGAAGGTTTTGTCCGGTACGACCTGGGACATTATATAACAACAACGGTAAGTCGGGACAGGCTTGTGCTATTGCCTTAAAGTGCGCTTCCAATCCCGCTTGCGGCGGTTTGTTGTAATAAGGAACAACTTGTAAGGAACCATGTACTCCTATTTTAGACGCTTTTTGGGTGGCTGCGATCGCTTCTTTGGTGGAATTCGATCCACAACCTGCGATTACCTTGGCTTTTCCGGCCACGGACTGCAATACCTCGACAAACAACTGGTATTCCTCATCCCAACTTAGTGTCGGGGATTCTCCGGTTGTGCCGCACATCACCAATGTATCTGTACCGTTGTTAGCTAGATGCGCCGCCAGTTCTGCCGCTACATCATAGTTGACACTACCATCTGCTTTAAATGGCGTAATCATAGCGGTTAAAACATTGCCAAAATCTCCCACCCTTTTTTCACTCCTGATTACCCATGTTTTTATATCTTGGTGGTTCTCTATTGTAATAACCTATCTGCAAATTGCTTTCAAGTGTCATTAGTCATTTGTTATTTGTCCTTTGTCATTTGTCATTTTACTAATTACCAATGACTAATACTTCTCTACGATAGGCTGCGCCCGAAGCGTAGCTATGCCGCAGGCTTTACGACTACGCTCAGTACAAGTGACTAATGACTAATAGCTAATGGTTTAAGTAGATTTTTATCTACTAACAATTCGGCTATTTGTACTGCATTCAATGCTGCACCTTTGCGAATTTGGTCGCCACATAACCATAATTCCAAGCCACAAGGATGAGAAATATCCTGGCGAATTCTTCCCACTAAAACTTCATCTCGACCGGTTGCTTCTATTGGCATCGGAAAATGATTCGTTCCCCAATCTTCTACCAATTTTACTCCCGGGGAGGAATTTAAAATTTCTTTGGCTTCCTTCGCACTAAAAGGAGTCTCAAATTCTAAATTAATGGCTTCTGAGTGAGCGCGGAGTACGGGAACCCGTATACAGGTTGCAGTGATTCTGATTTGCTGCGTACCAAATATTTTTCGGGTTTCGTTGACCATTTTCATTTCTTCCTCACAGTAACCCAAATCGTTTAATGGGGAGTTATGCGGGAATAAATTAAATGCCAATGGATAAGGCAATATTTCGGCAATCGCTGGCTGTCCTTGTAGTATAGCGCTTGTTTGGGTTTTAACTTCTGCCATTGCCCTAGCCCCAGCACCACTAGCAGATTGGTAGGTTGCAGCGACGATGCGTTGCACTGGTTTAACTTTATGCAATGGCCAGACTGCCACAGACATTAAAATTGTTGTGCAGTTGGGGTTAGCAATAATGCCTTGGTGATGCGCCGCGGCTTGGGGATTCACCTCTGGTACTACTAAGGGAACTTCCGGGTTCATCCGAAAAGCACTGGAGTTGTCAATTACCACTGCGCCCTTTTCCACAGCAACTGCTGACCAAGTTTTGGATGTGGAACCGCCTGCACTAGCTAGTACTATATCGACATTTTCAAAGGCGCGATCGCTCACTGCCTCTATTGGTATATTTTCACCTTTAAACCGCAGCGATCGCCCCGCACTCCGCTCTGATGCCAATAACTTCAAGTCAGCAACCGGAAAATTACGACTTTCTAATAATTCCAGCAACTCTGTGCCTACTGCACCAGTAGCTCCTAAAATAGCTAAACGATAGGATTTCGACAAACTTGCTTCCTCCTTATAAGAGACTTAATTTGCAATTTCTTGGAACAATGGACAATTTAGTTATATTTAAATAGCGATCGCAGTCTGGAAATACATTTTAAATAGGTTTAAATTTTTCTTTCATTTAATATATCTTTATATATTTAATACATTTTTTTATAATGTTGCATTTTAAAATAACGCCGATTTTTTCATCAATAACTATAACTATATATTATACAATAAACCGCTATTTATCAGAAAAAGGGAGATATCTGCATTTAGGGGTTTAATAAGCATCCTTCCTGTAAAGAAACAAATGTATTGGCTACAAACTTGTTTACCAAAGATGATGAATATACTACGAGCTAAATGCAAAAAGCCAGCACAACACAAAACTGAGCTATGTGGTTAAGTGACAGATGCACTCTTGTACCACACATAACTTAATAATAGCTAGATAATAGCTAGACTCAATACTATAACTTTAATTTGAGGTACTAACCACTCTTTGAGACCAGGATATCACGGCGTTAGCCCACTGAATAATTAATTCCCAAGTTTTAGAGTGAGTTGGGGGTGAAGAAGGGAATAGCGTATTAGGTTACAGGGTAGAGGTGACAGGGTAAGGGTTACAGATTATTTCCCTATCACCTCCCCCTTAATATCAATGCCCCATTAACCAAATTGTTATGAAAGTAAAATATCAAGTCCTTGATAATTGGCAGTAAACTGGATCTTTGCCCCAAGACAAACATCCATCCTTGGATGTCACAAGACCTTTTGGCAAACTTCCATTGCCCTAAGAGACATCAAGCTATAAACGCAAACAATTATTTTATTGCGTTTTGTGTGTACTCGGAGTATAAAATACCAGAAAACTAGAGACGAAGCATGAAAGTTACCCAGGAAAAACTTCCCGCCAGCCAAATTGGCCTGGAAATAGAGATTACGCCGGAAATTACCAAGCAAACTTACGAACAGGTCATTAAAAACTTAGCGAGTACTGCCAATATTCCTGGGTTTCGTAAAGGCAAGGTGCCTCGGCCGATATTACTACAACGGCTGGGTACAACTCGAATCAAGGCAGCGGCGCTGGAAGAACTAATTCAAGATGGCATTGAGCAAGCAGTCAAACAAGAAGCCATCCCAGCAATCGGTCAGCCGCAATTGCGCTCCTCTTTTGAGGATTTGATTAATAATTATGAACCGGGAAAACCCTTGACGATTTCGGCTGCTGTGGATGTAGAACCAGAAGTGAATCTAGTGCAGTACACTGATTTGCAAGCCAAGGCCGAAGAAGTCAAGTTCGATCCAGAGCAAGTGGAGAACACGCTGGATAAGGAACGTCAAGAATTGGCGACATTGATTCCTGTAGAAGGACGTGCAGCTCAAATCGGCGATATTGCTGTAGTCGATTTTAAAGGTTCATTCGCCAGAGTTGAGGGCGAAGACGAAACAGGTGAACTAGAACCGATTCCCGGAGCCGAAGCAACTGATTTTCAAGTTGAGTTGCAGGAAGATAAGTTTATTCCAGGCTTTATTTCGGGAATAGTGGGGATGAATCCTGAAGAAACGAAAGAAATTGCGGCACAGTTCCCAGATCCTTATGCTAATGAAGATTTAGCTGGAAAAGCAGCAACTTTCACCGTGACGCTCAAAGAACTGAAAGAAAAGGAACTACCAGAAGTAAATGACGATTTCGCCCAGGAAATCAGCGATTTTGAAACCTTAGAGGAGTTACGCGCTTCTTTGGTAGAGCGATATCAAAAAGAGGCGGACGACAAAACAAAAACCAATAAGCAGGAAGCCTTGTTAACGGAACTGCTCAAGCAGGTAGAAGTTGACTTACCAGCAACCTTGATTGAGCAAGAAGTGGATGCAATGCTAACGCAAACAGCAATCCGGCTGTCTCAGCAGGGATTGGATGTGAGAAAGCTGTTTACTCAAGATATTATTCCGCAATTGCGGGAGCGATCGCGTACTGAAGCAATTGAACGCATCAAACGCTCTTTATCCTTACGAGAAATCGGCAAACGCGAATCTATCGAGGTAACACCAGAAGAAATCGCAGCCAGAGTCACAGAACTTTTGGAACAGTACTCGGAGGAACAGGACGTTGATGAAGATAAACTGCGCTCAATCGTGGAAAACGAACTGTTAACCGAAAAAATCATCGATTGGCTCTTAGAACACTCATCAGTTGAACTTGTACCGGAAGGTTCATTGAGTACTGCGGAGGAAACGGAAGACGCAGAATCAGATGCTGATGCTGATGCACCTCAGACTGAGGAAGAAAACACCGAAGCTTCTACAGAAGTTACAGAAGGATAATAAAAAATCCCACAACCATGAGTTCACCAGTTCTGAGTTAAAGTACTGGTGAAATGGGTAAGCTAAGGGAGATGAGGGAGCAGAGAGCAGGGGAAAATAACCAATACCCAATGCCCAATGCCCCATGCCCCATGACTCAGGGATGAAGTCAAAATAATTAAAGAATTAATGAATTTTCGGCAAATAGTGACACTTGTTATCACTTGAGCTTGATACTGTGTTACACGAGAGGAAATTATATGAGGCATAATGGTTAACACGTAGCTTATAAAAATTCCATTCGTTGAAAAGGCAGCATCCGCTGCTGAAAAATTTGTCCTAAATAATCGTCAAAGAAAGCTTGTATGCTTGAATCGCAGTCGGGAAATTCCCCAATCAGCAACTTAAGTCGAATAAACATTAACTCCCAGTTAAGCAGCCCTAGCAACATCGTGCCGATGGTGATAGAGCAATCTGGCATGGGAGAAAGAGCTTTCGACATCTACTCCCGCCTGCTGCGAGAGCGGATTATCTTTTTAGGAACGCCAATAGACGATGCCGTAGCCAACTCAATTGTGGCTCAGTTGTTATTCCTAGACGCCGAAGACTCAGAAAAAGACATCCAACTGTATGTTAATTCTCCTGGCGGCTCCGTCTACGCAGGGATGGCAATCTATGATACAATACAGCAAATTCGCCCTGATGTTGTTACCATCTGTTTTGGATTAGCCGCGAGCATGGGGGCATTTTTGTTGACAGCAGGGGCTGCCGGTAAGCGAATGTCTCTGCCCGACTCCCGGATTATGATTCACCAACCACTTGGTGGCGCTCAAGGTCAAGCCATTGACATTGAAATTCAAGCCAGAGAAATTCTTTACGTTAAGGCTAAGTTGAATCAGCTAATGGCTCACCATACTGGTCAACCCTTAGAAAGAATAGAAGCAGATACTGAGCGCGACTTTTTTATGTCGGCAGAAGAGGCAAAAAACTACGGTTTGATCGATCAAGTCATTTCCAGGCAAAATCTTCCCGTAGCAGGGGAAAACGTCACCATTCTGAAATAAGAGGCTGGTATGGTTAAGTACGACTCCCATTTAAAATGTTCATTTTGTGGCAAGTCTCAAGAGCAGGTGCGTAAGTTAATCGCAGGGCCGGGAGTCTACATCTGCGATGAATGCGTTGACTTGTGTAATGAAATACTAGACGAGGAGTTGCTCGATACCAGTGGTGCGGCAGCACAACCAGCACCAAGAGCAGAACCACCTGAAAAACGGCGTACCCACTCTGCTAGTATTTCGTTTAATCAAATACCCAAGCCAAGAGAGATTAAAAAGTATCTAGACGAACACGTTATTGGTCAAGACGAAGCGAAGAAAGTGCTGTCAGTCGCTGTTTACAATCACTACAAGCGGCTGGCGGTGATTCAGTCTAAGGCCAGTGGCAAACCTGGGGCGGATGATGCCATAGAACTGCAAAAGTCCAACATATTGTTAATCGGCCCGACTGGTTGCGGCAAAACTCTCTTAGCCCAAACCCTAGCGAAAATCCTGGATGTACCCTTTGCCGTAGCCGATGCGACGACGCTGACGGAAGCTGGGTATGTGGGAGAAGATGTGGAAAATATCTTGCTGCGACTGTTACAGGTGGCAGATTTGGATATAGAGGAAGCGCAACGGGGAATTATTTACATTGACGAAATTGACAAAATTGCTCGTAAGAGCGAGAACACGTCAATTACCCGCGATGTTTCTGGCGAAGGCGTGCAGCAAGCCTTGCTGAAAATGTTAGAGGGAACGATCGCTAATGTACCACCCCAAGGAGGCCGCAAGCATCCTTATCAAGACTGCATCCAGATTGATACAAGTAATATTTTGTTCGTCTGTGGTGGTGCCTTCGTTGGCTTAGAAAAAATTGTAGATCAGAGAGTTGGCAAAAAAGCAATCGGCTTTGTGCAACCGGGAGAAGGTCAATCGAAGGAAAAACGAGCAGCAGACACGCTTCGCCATCTAGAACCGGATGATTTAGTAAAATTTGGCCTGATTCCAGAATTTATTGGGCGGATGCCAATGGTAGCAGTAGTAGATCCGCTAGATGAAGAAGCACTGATGGCGATTCTTACTCAACCACGCAGCGCGCTAGTGAAGCAGTACCAAAAACTGCTGAAGATGGATAATGTCCAGCTAGATTTTAAAGCAGATGCTTTGCGAGCGATCGCTCAAGAAGCTTACCGCCGTAAAACTGGTGCGAGAGCATTACGTGGTATTGTTGAAGAATTAATGCTGGATGTAATGTATGAGTTACCATCCCGTAAGGATGTGACACGCTGTACAGTAACACGGGAGATGGTCGAGAAGCGATCGACTGCGGAACTGATAATACATCCGTCTTCACTACCGAAGCCAGAATCAGCTTAATAGTCATTAGTGATTGGTCATTAGTCATTGGTCAAAAAATAAGGAATAATAACCATATACCAGGGACTAATGACAACTGACAAAGGACAAATGACTAATGCCTTATATTAATGTTCGTGGCGTTGAGCATTACTACGAATGGGTGAAAAAACCATCCGGTTCTTTGGTAAAACCAGTGATGGTTTTCATTCACGGTTGGGCTGGTTCGGCTAGATATTGGCAAAATACTGCTGATGCTTTATCAGAGCAATTTGATTGTTTACTCTACGATATGCGGGGATTTGGCCGTTCTGGTGGGAAGCCAACCATAGCCGAAGCAAGTGAAGCTGTTGCCGAATCGGAATCCCCCCAGGAAGAATCAGAGGCAATTAAAGAGTTAACCTATGAATTAGAGGAATACGCTGATGATTTGGCAGCTTTGTTAGATGGGTTGCATCTCCAGCGTGTCTATATCAATGCTCATTCGATGGGCGCTTCTGTTGCCACTTTATTTTTTAACCGCTATCCCGAACGAGTAGAACGAGGAATTTTAACTTGTAGCGGCATTTTTGAGTACGACGAAAAATCTTTTAGTGCTTTTCATAAATTTGGTGGTTATGTAGTGAAATTTCGTCCCAAATGGTTAAGCAAAATTCCATTTGTTGACCGAATGTTTATGGCCAGATTTCTGCATAGTTCCATACCACATTCTGAGCGGCAAGCTTTTTTGGAAGATTTTCTCGAAGCAGATTACGATGCGGCTTTAGGAACAATTTTTACTTCAGTCAGTAAAGCTCAATCTGAAGTGATGCCGCAAGAGTTTGCCAAGCTAACAGTGCCGACTCTGCTTGTAGCAGGGGAGTATGACAAAATTATTCCAGCCGAGATGGGGCGTCAAGCCGCTGCATTGAATGACAAAGTTAAATTTGTGATGATTCGTAACACAGCGCATTTCCCAATGTTGGAAGATGCGCCAACTTATATGCAACAGGTACAAGAGTTTTTGCAAATTAACACCCCACAACCACAAGTAGGATAATTAAGAACGGTTTTTTAGACAGTTAAGTGTACCTGTGTGATACCTTGACGCATTTTATATTGTCGCTTTAACCAAGACTTTTTAACTATTTTACGGAGCAAGGGAGCAAGTTGAATCAACAGCGATCGCACCAGTGCATTTTTTCGCAGTAGTTCGCCTTGTTTAGCTTCTTCTAACTGGAGTTGCTGGGCGCGGATAATTTCTGGCTGACGTTCTGCTTGGATGTGCAATAGTGCCATGTCAATATCCTGGTGTCCAGCTTCTTTTTGCAAAAGTGGCACAAGATGATTAGCAGCGACAATCACATCACGGAATGCGAGATTAATTCCTTGGGCACGGACGGGAGACATTGGGTGTGCAGCGTCACCTAGAAGCAGTACCCCTGGTGCGTGCCATTGTGGACAATAACCAACCACAACAGAAAGCCGAATGGGAGATTCGATGGTGTCTGCATGATTACGGAAATGTTCTGCTAGCCATGAGGGTGATAGTGAGGCAAAAATCTCTGCCCAGTTGGCTTGCTTGGAGTCAGTGTTTTCGGTTGCTGACATTACCCAAGCCAGATGTAGTTTTCCTGATTCTGCTCCGTGAAAGATGGTAAATACGCGATCGCCATTTACAATTGTACGAAACACATTATCGGTTGCAAACTCAGGACTGGCGGCAAGTTTAAACCAGAGAATATCAATATTTTTGGGCTGACGTACCAATTCTAATCCTATACGTTGGCGCACAAGAGAATTTCGACCATCTGCCCCAATCACTAAGTCAGCAGTAAATTCTCTCCCATCGCTCAGTACTACACCTGCGACACGTTGGTTACTCCACAGTAAATCTTTGACAGGAACACCTTGGATAAATTCAAATCCATCATTGGTTTGAGCTGACGAAATCAGTGCTTTGAGCAGTGGTGGTTGTGAAACCAGTGTACAGGGTTGGGTTGCTCCCATTGGTTCCTCAACTCGAAACAACTGCTTGTCTCCGATAATGAATTCCCACGCGTCGAGTTGCTGATGGGGAATATGTTCCAACAAGGCTGATATACCCATTTGCTCTAAAGCTTCTAAGCCACTGGGCATTAATCCTTCACCGCGAAATACACGATGAAAGTCTTTTGCTGCTTCAATTAAGGTTACAGTAATACCACGTTTTACAAGAAGCAGGGCAAGGGTTACACCTGTTGGGCCTGCACCCACAATCACAATCTGCACTATCCCATCCCTCCTGTATCAGCTGCTCTCAAAGATGTTGGCTAAATTATCTTGAAATTAACTTAAACCCAGTTCTCGTTTTAGCAAGTTAATCGAGTTAGCGCCGATATAATTTTCAACCTTAATCAGCTTTGGTGGACGAATAATATCTTCATCAGAGGCTTGCACTGCTGCTTGTACTGCCGCAAAACTAGCTTGGTCGCTGATGATGACTTCAGCCCGTTTAACCATTGCCTGAAGTTTGTAAGCATCTTTTGGTTGCGAAGTCATTACCAGTAGTTCATCGCCCCGCAAACCGTGGAGGATGACTTCTGCGGCTCGTGCAATCCCGGAACTGAGGCTAACTATCCCAACACAGTTTTCTTTTGGTAGGGTTTTCAAGAGGCTGAGTTCTTTGCTGTAGTCGTAGATATCGAGAGGAATTACTCGTGCGGCTTTTGGAGCTGCGATCGCTTCCACATTACTGATAAAATACCGACTGGTGACTACTGTGGCAGAGGTAGTTTTATCTAGCACAGCTGTTAATTCTTCCATTGCTACCAATTGCACTGGAATTTTTAGCGATCGCTCTAATTCATAGACCATCAACTCACCAGCACCCATGTCATAAGATGGCACTGCAACCAATACCCGCGCACTACAACGCAAGCGCCAGTCGATTTCCGCTAAAAATAGCTCTCTAGCTTGATTGAGCGTACATCCTTGAGAGAGCAGTTCGTCAAGTGCTTGCTGAACAACTTGATATGCATCAGGATTTTGTTTGAGAATTGGTGATTGCAGCCTACTACCGCCCTCATGACCTTGGGCGCGAACATAAATACCCGAACCAGCCATACTTTCAACAAATCCGTCTTCTTCTAGTTGACGGTAAACCTTACTTATGGTATTGCGATGTAATCCCGTTTGCATTGCCAGCGCCCGTGTGCTTGGTAATTTGTAGGCTGGGGGATATTGTCGAGAAGCGATCGCAAATCGGATTTGATTAAACAGCTGGGTTGATGCGGGAATTTCGCTGTCTGGCTGAATACGGAATTGAATCATCACCAAACCTCCTGAATACTAAGTGCTGAGTGCTGAGTCTTGAGTGCTGAGGTTTGAGTCTTAGGTGTTGCTTTCCTACTCAGCACTTTTAACTCAGCATCCCCGGATAACTAGTTGATTTATTACATACAAGATTAGTTATTTACATATAAATTTTTTCTAAACTCAATTTCTAATGCTCTCACTACTGGGAACTGATAATTTAATTAGAAAAAAGCTGAGCATACTGGCATAGTTATATCAAATAAACACACGGTTAATCACACAGCACTGGTAAAAATTATTATGACAGAGCAAGCAACAATTACCACAACGGTTAATCTTTTGCAAGATAATATTCAAGTGTCTGCTTATCTAGCAGAACCAAAAGAACCTGGCTCTTACCCAGGAGTTGTAGTATTACAGGAAATTTTTGGTATCAACGCTCACATTCGGGAAGTTACAGAACGGATTGCCCAACTTGGGTATGTAGCGATCGCACCTGCACTTTTTCAACGGATTGCTCCTGGCTTTGAAACCGGATATACACCCGAAGATATTGAAACGGGCAGAAGCTACGCCATGCAAACTCAAGCCTCAGAGTTATTGAGCGATATTCAACTAGCAATTGACTACCTCAAAAATCTGCCTCAAGTAAAAAAAGATGGTTTTGGCTGTATTGGCTTCTGCTTTGGCGGTCATGTCGCATATCTTGCAGCCACCTTGCCAGATATTAAAGCTACGGCTTCCTTCTACGGTGCTGGAATTACCACCCGCACGCCGGGAGGTGGCGCTCCTACTGTCACTCGCACCAGAGAAATTCCAGGCACTCTCTATGCCTTTTTTGGCATAGAAGATACTAGCATCCCAACCGAACAAGTAGATGAGATTGCAGCAGAGTTAGAAAAATATAAAATTCCTCATCATGTGTTTCGCTACGATGGAGCTGATCACGGATTTTTCTGCGACCACCGTGCCAGTTATAATCCTAAAGCTGCGACCGATGCTTGGGAGCAAGTAAAACAACTCTTTGGTCAACTAAACTGAAGCATACGCACCCAAGTTCGTCATTGGTCATTGGTCATTGGTGAATACAAAGGACAAATGACAAATGACAAATGACAATTTAAACTTCAGTTGCACCATATCAAATAAAAACTAATCTTCAAAAGTCATGAATTCCGAATCGAAACTTTCTCAAACAGCCAATTCGCCCTTTACAATGGACGATTTTGCCAAAGCACTAGAAAAACACGACTACCAATTTCAAAAGGGACAGCTTGTAAATGGCAAAGTGTTCCAACTCGATCATGATGGAGCTTATGTTGATATTGGTGGCAAGTCGTCAGCTTTTCTGCCACGCGATGAGGCTTCTTTGAGAGCAGTTACCGATTTATCGGAAGTGCTGCCATTGCAAGAGGAAATGCAGTTTTTGATTATCCGAGATCAGGATGCAGAAGGGCAAGTCACCCTTTCTCGAAAGCAGTTGGAAATTCAGCACATCTGGGAACGACTGGCCGAAATGCAGGAAAATGCTCAGACTGTGCAAGTACGAGTTATGGGTGTGAATAAAGGTGGTGTAACCGTTGATATTCTTTCTTTGCGGGGATTTATCCCGCGATCGCACTTGGCAGAGCGTGATAATTTAGATGCACTCAAAGGTCAAAATCTGACCGTGGGCTTTTTGGAAATTAATAAAAACACCAACAAACTCATTCTTTCCCAGCGTTTAGCAACTCGTTCTAGCAACTTCAGCTTATTAGAACTAGGTCAACTGGTGGAAGGTAAAGTTACTGGCATCAAACCTTTTGGTGTATTTGTCGATTTAAGTGGGATGAGCGCCCTACTTCATATCAAGCAAGTAAGCCAGAAATTTATTGATTCTTTAGAAAAAGTATTTCAAGTTGGTCAGCCAATTAAAGCTGTAATTATTGACTTGGATGAAGGTAAAGGCCGGGTTGCTCTTTCTACCAGAGTTTTGGAAAACTTCCCTGGCGAAGTGCTAGAAAATTTCGATGAGGTGATGGCTTCAGCTGAGGCGCGTGCTAATAGAGCTAATAACAAAGCGTCTGAATAGTTTTGAGATGGGCTGCTTGCACAAAGTATAAATAGTGCAATTGCACCTACCGTATATGGGATTAATGGGTGAATGCTGCCCAAAAATTAATCAAAAATTCAAATTGTGGGTTATTTTATTACTCCCCCCGCATCTATAAAGATGTGGGGGGATTGAAATTGGGAAAACTTTTAACAAACTTACGTTTTTTTAGTACTTTTTCAAGCTAATATATAGGGTTTTTAGTAAGTATTTTATTGATGAGAAAATAAAGACTAAAGCTATTACTAAAAAAACATTACCTATTAAGAGAAACTTGACATCCTAATAGCCTATAGCTAGTAATATGGTTAAAACAATAATTTTAGTTAGCTTTAGATAACTTTCACTTTTAACCACATAAATTATTCTGAGTAAAACGTGTAGGCAATGCCAAAATTATGCAAGAGGTCTACCGCAGAAATATTTTGTGTTAGGATTTAAATACTTACCTACTTGTGAATTTAATTATTCCAGTTGAAAAATGCTTACGATTTACTGCAAAAATTTACCCAGTGAAATTATCTAACTGAAAAATTATTTATGAATGTTAGTACAGATCGGACACTTATTCATCAGAAAATATATGCGAAAGAATTACGTTCCTTGATGCCACCTGAAGCATTTATTCCCGATCCCAGTAAGTTAATTATCTTGTTCATTAATCTGGCAATTTTAATACTAGGTTGGATGATAGCGGCGCGGTTAGATTCTTGGTCGCCATACCTTTTGTGGCTTTATGTACCTTTAAGCCTAATTATGGGTAATAGCGTGGTTGTCTTACTATTTAGCACCCACGATTTGATGCATGGTAGCGTAATTAAAAACCCCCGATTAATCTATATAATTAGTTTTATAGGACTAACAATGTTGTGGATGCCGCCAACATTATGGAAAGCAGTTCATAATCGAGTACATCATAATCACACTAACGATTTAGGCGACCCAGATCGTAATTACTTATATGAACAATCTTCAACCTGGGGAAAATGGATTCAGGACTTATTTGTACCTTCGACTGAAGTCAATCCTATATGGTTCATAGTGGGAATGACTTCTGCTTGGGGAGTACATACTTTTCGCAATCTGACATCCGTGCTGTTTTTCAATCATAAATCTGTCGATTATGTTCCTGCTGCATTTACAGTCAGTCCGAAAGATCGTCGAGCGATCGCAGGGGAATTATTGATGATGATCGTGATTCATCTGAGTATCCTCATCTATCTCCAATTTGACCCCATAAAGCTCATACTTGGTTACTTTTTGCCGATTGCAATTGGTTATGCTGGAGTAATTTTTTATATTTATACAAATCATTTACTTTGTCCGATGACTAGCGTTAACGATCCACTAATTAATAGTATGTCTCTCCGGGTTTACAAAATATTTGACTTGTTGCATTTCAATTTTTCTCATCACACTGAGCATCATATTTTTCCAGGAATGAACTCGGACTATTATGTGATGGTTAGGGATTTGTTAGAAACTCAATATTCTGAAAAGTTTAATTTATTGGATGCTGGAGAAGCTTGGCATTTGCTGCTGAAAACTCCCCGGCATTATAGAGATGAAAATACTCTTACAGATTGGTCAGGAGAAAAGTCTGTCCCCTGCCCTACAAGCGACAATTAAAAAGCTGACTTTTCATGCTATCTAGAAAATCTCTCTCCTTTCAGGAGAGAGACTTTGAATTTTCCACCTTAATCCCCTCTTTACAAGGGGGAAAACTGGAAAATCTAGTTCCCTCCCCAATACATACGGGGAAGGTTAGGGTGGGGTAAAAAACGTTGATACACCAATTATGACTTTTCAAACATCCTCTTAACAGCTTTTGGCTATGGGCGGGCAAGATGCCCACTCCACAAGAAGTAGTTGAGTATTTTTTATTTGGGAGTCCCTAAAGTCAAATTTAATAAGCAAAATGACATTTGACTTACTCAAAAGCTGTGTTTGCTTACTCAAAAGCTGCTTTTACTTTCTAATTTCGGTGTTTTCCGCAAGTAAAATGAGCTTTTACTTTCTCAAACCCCAGTTTGTTTTCTCATTTTGGTGTTTTCCGCAAGCAAAATCAGCTTTTACTTTCTCAAACTCCAGTTTGTTTTCTCATTTTGGTGTTTTCCGCAAGCAAAATGAGCTTTTACTTTCTCAAATCCTAGTTTGTTTTCTCATTTTGGTGTTTTCCGCAAACAATCAAGCATATTGCTGACTTATTCCAGTAATTCACACATTCGTGACAACTATCTCTTTGAAATTACTTCTGTTTATCTTTATCTAATGCTTCCTGGATTGCACGACGGCAAAATTCTGGAGGATCATCCTTTGTAGATAGTTCTTCCTTCATAGTCTTGGTAATGCGTAGGTTAATCCTTTCTGTTAATGATTCTTCTCTATTTGATTTAATTGGTTGTAAATTTTGTGGATTCCCTTTAGGATTAGGCATTATTGAGAAATATAAATAAGGCTTGATTTACTTGGTGCCAAAACAATAGATTGTTTTTTGGTAGTTGCGACAACTTGCCGGAAGTACAACCACCAATATCCAATTTCAAAAATGGACACTACTATTTTATGTTCACGCGTTCCGAACTTGAAATCAAGACTATTAAAGAATTACGTGACTTGTGTCGTAGATACGGCATCAAACCAACTGGGAATGCAGGATACAAAACCTCCTACATCGTAACTCTGATGGCATTTCCACTTTTAGCGCTGCAACAAATGAAGCAAGGTAAAGGGTTAAAATTCCCTAACTTTAACGCTATCCAGGTAATCAGTTCTGCTATAGATGAGATGAATTCACCCACAGATGAGCAAGCAGCACTAATTCGGATAACTTTAGAGGGCAGGAAAATGAGCTATCCTGACCGATACGACCAGGAAAACCTGCTAAATTTGCACAAGGCTAAGATGTCGCTTGAACAAGCTATTGACTTGTTGAGCCAGTAAAACTAATCCTATTATTCTATCCCCTGCATCTACAAGGATGTGGGGGATCATTTTTAGAGTATTAAAATAAATAAGGTGTGACTATATATCGAGATATCGAGAATTTTGACAATTATAAACGCTGTAACTATTCAATTTAGGTATTTGTATGTTTCTGGTAACTGGAGCAACGGGAGGCATTGGTCGCAGAGTTGTGCGACTTCTACGACAACGAGAACAGTCTGTGCGGGCATTTGTCCGCCTTACCTCGCGCTACAGCGAGTTAGAACATCGGGGTGCAGAAATCTTCATTGGTGACTTGCTAGAGGAAAAAGATATCCAGAAAGCGAGTCAGGATGTGCGGTATATTATCAGCGCCCACGGTTCTGATAGCGATGCCCTATCTTTAGATTACCGCGCCAATATTGAACTCATCGACCAAGCGAAAGCCAATGGCGTAGAGCATTTTGTCTTCATTTCTGTACTGGGAGCCGATCGCGGTTATGAAGATGCTCCTGTTTTTAAAGCTAAACGAGCAGTAGAGCGATATTTGGCAGCTAGTGGCTTAAATTACACTATTTTGCGCCCAGCTGGATTAGCATCTAACTTGCTGCCACTAGTAGAACGATTTCGGGAAACGGGATTGTATCTGCTGGTTGGCGATCGCAAAAACCGTACCTCAATTGTCAGTACTGATGATTTGGCAAGGATAGTAGTGGATTCTGTGACAGTTGAAGGCGCTCGCAACCAGATTTTACCCGTTGGAGGGCCAGAGATTTTATTACGAGAAGATATTCCCCGGATTTTTGGTCGGATTTTCGCCAAAGAACCAGTAATAATTAACTCACCCCTATTTCTGATTGATGGGTTACAGAGTGCATTAGGTTTATTTAATCCCCAAACCCAAAAAGCTTTGGGAACTTTTCGTACATTGCTAGCAAATGAATTTTTCTGTACAAAAGATGAAATTGCCAATTTAGAGACGATTTTTAACTTCCAATTAGAGACATTAGACAGTTTTTTGCGGCGCTATTTAGCAGTTTGAATAGTCATTAGTCATTAGTCATTGGTCATTCGTGAATAATCAAGGACAAATGACAAATGACAAATGACAAATGACAAAGGACAAAAATATATGGTAAATGCTGCTCAAGCACGTCAAACAAAAGAGCGATTCGCTAAACCGGAGGAACAACTTACTTATGAATTAGGGAAGGCCGTACAGGAATTGCCACCCCTGTACACTAGATTATTAGCGGGAACGATGAGTGCCATTGTATTTGGAGCGATCGCCTGGGCGTACTTCTCGCAAATAGATGAAGTAGCAACAGCACCGGGGGAATTAATTGCTTCTACACAGGTAAGACCGGTGACATCTTTGGGTGGAGGGTCAATTGTCGCTGTTAAAGTACAAGAAGGCGATCGCGTTACTAAAGGTCAAGTTTTGATTCAAAAAGATCCAGACTTGCAAGTAACCGATGTTTCCCGCCTAGCTAAATCTACCAGATTGATTCAAGACGATTTACAACGTTTGGATGCAGAACGCACTGGAGCTAAAACTACTGGGACGAAACTGCAAGATGAACTTTTAAGTTCCCGCCTGCAAGACTACCAAGCGCGTCAAGCAGCAGCAGAAGCAGAAGCAAATCGTCAAATAGCACTCATCGATCAAGCTAAAGTCCGCTTGAGCAGATTGCAAGATAACTTAGTTAATGCTAAAAGCAGCTTTGCGAATGCTCAAACCAACCTTGTGAATGCAGATAGTATCCGAATTAAAATTGAAAGTAATTTAGCCCTTGCTCAAGAAAGGGAAAAAAGCCTACGCACTCTAATTACTCCTGGCGCTGTGCCTCGTGTCGATTACCTGGATGCCCAAGAAAGATTAACTCGTGCAAAGACAGAAATCACTAGATCGCAAGATGAAGTGATCAACGCTCAGAATAGAATCACAGAGGCTCAAGATAAAGTCACATCATTAGAAAAAGATATTGCTGCTCAAGTCCAGGAAATTCGCCAAGCACAACAAGCTTACAACGCTGCACGCAGTCAGGCGCAGCGTGTAGCATCAGAACGCCAAAGCGAAATTTTGACGCAGTATAATAAGCGTAAAGAAGAACTGACAACTGTACAAGGTCAATTAGAGCAGGCGAGGAAGCAACAAGCTTTAGAAACGATTGAGGCTCCCGTAGCCGGTACAATTTATAAAGTCAAAGCCACCAAGGGGCCAGTACAATCGGGTGAAGAATTGCTGTCAATTTTGCCGGAAGGCGAAGAAATGCTTCTAGAGGTGAAAGTTCTCAACCGTGATATTGGGTTTATTCGTCAAGGAATGAAGGCAAAAGTGAAAATGGCAACTTTTCCCTTCCAAGAATTTGGCATTGTGGATGGCGAAGTTATGCAAGTCAGTCCAAATGCAATTGCTGATAAAGAATTGGGTTTAGTTTTTCCGACGAGAATTAAGCTAAATAAACACGCGGTAAATGTTCGAGGTCAAGAAGTAGAATTTACACCAGGGATGGCTGCTACAGGTGAAATTGTCACTCGGAAAAAGTCAATTTTGACATTCATTACTGAGCCTGTGACACGGCGATTCAGCGAGGCATTTTCTGTTAGGTAGGAAAGTCTGTTAGATTAGCCACAAGTAAGGGTTTAGCATTGTTCATTGGTGTCAACTTAAGCTGAAACTCCTTTAAAACCTCGTTTCCAGCCTCTGGCTGGAAATGCACTTCAATTGGGCTGCTGCCGCCAGCAAGAGAGGCGGAGCCTCTAGGACGGCATTCCCAGTCGGAGACTGGGAACGAGACACGGGCAGTATTGAACTTAACTGCAAATTGCTATAATTTTCAAGCTATACCCAAAAATTTTATTTTCTATACCGATCTATTTGTTTTTACATTCCCTCTAGTAGTTTGACAAAATCTGGATTATTCTCATCCTGATTGCTATTCACATTGATGCTACCCAGAATCTTCTCATAGCTTTGAAATTGCGACCATAATTCTGGATTTGTTGATATGTTATTACCTTCGGCTGATATCAGATATTTTGTGGTTTCTGTAATTGCTTGACCAATTACAGGGTTAAAATCAGAATTATTCCAACTATTGATATTTTCTGGTGTTAGATATCTTGTGGATTCTGTAATTCCCTGACCGATTAGAGAACCAAAATTGGAATTATTAAAACTATTGATATTTTCTGGGGTTAGATATCTTGTGGTTTCTGTAATTCCCTGACCAATTAGAGAGCCAAAATTGTAACTATTAAAACTAGAGTTTGTCGTTTGTGTGTTATTTCCTGCGCTTTCTGCAATCACCCGACTCGCTAGAGAACTGACATTAGAAATTTTAAAACTAGAGCTTGTAGTTTGCGTACTATTTTCTGCGGTTTCTGTGACAATCTGACGTACTTGGGCATCAGTCAGGTTAGAGTTAGCACTAAGCATCAGGGCAACGATACCAGCAACGTGGGGAGCAGCCATAGATGTGCCGCTATAAGTTGCATATTGATTATTCGGAACTGATGAATAAACCTTGACTCCTGGAGCTGTGACGTAAGCGATTGGATTTGTTCCAGAGCGGTTAGAGAAGTCAGCCAAATTATTATTCTTATCTACTGCCCCAACGGCAATTCCCGACTTGGATGCATAGCGGGCGGGATAGTCTGGTGATGAGTCACCATCATTACCTGCTGCCATGACGACAATCACTCCTTTACTGCTGGCGTAGTTAATGGCTGACTCTAAAGTGCGATTGGAAGATCCGCCTCCTAAACTCAGGTTAATCACATTAGCTCCATTATCTACAGCGTAGCGAATACCTTTAGATATGGAACTATAGGAACCAGAGCCAGAGCTATCTAAAGCTTTGACAGGCATAATCTTGGCATCGTAGGCAATACCAGTGACACCGTAGTTATTATTTTCTCCTGCGATCGTGCCGGAAACATGAGTACCATGACCGTTATCATCTAAGGTGTTGTTATTTTGATCGGCGAAGTTCCAGCCATAATTATCATCAATATAGCCATTTCCATCATCATCTATACCGTTACCTGCAATTTCCTTGCTATTCGTCCAGATATTATTTTTTAAATCTTCGTGGTTGTAGTCAACTCCAGTATCTACAACAGCGACAACAACGCCTTTACCTGTATATCCATGTGCCCAAACTTCCGGTGCTTTAACTAGGTCTGCTCCCCAATTATTGCCACCGAGATCGGGAACATCAGCAAAGGTATTTTGGCCAATAGCTCTAGCCACTGCTGCTGCTCCATTAATCAAGCCATAACCATTAGTGGAGTTATAATTTTGAGTGTTAAAAGCATTATTAGTAGGGTTATTGCTATTTTTCGATTCATCGTTATTTCGCAACTGCACATCAGCATCGGCTGAGTTATAGCTACTACGTCTGCTGAAGTTGAGGCTGTATTCATCTTTTGTATTAAAGCTATCTAATGAGGAGATTGAAGTGGTATTTAGCTGTTTATTTGACAATATATTGTTATTAACATCATCAATGTGCATAAATTTTTTCTCAAAGATAGCAACCGTTTTTTGACAGTTTGAAGCTTTGAAACCTTGACAATTAAAAGATTTCAATGTGTGAATAAACTTCATTCTCAATAATTACTATGGAATCTAATAACAAAATGCTAATTTTATTACCAAAAAAAATTATGATAATTACGGTTTTTATTAAGAGTAACTTTGTCGAGTAAATCTTAAATATTTGAGGTGTATTAATGGAGACTAAAGTAAAAATGATAATAGGATGCTATGACTCCTTTTGTTACTCTTAAAACTGCTGCGATCGCTAGCTATAAAAGTTATTTACACCACACAGACTGGAGCATCAACAAAATAAAAATAACGAATGGAGTTATGCTCCATTCGCCAAAGGCTATGCTTAAGCCGCTTTGCAAAGGTTTCTTTTTATGTAGCTACAAGCTTTGAGTTACTGGAGTTTAGACTAAAAGCAGGCGATCGTTAACAAAAGAGTGTACGTGTCG
>NZ_JAVRCA010000059.1:0-55020 GCF_034530995.1 Nostoc sp. DedQUE04 | reverse complement strand
TAATACTTATGTACTAGTAATTAGCGATCGCATTGTGCCAGTTGCGTAAGTCCTGGAAGAGAAGTTATGGTATTTTTTAATCTTCCTGTTTTCCTAAATAAGAACTAATTCACTAATTTACAGTAATTTTGAGATTACTTGGTGGACATTAGGCATTAGGCTATTATTGAGGTTCCAGTTTATGGAACCTAATTCTGTTTCAAAGTTTTGTTGCAATGCCTCTTGAGTTACACAACTATGAGTGGGAAGGAGAGCGTTTAGTCCAGAGAGAAACTGAACCTCATCATATTGCTGGTGTATTAGCTAAAATTCGATGGGTGCTAGAAAACTCAGATTGCGATTGGGAAGATGTTTACTCAGGTTATTATGAGTGCGAAGAAGATGGAACGGTTACTTTTTATGAGGGTGAAAGTGCTGAAGCTGGTAATCCAGGAATATGGACTTATGTAGTTTATAGCTGTCCTGTTGGCTCAGAAGAGGTAGTAAAAAATCCAGATATAAACACTTTAGCTCCAGCATTGGAGATCCAACAGCTTAAATATAAGCTTATTTTTGAAGAATTAGCAGAGTATAGGCAACAGCTTGGTCTGAGTCCAGCAGGTAGTGAGGACGATCGCGCTACAATCGCAAAGTTAGAGATAGGTAGTAGCGTTTTTTTTGGTATCAGTGCTGGCAGCAATCCCAATCGCAGAAAGATTACACTTAAAGTAAATCCAATTAGTCGCACACACGCTGAAGCTGATGCTTTCCAACAAGCCTTTGATGCAGGATTAAGAGGAGGGAAAGCGCGTTTAATAGTCGATCGGGATCTTTGTAGGGCGTGTGGTCAAAACGGAGGTGTGAAAGGAATGGCTAGACAGCTTGGTATAGAAGAAATAGAAGTTATTAGCCCTAGCGGTCGTCAGACAATTACATTGAAGTGAGGTTAATTATGTTCATCACAAAATTTTCAGTTGAAGATTGGATTGGAAATCAGAACAAAGGAAGTGTCGAGCAAGCGCATAGTTGGAAAGAAATAGAATCAGCTATTAGAGAGTTGGACGGGCATCACAAAACACTTGTAACCTTAGAAACAGATAGCGAAACTCACATGGCTGTAAGTGGTGGTTTAGGAAAATACGTAGTGTATTTGACATTTGATAATGAGAATTTTCATTATCTTGTTGACCCATCTAAATCAGATATAGATGAATTCGTGATAGTTGGGGGGCAAGAAGGTGTTTATCCGGCTTCGTCCTGCGTTGACTTGAATACAACCCTTAAAGCTGCCAAAGCTTTCGTGGAGCTTGGGACAATGGAAGAATCTGTTATTTGGGAAAAAGATGAAGTTGTTGAGCGGGTATAAAAATGCATATTGCGAATTGTTTCATTCTTCCTGTTTTCCCAAATACACCTCAATCACACGAGAGTCATTTTGCACTTCTTCAAAATTACCTTCGCACAATACCGAACCTTCATGTAACACTGTTACTTTCTTAGCAATTTGACGCACAAATTCCATATCATGTTCAATTACTAAAATTGAATGACTCTGCGCTAGTGCTAAAAGTAGTTCGCCGATGTTATAGGTTTCTTCATCTGTTAAACCAGCAACGGGTTCATCAACAAGTAATAAATCAGGTGACTGTGCTACTAACATCCCAATTTCTAAACGTTGCTTTTCTCCGTGAGAAAGTAAAGCTGCTCTGATATCGGCTTTCGGCGTTAAACCAATGGTTTCTAATAATCCTTTAATATTATTCTTTTCCACAGCATTAGAAGGTTCAAACAAAGTAGAAAAGACATTTTTCTTCTTGTGACTGGTAATGTCTAAATTTTCACGAGGCGTTAAGTTTAAGTAAATTCGGGGTGTTTGAAACTTGCGTCCAATTCCCAATCGGGCAATTTTATATTCAGGTAAAGAACGCAGGTTTCTTCCTTTGAATAAAACTCGCCCCACGGTTGGCTGAACTTTCCCCGTAATCACATCCAAAAAGGTTGTCTTTCCCGCACCATTTGGGCCAATTACGACTCGTAATTCACCCACATCCATACTAAAGTTAAGCTGGTTTAAAGCCTTAAAACCGTCAAAGCTAACAGTTACATTTTCAGTTTCCAATATTTTCGCGTTCATGTTGCACTTCGGGGTCTTCTTCTAAAGTGGGATATGTAGCAATTTCTTGACGACGGTGGAAAAGAGAAATATTCTGACTGCGCAACCATCCCACAATGCCGTCAGGAAGGACTGTGACGACTATCAAAAATAGTGCGCCTTGGAAAAATAGCCAGATTTCGGCAAATTGTTCGCTTAAAAAAGTGCGGGCATAATTGACTAACAAAGTTCCGACAATCGCGCCAATTAAAGTAGCGCGTCCGCCTACTGCTACCCAAATCACCATTTCAATCGAAAAGGCAATATCCATTGCTCTGGGTGATACAGAACCACTCTGGATGGTGTAAAATGCTCCTGCTATACCTGCGATCGCACCGGAAACTGCAAACACCAACACCTTAAAATCTGTAGGGTCATAGCCAGAAAATCGTACCCGACTTTCATCATCACGAATTGCTATCAACAACTTCCCAAAGCGTCCAGTTGTCAACCAGCGACAAATTCCGTAGGTGGCTGCGAGAAAGACTACCGTCAGCGTGTAGAAAATAAACTGCGTCTTGGCATCGCTGACCGTTGCGCCAAATAAAGTTGTAAAATCTATCAGTCCGTTCGTACCGTTGAAAAATTGCTGTTGACCGTTAAAGAAGTTGAAAAATACAATCGTTCCGGCTTGAGTCAAGATGGAAAAATAAACTCCCTTGATGCGATTTCGGAAAACCAAATATCCCAACAATCCCGCCAACAACCCCGGAATTAATACCACCAAAGCTATTGTCAAAGGAAAAGAATAAAAAGGTTGCCAAAAGGCGGGAAGTTCTGTAACCCCATAAAGCCCCATGAAATCAGGCAATTCTCCAGTAGGGACTTGCAACTTCAGGTACATTGCGATCGCATATCCACCCAAACCAAAGAAAATACCATGTCCCAAACTTAGTAAACCAGTATAACCCCAAATCAAATCAATACCCAAAGCTGCGATCGCCAGCGATAAAAATCGCCCCAACAAATTTAGGCGAAACTCCGACAGCAGCAGTGGCATAATGATGATGAGGAAGAGTGCGATCGCGATCGTCACCCCCACCTCAATTAATAATCCCCCCTTCTTTCTCATTCTCTGCGTCCTCTGCATCTCTGCGGCTTAAACATCAACAGTACGTCCCTTCTGCGGAAAAATTCCCCCAGGCTTCCACTGTAAAAACACAATAATCAGCGCAAATACCATCACCTTCGCCATACTTGTCGTTGCAAAAAAAGTAAAAAAATCAGTCAAAGGTTTAACAGGAGTCAACAACAAAGCCAAAGTCCCAGAACCAATTAAAAAATTAGCCGTACCAATACCCAACGCCGCCACAATCGTCCCGGCTAAATTACCCACACCTCCAACGACAACCACCATAAAAGTATCAATAATATAGTTTTGTCCCGTATTTGGCCCCACAGAACCAAGCAAACTAATCGCACATCCCGCCACACCAGCTAAACCAGAACCCAGTGCAAAAGTAATCGCGTCGACCTTTTGAGTTGGGATACCCAAACAAGCACTCATACTCCGGTTTTGCGTCACCGCCCGAATTCTTAAACCCCAGCTAGAACGCTGTAAAAATAAGTAAATTCCTGCCACACAGATGATTGTTAAAGCAATAATAAATAACCTGGCAAAGGGTATTTGTACACCACCTAAAGATATCCCTGCTTGTAACCAAGTCGGTGCTGTTACATCTACATTTTGAGCGCCAAACCAAGGTTGAGTTACTGCTAACTGATAAGTTTGACTCAATAAATTGCCCGTTGTGATTGTCACCCCCAGCGATAATAAAAATATCACCGCCACAATCCAGTTACGAACCCTTCCCAAATCAGTGCGAGAATTTAAAATCCATAAACCTCCAAAAAACAACAAAGAAAATAAGCCGATACCAATTATCAATACCCAATTCACGCTGCGGACAAACTGTTGAAAAATTAAACTTACTCCCCAAGTTGCTAGTAAAGTTTCTAATGGACGTCCATAGAGATAACGAATCACACCTTTTTCTAAAATTAATCCCACACCTGCCGTGAATATAAATGCAATAATCAAAGCCAAAAATATATAGACTTCAAACCACAACCCACCCAATTGCTTACATACATTTTGCACAACAAATGTTGTATAAGCACCAAACATCATCAATTCCCCATGCGCCATATTAATCACGCCCATCAAGCCAAATATAATCGCCAGCCCCAACGCTGCGATTAATAATACCGCGCCAATACTAATACCATTAAATACAGCTTCTAAGAATCCTGCTAACACTTATTTCTCCTTATTTGTCATTGGTCATTTGTCATTCGTCCTTTGTTATTCACTAATGACTAATGACTAATGACTAATGACTAATGACTAATGACTTAAACTTTCTTGAACTTACCACCCTTAGCAGGGTCACTCCAATCACAAGCAAATCCCTTAGTTTCTTTCACAAATTGATTCCAAGGAACCGGCTCAACTGCTGTCGGAGTAGCATAGACAATATCGAATAAACCATCTTGTCTAACTTCACCAATCCGCACAATTTTGGATATGTGATGATTGGCATCCATTGTCACTTTACCTTCAGGCGCATCTAAAGTTTGACCATAAGCCGCAGTACTTACCTTAGCTATGTCTGTAGTACCAGCTTTTTGGACTGCTTGCTTCCACAAATAAACTGCAATATACGCAGCTTCCATTGGGTCATTTGTCACCCGATTTTCACCGTACTCTTTTTTGAAAGCTGCTACAAACTTCTTATTAGCAGGTGTGTCTATTGTTTGAAAATAGTTCCAAGCTGCATAATGACCTTTGAGATACTCTACGCCAATTGCTTTCACTTCTTCTTCGGCAATACTTACAGACATGGAGGGATATTTATCTGGTGTCAATCCAGCCCCTTTTAATTGTTTGAAGAAAGCAACATTGCTATCACCATTTAAGGTGTTGTAAATCACGCCCCCATTGGGCAAATTTTGCTTGATTTTAGTGATAATTGGTGTAACTTCTGTGTTACCAAGAGGTAAATAATCTTCACCAACTGTTTTTCCGCCTAAAGCTTCTAGTTGAGCTTTAATGATGGTATTAGCTGTCCGAGGAAAAACGTAGTCAGAGCCAACTAAGAAGAATTCTTTGCCCTTATTTTTTAACAGCCAATCAACAGATGGTTCGATTTGTTGATTGGGTGCAGCGCCAGTGTAGAAAATATTTTTAGAACACTCTTGACCTTCGTATTGTACAGGATACCAGAGCATGTGGTTTTTGCTCTCGAATACTGGCTTAACGTTCTTGCGGCTAGCAGAAGTCCAACAACCAAAAACTACAGCGACTTTATCTTGATCGATTAGCTTAGTTGCCTTTTCTCTAAAAGTATCCCAGTTAGAAGCGCCATCTTCGGTAATTGCTTCAATTTGTTTACCTAAGACACCACCAGCTGCGTTAATTTCTTTGATTGCTAACTTTTCAGCATCAACAACGCTTTTTTCACTAATAGACATCGTACCACTCAAAGAGTGCAAAATACCTACTTTGATCGTGTCACCAGCAGTAGCCGCCGCTGGGGAAGCAGCAGGAGGTGCGGCTGGACTCTCTGTAGCAGTTGGAGAATTATTTGCGCAAGCTTTCAAAAAAAAGCTGCTGCCAAAAGTTAAAGAACCGTAGATTATAAACTTGCGTCGGTTAAATTGTCTTCTCATCTTTTTATGAATTTTCCTCTTGATGAATCAGCCAACTTAATAGAAAGCTGACAATATCAAACTTTAAAGTGTGATAATAGTGCGATAGTTTACTAGTAAAAAGTGACGGTTTATACAAAAATCTTTGTTTTTGTAATAAAAAACAAACTTTTTAAGATTAAGCTTTATTAACTTTATAAAGATTCTCATATCTATGCAACACGTTATGGAAGAACAAAAGCTTTCTCTTCCAGAAACGTCTTTGATTCTAGACAGTTAAAAACTGCTAAGTATCTAGGCAGAAATAAATTTAAAGTTTGTAGTAAGGACTTTAGTCTTGATAATCCTTGCTCTGAGCGATAAATTTTATGTTTAATTATGTCTACTACTTATCTCTTTTCAAAATTCTGGTCTGTGCTGAACAGATAGCTGGTTAATACAACAATAGTTTTAATCAACTATTGCTATTACTCAGATATTCCTGGTTCAATCCGTGCTCCAAGTTGAAGAATCCGTCCAAGGTCGTCAGCGTTTCGCCAAGTTTCAATTATCTTGCCGTCGGCAATATAATGAATGAATGTAGCAGTAAATATCTGCTGACGGCCGCGACTTAGTATGCCAAGAAAACTGTCTTGGATGCAGGTATTAGTCGCACGCACAACAACTTTGTCACCTTCAGCGATTACGTCTTCGATTGTCCATTTCTGCTCGATAGAGCCAAATGAACCAAAGAGTTTGCGTACCCCTTCAGGGCCGAGGGGAAGTCCTGGTAAACTACCGTGCATTTTCCAATTCGGGGCGGTTATCTCGCAAATTTCTTCGATTTTATGCTCGCTAATAAGTTCCATCCATCGTTGAGCAATGATTTTGTTGTTCTCAATGGAAGACATTGCTGCTGTTCCTCTACTGAAAATTAAGCGAACTCTAGTTATTTATTTAGACAGACAAGCTGCACTATTGTCAATTAACCAAGTTTAAGATTGAACTAAAATCAGTAGACCGAAAAGTTTTGCGGTAAGAATTCAGTAGCAAAGCCGGAGACTCCGAAAGCTCCGGTCAGAATAGTTAAAGAATTAGAGTCAGAACTTCAGATTTAGTGTTCCCGATATTAAGTGACATCAGCAACTCCCTTAGCCGTTTCCAGCCTTTGATAAAATGAGTTTATCTGTTGCAAGGGAATCAATCCTATGGAATACTCCATTGGCCTACCGCCACTCCCAACGGCGGCTGAACTTCCTGACTCTGACGGTACACCGGTGGATAACGAACTGCAAAACCTGATTCCCAACTTACTGTTAGCTATTTTGTCAGCTATTTGGCGCGATCGCACCGATTGGTTTTTTGGTGTGGATATGGGTATCTACTACCTACCAACTGCACCGAGAAAATCCATCGTCCCCGATGGGTTTTTGAGTTTGGGTGTGGAAAGATGGCGACGACCGCCGAATGGAAGACTCAGTTATGTGCTTTGGGAAGAGAATTGGACACCACCCACTTTGGTTGTCGAAATCGTCTCTCAAACTTATGGCGGGGAATATGATATCAAGCTGGAGAAATATCTGGATTTAGGGGTGTTGTATTACGTTATCTACAATCCCGAATATTGGCAACGAGATAATCATGCTCCCTTTGAGGTATATCGGCGAGTTGACGATGAATTTGTGTTGCAGTCGCAGGAACAGTTTTGGATACCGGAGTTGGAATTGGGAATTGGGGTAGCTGCGGGGATTCATAAAGGTTGGGAGCGAGACTGGTTATTTTGGTTCGATAGAGCAGGCAATCGCTTCCCTACCCCCGATGAACGCATAGAACAAGCTCAACAACAGGCGAAACTCGCTCAACAAGCCCTACAAGACTTGCGTTATCGTCTTCAACAGCGAGGTATCGATCCAGATAATTTATAACTTCTATAAGGGTAGTGAAATTATAAATTTTGTGCCTTCGTTGAGTGCAGATTCCACAGCAATTTTTCACTGCGGGCTTTTAGATTAGCATTTGTGTAATAATTTCATCTTCATGACCAGTTGCAAAATTAGCAAAGCGCTTTGCTAAAGGTGGTATAAGTACTAGGGGATTGCTAAATCCAGAGAAAACATGAACGCCTTCCAATCCTGGAATAGCACCAATTAAGGGAAGTTGATTGCTACTAAATGCCACTAAGCAGTGATACCAAGTCCCTGGTAAATGCTCTAATGCTGGTAAAATTTGACCAGCACCTTTTCGCAACCATTTTTCGCTTACGTCTGAGTTTACCTCGGCATGAGGATCTGCGATCGCCCGACTAATTTGACCGATGCGGATACTACCATCTTGAAACTGAATTGCACCCACATCTAAAATTGGCGGTACTAACTCGTTACCAAGTTCATCCCACAATTCATCAACTTGAGTAGATTCAGCTTCTAGTTGAAACCGTTGCTGATTCGCTGGCATAACTAAGGTGCGTAACCTGACATCAACAAGTGGGGTTTCAATAATTTCTTCGTGGGTAAAATACAGCTTGATGGAAACACCAGCAGACTTGAGCAGCTGGCGGCCCAGTCCACCCGCACAGATGACAACATTAGCGCTGTGGAAAGTTGCATTGGTGGTTTGGACGCCATTTTGCAATACTTGCAATACTTGGGTAATCTGCATTTCACCCCCAGCCCGCTTAAAAGCTTGGATGTAAGCTTGTGCTGTTTTTTCTGGGTGAATATGACCGTGTTTGACAGTTAAAGCCCCAGATATCGCCTCTGGATTTAGCTGCGGTTCCAACTCACAAGCTTCTTGAATACTGAGCAAACGCGGTGGAATGCCAAAATGATTATATGATGCCGCAGTTGTTTCTGGGTCGTTATCGGCTGAAATAGTCAGCAATAAATCTAATTCCCGAAATTGAATATCAGCGTCTAACTCTTGAGATAAGATATGGTAACGTGCGATCGCTTCTTCGCACAATTGCCGAGTTAGCAATGTAGTACCAGACCAATAAGCGAGTCCGCCATAACTATAGCGAGTTGCATTTTGTGGTGTAACATCTTGTTCTAGCAAAAGTACAGCAAAACCTTTTTTCGCTAGTTCGTAAGAGAGTGTAGCACCCGTAATTCCACCACCAACCACAATCCAGTCGTAGGTTTTCATATTTTGCAAATTATAAATAGGTTAAGGTAATTCGTAATTGATAATGACGTTCGCGGAGCGTCTCAAAGAGAAGATAGTAATAGTAATTCATCAATCTCTTGAAGATTACCAAGAAATAAATTATCCAATCTTGTGGGGTGGGCGACACGAGAGCCCAAGGCTTGGGGCGGACAAGATGTCCACCCCACAAGAAAAATTGTATGTTTTTTTATTTGTCAGTCCCTAAAACAATAATTTGTACTCAGTTATATAGATATTTCAGTAACTAATATTACTAAAATTATGCATAATTTATTTTCGTTAAAACTCGATAATTACTAATAAAAATTTTTCAATTACTGCTTGACAAGTATAAAATTATACACTAATATCAGAATACGATCGAGGCGATCGCTAAATCCCGCAAAGAAGACAGCAATCGCCCCTATCTAAACCCCAAGATCGATAAAGGCGATCGCCAAATCCCGCAAAGAAGACAGCGATCGCCTTTATATAAACCCCAATATCGGAGTATGAATATCATCATGTCACAATTACCAGAATCTGCCCAGTCCAAGTTAAAACAGTTTTTGTCTGGGGAAAATTTCGATACATCCACCAGCCATCAACCAACCCAACAACCATTACCCCGGCGAGAACCGATAAAACATACATTGATTGGTTCTGCCAAAGCCGTTACCAGCACCATCCACTATTTACAAGTAATTGGTTATGCCAGCGTTGGAGACTGGAGTCCATTAGTACCCACCGAGAATCCAGATAAGGTAATGAGCATTTTAATCCGCCAGATTCTTATCCACTAACCTAAATGTCGAGACGTTGCAATGCAACGTCTCTTTTCTATTCGATTTAGGGACTGATAAATAAAAAAATATACAACTTTTATTGTGGGGTGGGCGTCTCGCCCGCCCAGTTCATAGGGCGGACAAGATGTCCACCCCACAAGAGTGGATAATTTATTTCTTGGTAATCCTTTACAAAGCAGTAGGTGCGGGTTCGCCGACAGCAGAAACCACGTTTTTACGCACATTACGCTTGCGATCGCTTTTACGAATACCTCCAGCCATCTGATATTCATAGCTATTCTTACCAAATTTATAAGCAATACCACGCAAAATTTGCTCAGAATAATCTGCTAAATCTTGCTCATTTTCAATGATCTGGGTTAGCAAGACATCAATAGTAGAGAGGGTAGTATTGTATGCTTCTAGAGATTGTCGCAGGCTTTCGATTTTTCCAGTATAATCTTTGACTGACAATCCTTCTCCGACATTTAGACTTGAATTGATAGATTTAACGCTTGCTAGACGTGTTTCAGCTTTGCTAAGAATACGTGAATTTCGTTTTGGTCTTGCCATAATTGCTACTGATTTTTAAAATTTCCCATAACTCTATAATGGACAATTGTTTCAAAAGTTGTCATACGTAAAATTATTGGTTTTTATTTAAAAACCTAAAATTTAAGTAATTTCCAGCGACTTCTGATAACGTGAAGGCGGAAGTTGATCCAGAGTGCGCGAAACACTCAAACGTGAAGGCGGAATTCGATCCAGCCAAGACGGAATTCGATCCAGAGTGCGCGAAACACTCAAACGTGAAGGCAAAATTCGATCCAGGGAAGACGGAATTCGATCCAGAGTGCGCGAAACACTCAAACGTGAAGGCAAAATTCGATCCAGAGTGCGCAAAATACTCAAACGTGAAGGCGTGGTGTACACACATCTCTAAAAATCCTACTCACCCAATATTTCTGTTCAAGTGAAAGTCCCACACTGAGCAAATATCCCGCCCGGAACTTTAGTTCCGGGCTGATAAGCGAAAGTCCTCTTTTAGAGGACTAAACTAAATTTCTTGTTTAGTCTTCTTTTAGAAGACTTTGGTTATGAGACTCGGAATTTATTCCGAGGCTAAAGTTCCGGGCTGATAAGCGAATACTTCTTACTCCTTACTTGCTCCCCCTGCCTCCCCTACTTAACCTGGCGGGGCTGCTTCTTCAAAGGGACGGATAATCGCCGGCGCTGGTGTCACTTCTGGTTTAAAGATTCCCTGCAATGCTTGTTCTAAGGTTTGCGCCATGACAATCCGGTTTTCGTAAGCTACTACTACTCGTACCAAGGTTGGCAGACTATTCTGTGTGGCTTCTAGATAAATTGGCTCGACATACAGCAGCGATTGCTGGATGGGAATTACTAGTAGATTACCTTGAATCGCTCTCGAACCCTGGCGATTCCATAAGGAAATTTGCTGAGAAATTACTGGATCTTGGTTAATCCGCGCCTCGATTTGCTCTGTTCCGTAAATCAGGCGTTCTTTAGGAAATACGTATAGCAGCAGCTTACCGTAGTTTTTGCCATCCGATCGCGCCGCTAACCAAGCGATTAAATTAGTCCGCTGTCTGGGAGTATAGGGTAAAAACAGAAGAAATTCTTCTCTACCAGAGGCTTCGCCAACAAAGTCTCCGGTGGGTAAACTAGTAATCAAATAATACGGCTCTACCGGACGAGGTTCGCTACCATAGATTTCATTCGGAATCTGCCACTGGTCTTCCCGGTTGTAAAATACTTGGGGGTCGGTCATGTGGTAAGTCATCAACCGCTCAGATTGAATTTTGAAAAAGTCCTCTGGATATCGGGTATGACTGCGGAGATTGACTGGCATTGTACTGAGCGGTTTGAACATATTGGGAAATATCGCTGACCAAGTGGCAATGATTGGATCGCTTCGATCGGCAATGTAAAACTTCACAGTGCCGTGATAGGCATCGATCGCTACTTTGATAGAATTGCGAATGTAATTGATACCATCGCTACCCGTGTCTGAATAGGGATAGCGATCGCTGGTTGTGTAAGCATCAACAATCCAATAAAGATAGCTGGGATTACTGGGGAAATCTTGATTAGCAGCAGCAGCAACTAAATAAGGGTCGCTGTCAAATTTGAGGAAGGGTGCGATCGCTTGAATTCTTTGCTTGACATTTCGTCGCAGTAGCACTTTTGTATCTGGCAAAAAGTCCCGCGTCAGCACCATCTGCCAATCTTTCAAATACATTGCAAATAGCCACCGTCGCCATATTGAACCGATTTCAACGCCACCTAGACCCTCGTAAGAGTTGTAAACATTATCACTACCGCTAGGGTAGTCTAGCTCTCTAACTCTTGTGCCAGTCATTACATAAGTATTCGTAATTTCACCGTAATAAATCCGGGGTTGCCCAATGGGAATACTTTCACGAACGGCTTGATTAGAAGTTGTGAGAGCGCTACTATTACCGCTAATATCTTTAACGAAATATTCTGGTAGACCACCCGGCCCAACTGTATTAACTGGACTAACAGTAAACCCGAAACCGTGGGTATAAATTAAATGACGATTAACCCATGTTTGAGCTTCCTGTGGTACGGCACTGTAGTCTAATTCTCGCGCGGCAATTAATACTTGCCGCCGTTCTGTTGAGTCAACTGCTTCCTGCTTAGGTTCTGGCGGCTGAGGCGAAGGTTCATCTGTTTTGAGAGTATATCGATCGATATCGGCATCGGGAAACCGATAATAGGGCCGAATTTGTTGCAGTTGACGGTTAGTTTCTAAAAGTGGTCGCTCATCCCAAAGGCGAATATTGCGAATTGTCGAGGCATTCTTTTGAATATCAACTTCAGTCAGTGTTCCTTGCGGGTTGAAGCTTCTAGAATCAATCGCCTCTAAATCGAATGCTTGACGAGTTAAGGCGATAGTCCGCTGAATGTAGGGTTGCTCTCGTTGCAACTCATTAGGTTGAACAATTAAATATTGCACCACAGTGGGTAAAACAACATCAGCAGCTACAACTAATACTAAATAAACCCCTAACCCATAAAAGAAAAAGCGACGATACCGAGATTTGGATTTCCAGAAAAACGTTCGCCAAAGGAGGTAAGTTGCGATCGCTACTGCCACAATCCCCAAAACGGTGTAAGCTGGCAACTGGACTGTCACATCGGTATAGCTAGCACCATAACTCACTCCCCGGCTAGAATACACCAGTTCATAGCGACTTTGCCAATAACTAAAAGCCACTACCAGCATCAACAAGCCACCCATACCGAATAAATGACGTTGTTGCTGGGGTGAAAAACCAGGGAAAATCCCCTGACTCAAACTATCTGCCGACAAAAGATAAGTGAGAGTAACGGCGACGAAGCCATACAAACATAAACCCATCAGCCAGAGTTCTAGCAGTTCCCAAAAAGGTAAGGAAAATACGTAAAAGCTGATATCTCGACCAAATAAAGGCTCAGTGCTGTTGAAAAGTGTAGGGTGCAAATATTCCAGCACCTTTGGCCAGTGTCGAAAGATGATAAAGGCAAAAATGGGACTGGAGAGAATTGCGATCGCAGTCAGTAAAAATTGCGGATAGATTAAAATGGCGATCGCTACTCCCCCAATTAAACCGAGATACCAGACTTGAGAGAGTATCTGCTTCAAAAGTTGCCAGATTGTCTCCAGTCGAAATAGAGCGGGAACGGGTAGAATAGCCTGATTAACTGGAGAATGCCAGTAGAAAAGAGCAATTTGACCATAGTGAGCCAACATTAACCCAATTAACAAGCTCAATATCAGAGTTAAGGGTAATAACCAGCGCAATTTTAATGCTTGAGGGCGTTGTGGCGTAAGTATCCGGGTTTCGTTGCGTCTTGGATAACTAGGACTGAGAAAATTTGTTAATTCACTGTTGAGTTCTGCTTGCTCAATCTTTAGAGACTGGGAATATTTTAGCCGTTGTGCTAAAACCAGGTTTAGCAGTAGATAGGCAGCAGTTATCCCAGCCACGACTACCCACAAAATACCACGAGTCAGCAGCCTCAACAAAAATACTTGCAGATAGCCGACTTCCCGAAACCAAAAAATCTCTGCTCCCAAACGGCAACCCAGATCCAACAGTAGCCACAGCCCAAAAAATCCGATTAATAGCCTAAAGCCCCATTTCCAATACATTGATATGTAATTTAAGAAGAACGCCAATTTTCTATTTGCAAACCGTTTACTCTTTGAAATTCTCGAACATTAGATGTTACAACAAAAAGCTAAACCACATCTAGTTTGCATATCTAAAATTTATATAATTTTTGTGGGGTGGGCAACATAAGCGCCGTAATTATGCGAGTAAATAACCCATCATTAAAACTCGATTTCGTTAGGTGGTAGCAGTTCGTCCCGGTAGGACTCAAAAATAATACTTTTTACTACACCTTGATGTTGCATAATAGTTTCTGGCCAAGTCATGGGTTTTGTTTCTAAGAAAGTAACAAAGACTTTGCTTTCAGTAATGCCTTGTGGTTTTTCAGCTAGTTCGATTTTGCCATTTTTATAAATTCCTTCAATGGTTCGTAGCATTGTTTTTACCTCCTCTCGAAATTCTAGTAGTACGGTGTACACACAAGTCTCAAATAGTTGATTAACTAAGGTTTTACCCCACCCTAACCCTCCCCTTATAAAGGGGAGGGAACCAAATTTCCTATTTCCCCCCTTTATAAGGGGGGATTAAGGGGGGTAATTCGACTTGTGTGTAAACCGTAGTCCGAAGAGTGGGAAGGGTACAATGAATTACCCGGACTTGATATAAATCCCAAAATGCTCCATCCTTAAACGTGATTTGTGCGATCGGCGATCGCTAACAATGTAGTTCCAGTTTAGAACATCGGAGTTCTCAGGGTAAGGCTGACGATGAGATGAACATTTAAGCAGTTAAATACCAGTAAAATAGTTCAATTACCGACAAGTGTTGTGTGGGCATTATAGCCAGTTGCTCTCGCCCGACAAGCGTGCTATACCAATCTTGTAGCCACTACAGCACTCTCACAACTGGCCCGCGCCAGGACAATAAAACGACGATGAATTCACTTGGATCTCAGTCGAAGGTTGAAGTACGAGATCGAGGGATGTCTCCTTTGAACAACCCCAAGGATTGGTCATGGCCATTCTGGGCTGCTGTCCCACTCTACCCCTACAGCAGGCGGCGGACAGTTCGTCAGGAAATAGTTCAGGATACTATCTGGACATTCGATCAGCTTCACGGCATTCTCTACACCATCGTGCCGATTCGTATGACTGTCGTCAAGCTTTTTGGCGGAGGACTTCTGGTTTATGCACCCGTTGCTCCCACAACTGAGTGTGTCCGCTTGGTTAATGAGTTGGTAGCAAAGCACGGTGAAGTTAAGTACATCTTACTGCCAACCAGTTCGGGTCTGGAGCATAAAGTCTTCGTTGGCCCCTTTGCTCGTCGCTTTCCTCAAGCACAAGTGTTTGTTGCCCCGCACCAGTGGAGTTTCCCGTTCAATCTGCCGCTTAGTTGGCTAGGTTTTCCCCAAAAACGAACTCAAGAACTCCCAGAGGACTCAAGCCTTGCTCCCTTCGCTCTGGAGTTTGACTATGCAATATTGGACATCGACTTGGGACGAGGATCTTTTGCAGAAGTTGCATTGTTTCACAAGCGATCGCGTACTCTGCTTGTAACTGATTCTATACTTTCTGTGCCAGTTGACCCACCAGAAATCCTCCAATTAGATCCTTATCCCTTACTGTTTCATGCCAGGGATAATGCCTGGGAGACAATCGAGGATAATGAAGACAACCGTCGCAAAGGATGGCAACGCATTTCACTGTTTGCGCTTTACTTCCGTCCAAGTGCTTTGGAAGTTGCTTCAGTCAAACAGATGTTTCGTGATGCTCTCAAAGCACCAGAGCGATCGCTAAAAACGTACTTTGGTTTATTTCCTTTTCGCTGGCAAGCAACCTGGAAGCAGGCATTCGACGCTCTACGAGGCCAGGGACGACCATTTGTCGCACCGATTTTGCAAATTCTCATTTTTCCTCAAGCACCAAAACAAGTCCTCAAATGGGCTGATACAGTTACAAGTTGGGATTTTCAGCAGATTATTCCCTGTCACTTTGAATCGCTAATTAAAGCAAATCCGCGTCAATTTCGGCAAGCATTTGCTTTTCTGGAAAAAAATCTTTCTTCTAGCGAAAGCCAGCCTTTATTGGAGGAAGACTTAAAATTTATTCAAGAACTTGAAGCGAGTCTAGTTAAACGCGGTATCGCAACGCCAGCTAAAGAGGATGTCTGAGAAATATCAAATATTTATCGATCCCCCCTAACCCCCTTAAAAAAGCTACGGTGTACACACATCTCTAAAAATCCTACCCACCCAATATTTCTGTTCAAGTGAAAGTCTCACACTGAGCAAATATCCTGCCCTGAACTAAAGTTCCGGGCTGATAAGCTAAAGTCCTCTAAAAGAGGACTAAACTAAATTTCTTGTTTAGTCCTCTTTTAGAGGACTTTGGTTATGAGACTCGGAATTTATTCCGAGGCGGGATAGATACACTGCACCAACACTTGTGTGTACACCGTAGCCTTAAAAAAGGGGGGAATAAGAGTCTTAAAGTCCCCCTTTTTAAGGGGGATTTAGGGGGATCTCCAAGGATTAGATGTATATAAAAGAACTTTTCAGACATCCTAATAAAGAGAATTTGTAATCAACTAGCTGAATTATTTAAAACCTCAGCGATCGCCTGGGAAATCGGTAAGCCAGGACAGCGTTCCAGCCAGAAGAACTCGCCAACTGGGTTAACTTCAAGGAATACATGACGACCATCAGGAGTCAAAATAATATCAAGCGCTCCATAGTTTAAACCAAATTCTGCCATGAGTTTGAGCAATTTCTCTTCGACATCTTCGGGCAAAGTGTATGACTCCCAAGCGTCGAGTAAGGCGATTCCCTGTTTGCGCCAGTCGTAACGTGCCTTATCCAAAGCTTGAGAATCAACCGCAGCCGTTAGCACGCGTTTACCAACAATAATTGTCCGCAATTCCAATGCTTTGGGAATCTTTTCTTGAAATGTCATTGGGCAGAAACGTAAACCATCAAGGTTATCTAGATCCTCTGAGGAAATTGGATTTGTAAACACAACTTTTTCTCGCCCTTGTTCATCATAAATAGCGAAAGAAGACAGCATTTTGGTAATCATTCCCTGCTGACACTCTTGGGCAAATTGCTTTACTGCTATCGGATTATTTGTAGTCAGAGTGCGAGGCGTATCTAGACCGATATCTCTTGCTATTTGTAATTGCAGTTGCTTATTTTCGGCTCGGCGAATATTTGGCAGAGGGTCAAGATGAAACCCCCTGATACTAGCAATCATTCCCTCAATGCTGACGCGAGATTCTTTCAGTGAGGCTTCTCTAAGTTGCCTGTCCATCGAGTTGGGAATTTTTGACCCAATTGCAATGCGCCGATACCAAACTGCTGACACTTCATTTAAATCTAATGTCTGGTCATCGACACTCAAAATCACTCGCTGACTACTACCATAGTAAATATCTAACTGCATTTCTGTGGGAAATCGGTCTGTGTCAAAACGAAATGCTTTCTTTCCTTGGGCTTCAATTGCCTGAATAACTAAAGGAATACTTTCGTTATCTTGGCTGTGAGTAATGATTAAAATAGTCACGTCGCTTCGCTCCGAATTCAAAATTCAAAATTCAAAATTCAAAATTAATAATCCCCATAAATAAATTCGCCTCGTTCCCAGTCTGAAGACTGGGAATGTATTGCCAGAGGCTCTACCTCTGGTCAAGCCACTGGAGGCGGAGCCTCCCAGGATGGATTCCCAGCCTGGAGGCTCTTAACCAGTCAGGGCAGGGGCTATATTTTAACTTAGTGCCATTCAGCCTTAACCCAAGCGTATTGGGTTATCAATTAGTTTGGAATTTTTAAGTATGAGCATTTTACTTCGGACTTGTTGAAAGTAGTGCAGATGCGATCGCAAAAGCAATTGGATAGTCCAAATCTCTCTCCAGCATTCCCCACTCTCCTGTAGGATTAATTTCTAAAAAAACATATTCTCCAGATGGCGTTTTAATTAAATCAAATGCTCCAAAAACCAGTCCAAACTTAGCCATAAAGGCATCCAAACAACGGATTAGTCGATCGGGTAATTGATGTGGTTGCCAGGTAAGAATCTTTTTTGTCTCGCGTCGCCAATCCTGGGTAGATGCTGCATATTCAGACGCATCTAGCGCCCCGACAAACAGATTGCCATTCACATATACTGCTCGTAGTTCTTGCTGTTTAGGAATTTGTTCTTGAAACATAACTGGACAATAGCGCAGTGTTTCAGCATCAAGTAAGTCTTCTTCTTTAACGACGCTGGTATACATGAAAAAAGAAGAGGCTTGCATCCCAGAAGAAAGAGGTCTGAGCAGCTTGACAATCATTTTTCCCTTAACTTGGTGGAAAAATTCTCGTGCTTCTTGAGGATTGTTGGTGACGAGAGTCCGAGGTATAACAAGACCTACTTCCGATGCAATCCGCAGTTGGCGTAACTTGTTTTCAGCTGCACTTATCCGGTGTAAATCATCCACCCACTTAGCTTGTCTCAGGCTGTCCCAAAAGCCATCTAAGACTGCGAGTGATTCATTAGAACAGGCTGCTTGAAATTGTGGAGCTAATTCTTGACCGAGATCGGGTTGCCAAATACGCCGCATCCATACTGCTTGCACTTGCTCGGTGTTGAGGGAGCGATCGTTATATATCAGTGAATGATTGCTACCAGAGTTACTTAAATTAGCTTGGAGTTGGAGTGCGATCGGAAACTTATCAGTATCAAGACGAAATGGCTGTGCGCCTAGTTTTGATACTGCTTCTGCAACTCTATCAATTGTAAAGTAATCACCGCTATGGGTGATTAATAAAACTACATCACGATCGAGGTGCATAAAATATTTTTATTAGTTTTTGCATTTTCACTATTGTTAACTGTTGAGAAAGCAAAATTTTAAACAAGTGAACTTAATTTTAATGAGAAGCCAACCCCTAGACGAAGTTGGCACTAACTGTATTTTTATACTGACAATAGTTTTAAAACCGCATCTTTGGTGTAATCAAAAGTATGCAGCTATACAGGTTTAGACGGCGAACTGTCATCATCGCCATCTGAAGGATACTTCTGAGTAACAGCGTATTCATCACTATCAGAAGGGTACTTCTTAGTTACTGCGCCATCTTCTTGATCGGATGGAAACTTCAGAGTTGTTACAAGTTCATCCTTATTCTTGTTTGTGGCATTATTACATTTACCACCGATAATCGCTTTTGAGTCTTCATCAGAAAGGTCTTCAAGGCTTTGCCCTTCCAAGAATCGAGCGAAGAATGGTACTGCTTGTGAATTCAACTTTTCTGGTTTGTTTTCAGACACAATCTTTCTCCTATAACAACTGAACTTAAATATCTCCTGTATTATATGACATATTACATACTAATATTTTTGCCAAAATAAGAGTTTATACATCAACTCACCCTCGAAATTGGCGAAGTTTGACTTACCAAAATAAGTATTAATTTATTCTTTAACAAATATTTACTTTTGTGTAATTATGCTTGTATAAAGTTAAAAATATAATAATTTTTCTTAAGTAAGTATAGACGGGGCGCAATTGTGAAACAGTATAGCAAGGGACTGGGGACTGGGGACTGGGGATGGTGGGGCAGGTAATTATCAAAAGATTCACTTAAATATCTTAATAATCATCCTTAAAAGCGCAACATTTCTAGGAATTATTTACTTCAAAATAATTCAAAATATTCTCTTTGCTCCCAGTTAGTCACCTGTTTTAAATAGTCTTCTGGTGGGCGATCGCCGACGGACTGCAAAAAGCGATTGTAAATTCAAATTGACCGACACCTCCTTCATTTTCTACACTCCTTAAAGGTAATCCCATTTCAACTAAGTTTTCTGCTAAAACGCGCAGTAAGTCGTGAATTTCTGGATTGTGGGATTCTAAAAGATATTGGAAACTATTCTCTACAGCGCTAACTTTAGCAGGTTCACCAGGTTTTCCAGAAGTACCAACATTAGCGATCGCTAACATTGGATCTTCTAACTTTGCCAGATACCACTCAACTTCTAAGCCGACAATATACTCCAATCCCCTTTGATGTAACTCTACCAATGATTGGCGCAAAATACCGCGACTGGAAAAGGGCATTACCTGACCATTTTGAAAGTACTCGTTACAGAGAATAAAACCAGTACGTTTTGCCCAAGGCAGAATTTTGAAGGTATCAGGGACAGGAACAGCCACAAGATTTGGCGCACCTGTCATCAAAGGCATATCTAAACTACCGCCAGGAACAAACGGGTTAAATACTATTGCATCACCAGTATCAAACAGGAATGTGCCTGTGCTGATTTGCATAGCGTTTTCTAAGGCGCTGAAAAATGTCTGCGGTAAGAGCGATTTGCTGCGAACAATCCCATGCTGGTCTGACCAAGCGGTACGAATCAACAATAGATCCCGTTCTTTGACAACAGCCTCAAGCTTTTTAGATGCTTCTTTTTGGATTTCTGTCCACAGGTGATGACGCTCAATAAATCCAGGCTTTTTCATTGCACACAAAAGGTCTTAAATTAACATGGAGCCATTCTGTTGACGCTTGACGAATATGACGATATTAACTAGAGTTATGCATGAGTTAAAGCGGTTTAAAGCTCAATTACTTTATTTGGTTGAAATATACATTTTGGCGTGAGAATATTAGCTTATATCATTGTGAAATAAGATTCGACAGTAATAATTTTATATTTGATAATAGCGTTTCCCGACCTGCTGAGGTACTGAGTAAATCACTAATAAAATTAGGTAAGCCTCTGCGTACCTTTGCGTTTGACTCTGCGCTCCTCTGCGTTTAAAAACATTATTTCTGTACCTCACGTAACTAGGAATTGCTATATACTTAACCGTAACATGATTGCGTGGTTTCCAACTTGTAGCTTCTAATTCAATACTCCTGACTTCCTTTTTTCATAAGTTAACCAATTTTTATCAATCATTGCAGAAGATGATTAAAAATTAAGATTCATTGAGTTTTCACTAACATCATGAAGGTGTAATAGAGTAAAAGTGAGAATTGGAGCGTTGACGTGGAGTTAGTAACTATACACAGACAGCCAGCAAGCATTCTTGGTTTAGCAGGGCAATCAATAGATGCTGCAACTGTTTCATTGGCATTTGAAGCGGGGATCAATTACTTTTTCTTTTACAATTTGGAATCGGAAAACTTCTTGGATGGCTTGAAATCTCTGTTGGTAGGAAAGCGTGAGCAGACCTTGATAGTAACAGGTAGTGAAAATCGGAATATAGAATCTTTACGCAATTACTTGGACTGCGTGCGCCATCGTTTAAATATCGCGCAAGTGGATGTATTTTTTGCTGAATATGTTTCCCCTGCTGATGACATAGGTCAACTTCAAGCGGTGCTTAACGAACTGCATTCTTGGAAAGATCAAAAACTCGTGCGTTATGTAGGAGTCACAACTCACAACCTACCTATTGCCAAACAATTAATTGAAGCACGTCACATTGATGTGCTGATGCTCCGCTATAATATGGCACATCGAAAAGCTGAAGAAGATGTTCTTCCCAGCGCTTCAAAGGCAGGTATTCCAGTAGTAGCGTTTACCTGTACTCGTTGGGGGTCATTACTTAAGGGGCATCCCAACTGGCAACAAAAACCACCACTAGCAGCAGACTGTTACCGAATGGCACTAAGCCATCGGGCAGTGTGTCTGGCACTCACAGCCCCAAAAAATAGGCAGCAATTACTGGAAAATCTTTCTGTGCTGCACTTACCCCAACTTTCGCAGCAGGAACTAACTCATTGGCAGGAGTATGGCGATTTAATTTATGGTACTGGACAAGACTCTTTTGATACTCAATGGATTTAAAATCCTGGTTATTGCTAGTGGTAAAGCAATTCATCTATAGTGCTATTTTTTCTTTAAACTGCTTACAAGGGTTCTGGATAACGCATATTTAATTTCACTAAATGTCTATTAATTAATTTTAATTTTTTAATATTTTACTCTCATCTAGTCAAAATATCTGCTGAAATGAAATTAATTATAGATAAATTTCTCAAAAAATTGATTGCATATTCACAGGTAATAAATGAGCAAGCGAGGCTGATTCTGATATGACAACCTGTAAAAATAGGAATTGGCACTCAGATTTATTAGAAGCTATTAGTATTATTGGAGTGCTTGCTCATGGCATATTTCCTTGTGAAAATCACGCCTTAGCCCAGATTACCCCTGATGGAACATTGGGTAATAACTCTTCAATAATCACTGGCAATGTCAATATCAAAGGTACTGCTGCTGACCGGATTGATGGTGGAGCAATTCGCGGTACAAACCTGTTCCATAGTTTCCAGGAATTCAATGTAAGTGAATTGCAGCGAGTTTATTTTGCCAATCCCACGGGAATCTCCAATATTCTCACACGGGTGACAGGAAGTAATATCTCGAATATTCTCGGTACATTGGGGGTGAATGGTAATGCAAATTTGTTTTTGATTAATCCCAATGGCATTTTATTTGGGAACAATGCACGACTAGATGTGGCGGGTTCGTTTGTGGCGAGTACGGCGAATTCTTTTGTGTTTGGCAATGGGTTGGAATTTAGTGCAACTAATCCTCAGACTCCTTCTGTATTACTAACAGTTAATCCTTCGGCTTTGCTATTCAATCAACTTCAGGCTGGCAGAATTGAAAACAGGTCAATTGCACCAGCAGGAGATAATATCTTTGGTCTACGAGTACCAGATGGTCGAAGTCTGCTATTAGTCGGTGGAGAAATTGCCATCAACGAAGGTAAATTGAATGCTCCGGGTGGGCGAGTGGAATTGGCAGGAGTTGCAGGTGAGGGGACAGTCGGACTGAATGTGGATGGTAATAATTTAAGTTTGATTGTTCCTGATAATCTAGCTAAAGCCGATATCTCACTTAGTAATCAAGCCTTAGTCAGTACCAGTGGCGAAGGTGGCGGCGCTATTCAGGTGTGGGGTAAAGGAGTTACAGTTAGTGGAGGTTCCAAGATTGAAGCCAGTACTTTAGGAGCATTACCTGGAAAAGGATTGAGTGTAAATGCTTCCGAATCAGTGCAAGTCGTTGGAGAATCACCTACTGGAATTCGCAGTGGTTTATTTGCTGAAAATTCTGGGACAGGAGATGCAGGAGACCTGACAATTAACACCAGACAGTTACAAATCTTAGCAGGAGGAAAGATTTCATCTAGTACAACGAATGCAGGTGTGGCAGGAAATTTGACTGTGAATGCCTCAGAATCAGTGCAAATAATCGGTATTCCAGATAATCCCAACTTAGGCTCTACTGGTATGTTTGCTGCATCTAATGGAGTAGGAGACGCCGGAGACATCACGATTAACACTAGACAGTTACTCATCCAAAATGGAGCCGGAATTATAACCGATAGCGAAGGTAAAGGGGTTGGAGGGAGTATAACAGTAAATGCCGAATCAGTGCAGCTAGTCGGTACTGCTATTCTTCCACAGTTTCCTAATAGATGGTATCCTAGCAGAATAAGTTCTAACGCCTATGACATAGGGCCCGCAGGAAAGATTACGATTAACACCAATCAGTTATTAATCCAAGATGGAGCAGCGATTTCAGCTCGAACTAGCAGTAGTGGGGCTGGAGGAAGCTTGACAGTCAATGCCTCCCAATCAGTTAAACTGATAGGATCTGCTACTAATAGTAATAGTTTATTTCCCTTTCCCAGCAGCTTGTTAACTCAAACATCGAGTACAGGAACAGCAGGAGATTTGGCAATTAATACCAATCAGTTGATTGTCCGAGATGGACAACTATCTGCCAGTACTTTTGGACAAGGGAATGCTGGCAATATAAACATTGAAACTATCACTATGAATATCATTGACAGTCAAGTGGGAAGCAGTGTTTATCGTAAAGGGTTTGCCGGAAATTTGACTATTCACGCTGCCGAGTCAGTGGAAATTAGCGGAAAAATCAAATCATTTACATCTAATATTGAAAATCCTGCTGGCTTATTTGCTCAGGTAAACCCTAGAGGTGAGGGTCGCGGTGGCAATTTGACCATTGAGACAAAACGCTTGAGTGTCAGTAATGGAGGTAAAGTGCAAGTCGCTACTTTTGGTCAAGGGGACGCTGGGAATCTCACAATTCGTGCTTCTGAGGTAGAGGTATTTGATACACCTATTGATAACCTCTATGCTACAGGTATCAATGCAGGTGTTGAAATAGACGCAGACGAAACAGTGATTCCACCCAGAGGCAACGGTGGCGATTTAACAATTGAAACCGATCGCTTGAGTGTGAGAGGTGGTGCAGTAGTATCGGTTGGAACTGCTGGAGTGGGCAATGCAGGTAAATTACGAATTCAGGCGTCGAAATCTGTAGAAGTCGTTGGCAAATCAGCAAATGGTAACTTTAACAGCCAAATCAGCGCTGCGGTGACGCCAGAAGGTACTGGTAGTGGGGGAAGTGTAAAGGTTGAAACTGAGCAGATGAGTGTCCGGGATGGAGGTGAAGTCACTGTCAGTAGTACTGGCGCAGGGACGGCAGGCAACCTTGACATCCAAGCTCGTTCTTTGAGCCTGGATAATCAAGGAGCGATCGCCGCCATAACCAGATCGGGGAATGGTGGTAATATTACCTTGAAGTTGCAAGACTTATTATTACTACGCAATCATAGTCAAATTTCTACCACTGCCGGCAGTAGCGAATTCGGTGGCGATGGCGGTAACATCACCATTAATAGCCCTTTCATTGTCGCCGTTCCTAAAGAAAATAGCGATATCAGCGCTAACGCCTTCACTGGAACTGGTGGTAGAGTTGACATTACAACCAATGGTATTTTCGGTATTCTCTTGCAAAACAGCCCAACCGAAAACAGTGACATTACAGCAAGCTCAGAATTGGGAGTGAGCGGGGAAGTAATTATCAACAGTCCAGATACTGACCCCAGTCGCGGTTTAATTCAACTACCCTCTAACCTTGTGGATGTATCCCAACAAATCGCCCAAGGTTGCACTCCTAAAAGAGGACAAAACGCCAGTAGCTTTATCGCCACCGGACGCGGTGGATTACCCCAAAGTCCGAATGAACCTTTGCGGGGACGAGCAGTAATTACTGGTTGGGTAGATTTGCCATCACAAGCAACAGCGATCGCGGATAATTTATCTACTGCAACTATGACCAAATCTAGCGATCCAATTGTGGAGGCTCAAGGATGGATTGTTGATGGTAACGGTGATATTATGCTTGTGGCTCAATCTGTGCAAAGTTCTTCTATTCCCTCTGCCATGTCTTGTAGTCAATGATTCGTTACTTCAATCGGCAGAGGAATTTCTATTGATCTAAGTATTTCTTCAGAAAAGTTATTACTTTTCACTACTCTTAGCAGAATAAAATTAGCCCAAAGCATTAAAGCGAATCGCTACAGCGATGACACAGCCTAAAAGACCCACCACCACAATCACTATACAAACTAACCTTGATTCAACAATTGCTGTTTGTGTGGGGATGGGAATTGCGATCGCAGCTTTTTGGGCAAATTGTGCTTCTGCCCAAATTACTCCCGATGCCACTCTACCTAATAATTCCACCATCAAACTAGAAGGTAACACCAGAATTATTGAAGGAGGAACCAGAGCGGGTGGCAATTTGTTCCACAGCTTTAGGGAGTTTTCCGTTCCCACTGCAAGCACTGCTTTCTTTAATAATGCTCTTGACATTCAAAACATCATTAGCAGGGTAACGGGTAAGTCAGTTTCTAACATTGATGGGTTAATTCGCACTAATGGTATAGCTAACCTATTTCTGATTAATCCGTCGGGGATTATTTTTGGTAAAAATGCCTCACTGAACATTGGTGGTTCTTTTGTGGCGACTACTGCCAATGCGATACAGTTTAGCAATCAAAGTTTTTTCAGTGCTGACAATCCAAATAGTCCTGCATTATTGACAGTCAATCCTTCAGCTTTTCTATTCAATCAAATTGCTGCTGCGCCGATTCAAAATAACTCACTCGCACCAGCAGGATTAAATCAGTCCGGCTTTAATGTCTTTGGTCTACGTGTAGTAGATGGTCGAAGTTTGCTGCTAGTGGGTGGCAACATCAGCATGGATGGTGGAAGGTTAAATGCTTTTGGTGGGAGGGTTGAGTTAGGAGGATTGGCGGGTGCAGGAACAGTTAATTTAAATAATATAGATGGTAGTAATTTGAGTTTGAATCTTCCTGAAGATATAGCATGGGCAGATGTATCACTGATCGACGGAGCCAACGTAAATGTCTCTGCTGACAAGGGGGGAAGTATCGCCATCAACGCTCGAAACATAGAGGTTTTGGGAGCAAGTTGGCTACTAGCTGGAATAGCACCAGGGTTAGGTTCTGCAAGTAGTCAGGCAGGAGATTTAACGCTGAATGCCACAGGCACGATTCGAGGTGGGCAGGCTAGCAGAATTTTAAATATCGTAAACTCTAATGGTAAAGGTAGTGCTGGCAACCTTAACATCATCGCAGATTCACTATTTTTAACTGATGGCACCCAATTGTCTGGCAGCGTTTTTGGACAAGGGAATGCAGGTAATATTTCCATTCAAGCTGAAGATATCTCTTTTGATGGAGTGGATAATAATGGTTTTTCTAGTGGTGCATTTAGTGCTGTAGAACCAGGTGCAACAGGAAAAGGAAGCACTATCAGTATTACAAGTGGATCGCTGGCTTTAACTAATGGCGCTCGATTGAATTCGGGCAACGGTGGTAACATTAGTGTAACAACTGGGTCACTCTCCCTAACCAATGGCGCTCGAGTGTCTGCTAGCACTCGTGACCGAGGAGATACAGGCAATATCTTCATTGATGCTAGAAATAATATCGTCTTGGATGGAGTAGAAGGTAATAACTTTTTCAGTGGAGTATTTAATGAGGTCTTAAGTGGATCTGTTGGTGATGGAGGCAGCATTAGTGTGGCAACTGGGTCACTATTGGCAAGTAATGGCGCTAGATTAACCGCTAGTACCTCTGGTCTAGGAAATGCAGGTAATGTGTTGATTGATGCCCGTGATACTGTCTCACTTGATGGTCGTGGTACAGGTATTTTCAGTAATGTGACAAATAGGGGTAATGGTGGGAATGTTACCGTCATTACCGGAACCCTATCTGTCACCAATAACGCTCAACTGAGTACAAGTACCTTCTTCAAAGGCGATGCAGGCAATATTAGTATTGACGCTCGTAATCGAATCTCTTTTGATGGCAGAGATACAGGTGCTTTCAGCAGAGTCGAAAAACTCGGCGAAGGTAATGCTGGGAAAGTCAATATTACTACCAATGGCTCGCTGTTTGTCACTAATAGTGCTAAATTGAGTGCGGACGTTCTTGGGCGTGGGAATGCAGGCAATGTGACGATTAAGGCTCAGGATCGTGTCTCTTTTGATGGAGTAGACAGCGTTGTTTCTAGCGCAGTCAGACCTGGAGCAGAAGAAGGCAAGGGTGGGAATGTGACTGGAAATGTGACTATCACTGCCAGGGCTGTTTCTGTTACCAATGGGGCACAAATAGTCGCAAACACTGCAAACACTGAAGGACGAGGGGATGCTGGCAGTATAACGATAAACGCCCGTGATACAGTCTCTTTTGATGGAGTAGACAGCGTTGCTTCTAGCGCAGTCAGACCTGGAGCAGAAGGCAAGGCTGGGAATGTGACTATCACTGCCAGGGCTGTTTCTGTTACCAATGGGGCACGAATATTTGCAAACACTGAAGGACGAGGGGATGCTGGCAGTATAACGATAAACGCCCGTGATACAGTCTCTTTTGAAGGTGAAGGGGTCAGTGATGATGGGCAGCGTCGTAGCAGTGATGCTATCACCGCAGTGCAAAAAGGAGCAGTGGGCAACGCTGGGGACATCACTATTAATACTGACTCACTATATATCACTAATGGAGCTAGATTAGTGAGCATCGCTGAAGGTCAAGGGAATGCAGGCAGCGTCACAATTAACGCCCGTGATGCTGTTTATTTCAGTGGAATAGGTAGTAATGGACATTCCAGTAGTATATTCAGCAACTCAGCATCTGAACTAGCGGGCAAGAGTGGGGATATCACTATTACTACCGGATCGCTGTCTGCAACAGATGGGGCTTTCCTAACAGTCAGTACTGCAGGACAAGAAGGTGCAGGAAATGTGAGGATTGAGGCTCGCAATACCGTCTCCTTGAGCAAAGACGCTTTATTGTCTGCTAGTACCTTTGGGCAAGGAAATGCAGGCAGTGTGACGATTAAAGCTAAAGAGCGCTTTTCCTTGACAAACAACGCAAAAGTCGCCACCGTAGTTTACCCTGGAGCATCGGGTAAGGCTGGGGGCATTACCGTCATCACGGGGTCGCTATTGATCGCCGATGGAGCAAAATTAACTACCACTACTGAGGGACTTGGACAGGGGACAGCAGGTGATATAGGAGTTACAGCCAGTTTGATTTTTCTTAACAATAAAGGCAGTATTCAAGCTACGACTGCCTCAGGCAATGGCGGCAGTATCTACTTGAATGTGCGGGACTTATTACTCTTGCGTCGAGACAGTCAAATCTCCACTACTGCGGGCACTACACAAGGTGGTGGTGATGGCGGTAATATCATTATCAATAACCTCCCAAATTACCGAGGCTTTGTCGTTGCCGTCCCCAATGAAAATAGCGATATCACTGCCAACGCTTTCGAGGGTAGCGGCGGGAAAGTTATTGTCAACTCTACTGGCATCTTTGGGCTACAGCCGCGCAGTCGGCAAGAGCTTGAGCAGCAGTTGCAAACAACCGACCCGAAAAAGCTAAATCCTAATCAGTTACCAACAAGTGATATCACTGCCATCTCCCAAACCAACCCTTCCTTAAATGGTGAGATAAATCTCAACACACCTGATACTGACCCCAGTCGCGGCTTAATTCAACTACCCTCTAACCTCATAGATGCATCCCGACAAATCGCTCAAGGTTGCACTCCTAAAAGAGGACAAAACGCTAGTCGTTTTATCGCCACTGGACGCGGTGGATTACCCCAAAGTCCAAATGAACCGTTGCAAGGACGAGCAGTAATTACTGGTTGGGTAGATTTGCCATCACAAGCAACAGCGATCGCGGATAATTTATCTACTGCAACTATGACCAAATCTAGCAACCCAATTGTGGAGGCTCAAGGATGGATCGTTGATGGTAACGGTGATATTATGCTTGTGGCTCAATCTGGGCAAAGTTCTTCTATTCCCTCTGCTATGTCCTGTAGTCAATAATTCGTTACTCCAAGAATCGGGGGAGGAATTACGATGAAACTCAAGAGTTATAAAAATAATCAGTGGCAACAGATATATAACGGATGCAACAGATGGTTCATTCGTTTCTTTAAAAACCATAATTTATCTGTTTTCATCCTCTTGGTTGTGGTGACAGCTTTTTTGTGCGTTACTGCTTTTCCTGTTGCTGCAACTATAGAGACACAACATATCGCAACTTTTGGAATCTCAATCCAAAATCGGACTGCACAAACACAAGACTTGCTGCAACAGGGTAAAGTGCTGTATGAGGCAGGACAATTTGCAGAAGCGGTTAAAGTTTTGCAACAAGCAGTTAAAAGTTTTGGCAGCCAAGGCAATGAATTGCAGCAAGCTGTAGCATTAAGTAATTTGGCGTTGGCATATCAAAAACTGGGTAATTTACCACCAGCACAACAGGCAATTACAGATAGCTTGAAGTTGCTCGAAAAATCCTCTAATTCCCAAAATCTTCAGGTTTTGGCTCCAATTCTAGATATTCAAGGTAGTATTCAACTAGACTTGGGACAAGCTGAACAGGCACTCAACACCTGGCAACGTGCGGAAGTTAGCTATAAGCAATTAGGCGATCGCAATGGCATTATCCGCGATCGCATCAATCAAGCACAAGCATGGCAAGTTTTGGGATTTTACCGTCGGGCTTTGACGATCTTGACTCAATTGCAGCAAGAGTTACAATCAAAACCTAATTCAGTTAGTAAAGCAGTAGAATTACGGTCTTTTGGGAATGCTCTGCAATTAGCCGGAGATTTGAATCAATCTCGTCAAGTATTACAGCAAAGTTTGTCAATTGCCCAAAAATTGGATTCTCCCCAGGATGTGAGTGCGGCTTTATTTAGTTTAGGCAACACGGCACAAGTACAGCAAGATTTTAAAGGTGCAATAGAGTTTTATCAGCAAGCTGCTGCGATCGCTCCTCACCCGATTAGCAAAGTTCAGGCTCAAGTTAATCAGTTGAATTTACTAGTGAACGCGGGACAAACAGCCGCCGTGCAGACACTATTGCCGCAAATCCAAACTCAACTGGCACAACTACCTGCTTCTGTGACAACTATTTATGCGCAGATTAATCTAGCTCAAAGCTTAATGAAATTCGGAACTATACCCGAAGCGATCGCTCAAATCTGCGCCAGAGCCTTGCAACAAGCTGAAAATTTAGCAGATAAACGAGCCGAGAGCTTTGCCCTTGGTACTCTAGGCAGTGTATACGAACAAACTAAGCAATGGTCAATTGCCCAGAACCTCACCCAACAAGCACTGAACATCGCCCAAACAATTAATGCCCCAGATATCGCTTATCGTTGGCATTGGCAGTTAGGGCGCTTGTTAAAACAGCAGGGAGAGATTGAGGGCGCTATTGCCAGCTATGATACTGCGATCGGTGAGTTGCAGACTCTCCGTAGTGACTTAGTAGTTGTGAATCGAGATGTCCAGTTTTCCTTTAAAGAAAGTGTAGAACCTGTATATCGAGAGTCCGTAGAATTATTGTTGCAGTTTCAGCAAACTCATCCGAGCGAACCAATCCTAGACAAAGCTAGACAGAGGATTGAAGCACTGCAACTAGCGGAATTAGACGACTTTTTCCGGGAAGCTTGCATTAATGCCAAAACTGTTTTGCTTGACACAGTGGTAGATAAAGATAATCCCACAGCCGCGATCGTTTATCCAATTATTTTACCCGATCGACTCCAAGTGATTGTCAAAATTCCTAAACAACCACTGCGTAATTATACAGTAAATAAGCCCCAGAATGAGGTAGAAGGTACTATAAAACAACTCAGAGAGTATCTCTTAGAACCCGATCGCAATGAAGAAGTGCAGGCGCTATCACAGGAAGTCTATGGGTGGTTAATCAAAGAAATTGAGTCAGATTTAAAAGATAGTGGCGTCAAAACCCTTGTATTTGTACTGGATGGCATATTGCGAAATGTGCCAATGGCTATATTGTATGACGGTCAGCAATATTTGGTAGAAAAATACGCTGTAGCACTCAGCTTAGGACTCCAGTTACTCGCACTCAAACCCTTGACACAAACAAAACTCAATGTACTAGCTGCCGGGTTAATGCAACCACCACAAGGCTTTAAACAGCAATTTCCACCGCTACCAGAAATTAAATCAGAATTCGACTCTATTTCCCAAGCGATCGCCTCTACCACCCAGTTACTAGATCGAGACTTCAACAGCAAAAACCTAGAGAGTAAGGTAAATACTGTGCCATTTAATGTGTTACATCTGGCAACCCACGGTCAATTTAGTTCCAATGTTGAGAATACTTTTATACTTGCAAACGATGGGCCGATCAATGTTACGCAATTTGATAGCTTGTTGCGCCGGCGAGATCGAACTCGCTCAGAAGCCTTGGAAATGCTGGTGTTAAGTGCTTGCCAAACTGCTACTGGTGACAATCGCGCCACGCTAGGGCTAGCAGGAGCATCCGTGAAAGCTGGCGCCCGTAGTACCTTGGCTTCACTATGGCATATCAGCGATAAATCTACTGCTATCTTAATTGGGGAATTTTATCGTGAGTTAGTTAAAAATGAGGTGACAAAGGCTGAAGCCTTGCGTCGTGCCCAAATAAAGTTGTTAAAAGATTATCCCAATTACAGTCGTCCTGGCTACTGGGCACCTTATGTTTTAGTTGGTAACTGGCTTTGACAAATTCTACTCATTTATTGAAGTTTCTAGAGGTTGCCCTTTTGGAGTGTGACAAAAGCTGTTCATGAGCGATCGCTCAAACCGAATTTGCCTGACGACTTTTGCAAAAGGTCTATTGCTCTGCTGTGCTACTTTGCATTAGCTTGGCAACATTTTATCAAAGGTTGTTTAGCTAAATTCTCTAAATCTACGGATTGAAGCAAATTCATCCACTCCACCGCTAGAGTTGGATCTTCAGGTTTGCTAAGACGTAATTCAGCTAAAGTAGTTAAGGCATCGAACCAAATACCATTTTCGGCATAAAGGTTTACCCGTTGCTGAGGAGTTGCTTGCTTCAAGCTATCTACTAATTGAGGATTTGGATTGACTCGTTGCACCCATCCTTCCACATACTCTCGTTCTGGAGGTTGTTGTGGATTGCAAATGACTTTTATCTTAAAAAACCAGTGATACATCTTGTCTACTTGCAATGGAGAAGCATTTGCGTTTAAGCGAATGCTAACAATTCCTGGTGTTTCTGGTATTGTTACTATTGTTCGGTAAAGAGTTTGACTTGATTTACCTGACTCATCTTTGACAACAAATTCAATAGAATCAATTAGAGACTTTTGATAGGGGACAAAAAACCAAAAAGTTGGATATTCCTCATTCGTCAAGCCCCAAACTTTAGTAACAGAAACAGCTTCTGTTTTTCCTTGATTGACTGTCTCTTTATATATAGGTACAAGTCCAACTACAGACTGATTCCCAACGCCACAACCGCGACTTGCAGCCCCTCCGCGATCGCCTGCTGCACCCCTGTCTGGAGGAGGCGGAGGAGGCGAAAATTTCTTAGGAGTAGCCGCCGCAACTGGTGTCATCCAAATCATTGGAGAATAGCCGATAATTCCCCACAAAGTCATTCCCACTGCCGCGATTAATTGCATTTTTTGCCAATAGCTTTTCATCTGAATTCTGACTCCTGAATTCTGACTTGTTAAATATTAGTTTTTAAATTTCATGTTTAAGTAAGTTGTAGCTATTAAACTATTAACTACTAAAGCCAACATAGCAGGAATTAGCGGAACCCAACAACTATATACAATTAAAAATATAAAACAGCTAACGTATAAACTAATAATGGCTATTCCTCCTGCCAAACTTAAGTAAATGAATCGGTGCAGATAAGCAGTAAATAAACCGCCTAAAAAAGACCAACCCCAAACCCAAATTACCTCACCCCAAAGCGGCCAAGTCCACAACAGAGGTTTTCCGTCCAAAGCAGCACTGAGCAGTTGACTGACCATCTGGGCTTGTAAAAATACTCCTGGTATTGCCTGTAATTTTCCTTGAGGAGTGATGTAGGGAGTTAACCAGTAATCACCAAAAGTTTCTGCTGTTGTGCCAATAATTACTATTTTGCCTTTGACTGCATTGGCATTTAGCTTACCCCTTAACACTTGTTGTAAGGTCATACTTGGTGCAATCGCTTCTGGTGAAGGAGAAGAACGATAATTTAATAAAATTTGGTGTCCAAAAGCATCAACCCTTTGATAACCTCCTGCATGAGCTTCTATTGGTTTAAATGTCACCTTCCCTAATTGCCATGCGCCATCAGGGGTAAATTGCAACCGAATTCCTTTCGTATACAGGTAACGCAGCGCCAGTTGAACGTTCAAGGCATAGGGCGCAGTACAAGGAGATGAGGGCGCAGGAGTTAACGCTAACAGCTGGCGACGCACGACATTATCTGAATCTACGGCAATATCGCTAAAACCGAGATTATGTGAAGAAACTTCTGGGGGTGGTTTTACACCTGGTTTTCCGGTTTGGGAATCGCTGAGTTGACACACCCCGACAAAGCGATCGCTTTTTCGCATCCTTTTTGCCAATGCTGAATAATCCTTATCCACTGGATAATCTCGGTATATATCCAAACCAATAACTTGTGCTTGATATGCCTCTAATTTTTCTAACAGTTGGGCAAGTGATTTGTCTGACAACGAACCTTGAGGTTTTTCCGGTTTTTGCGCCTGGACATCTTCTTCAGTTACAGTGACAATCAGCAGGCGTGAGTCTGGTTTTTCAGGAGGGCGCAAGCGTACCAGTTGGTCAAATGCACTTAACTCTAATGTTTGCAGCACGCCCAAATACCTGATCCCGATTAATATTACGGTTACTACCATGCTCGTCAGTAATATTAATGAAAAGCCAAGCCGATTTGTGGTTCTTCTAACAGGCGTGGTTTGAGACAATGATGCAGGAAGATTGGGTGGATTTCTAAACAATTCCCGCCAATTCAACGGCATCTCAGCCGGATTTTGAAAGATCACAGGCAACCATGTAGCACAGGGAAATTGGTTTTCTAGTCCCTGTAACCTTTCTCGTGCTTCCCTGACGGCTAAATATATCGAGCCTCCCCGCGCAAAGGCTTCTAAAAAATACTTTAAAAACTGTTGCGCGACGCGATCGGGTACAGGCTCTCGCATCACGATAATTTGGGGAATATGTAAATCTGCAAACTCCCAGGCCAATCCCAAGCCATCACAAGAATTGAAAATCGCTAGTTTTAGACCTCGTTCTACTGCCTTTTTCAAGGCATACTTTAACTGGCTAATTGTTAGACTTTCAGTTTGATTGATATAGATTTTTCCGGTTTGATTCGTTTCCTGAGTGGAACTATGTCCGGCGAAAAATAGAATCTGCCAATTCTGCTCCCATAGCTGATCGGTAAGGTCAAGGCATTGTGGTTCAACTAAAAAAGTTATATCTGTATTGGGTAACAAATTAAGTAGCGCTTGGTCTGCTTTGGTATCAATACCTTGACTGTTACCCAAAATCGCTAAGATTTTTACTTTATCGGATGTAGTTGCTATGCGGTTAAGGTTGACTTGTTCGTAGCCAGGAGCGCTCAAGGCGATTTCCGCCTGGGGATAGCGTTCTATCAAATCCCAAAGATGCCAGGGAAATTTCTGTAATCGCAGGTCTTTGGTTTGTAAAAGCATCCGAATATTATCCGCAAGCATGAGTTTTTCTAACAATTTCTCGCGGATGGAACGAAAGGAATCGGAAGCAAGCCAAGTATTAAAACTTACTTTAAATTCCTCACTCACCTGCTGGCAGTATTCGAGGCTAGGGGCTTGGGTAAGTTCTTTAGCTAAACCAATCGGACGAGATGGCAGCCTTAAATTACGATAAATAGATTGCCAACGGTGATAATCGCGAAGAATTTCCGGGTTGGGGGGAAGTTCGCCTGTGATTTCCACAGTCGGGCGGACATTTTCATCGCCAATCTGTAGAGTCACGGTAAACCCTTGTTCAAAGTTTCCCTCCCCTAACTTTAAGATGATTAACTTGTCCACAGCTAGTTCTCCCTAGATGTTGAGTACACCCGTAGGGGCAGGGCACTGACCATTGGTGTCAACTTCAGCTTAAACGCTTGTTGCACATATGTTTTACCCCACCCTAACCCTCCCCTTGTAAAGGGGAGGGAACTGGATTTCCGGCTTCTCTTCTTTGCAAGGTTAGTTAGTGGGCGACAATTCTCCAGCCCCTTTAAGAGGGAATTCGATTTCCGGCTTCCCCCCAATACACGGGGGGATTGAGGGGGGTAATTTGACTTGTGTGTACACCGTAGCCGTGGTAAGAGGAGGGACGGTTTTGGGTTTAGACAAAACCGAGGTGAGGTGACGCTGTGAGTAACCATAAGTGAATGAACTCAATATCACGTCTTGACAAGGTTTCACGTTAAATTGACACCTATGGGCACTGCCGTGCCCTTACACCCTGCTATATATATCTTGGTTGCTAACTAGGTTGTTGTGTGTAGTAAAATTCAGTTTAAGAGTAAATAATAGAAGCTAACCGTGAAGATTTTTGAAGGTAAAACTTAAAACCGCAAAATCTCTCGCTCATAGTCTTCAGGTGTGGGTTCTATTTCCCAAACCAATCCTTCTCCTAGTTCCAAAATTACTTCCAAATACAACATATCTACAGGAGTTGTTGCTGTATCTTGATTATTTTCAAAAGCTTGTAAGTCTTCCGTTAGTAGTCGGAGCTTAAACCCAGCCGGAATTTGACCATCAACAGTTGTACTTCGCAATTCAAAACGCCAAACATAATCCTCAGAAGTGCTTTTTGGGAAAATGCGTAACTCGTATGTTTGCTCTGCAACTTTTATTCGCCGAGACAAACCGAGAACTGGTTCTGCACTCCGCATTCCGGCAGGTACTACAACGAATTCTCTTTTTTCCCATCCCCACTGTTGAGCTAAATTAGTTACCCCTGTCTGCAACCATTGCGGAATCGATCGCTGTATGAGTAAACCCTGACGCAGTTCATACAACTTTTTTTGCCAACCGCTATGTGCCAAGAGCGCACCCCAGAGTGAAAATGGAAGTGCTAAACGTGGGAATTTTACATTGCGATCGCCCAACCTTTCTAAAAGGTTTTCTGCCTGGGTTTTGCTAATAGAATCTATTGGTGCAATCTCAGCACGTAAGGCTTCTGAGCGATCGAGTTGGCGTGTAACCCACAGCACATTAATATCTGGAATTAAATCTTCACTTTCCAAGCTGTAAGTGCGATCGCCAGCATCGTAAACTCCTTTTGTTTTCAGAATTTGATGGGTTGTGTAACCAAAAATTTTTATCCAGCCATCATCGGGATTAACTTGTACTGCTATGTAATAATCAGCAATCCACTCTGGTATATCTATCCATTCTTGCGGTACGCGTAATTCATCGTCATCCATCGCCAGGGTGGGAATTAATACCAGGCGATCGCGCTCGAAACTAATAGCTGTGCCATTGACTACTTCCCAAAAACTCGGCAATGCCGCACTGTTAGGATAAACCCTGGCGGTGGGAGCAATTTCCTCCTGGAACCAAGGCAAAAATGCTTGCAAGCATTTTTGATTTATCCACCCACGTTGACAAGTACCAGCTGTTGAGTATGGTTGTTCTTGCACTTCTGGAAATTTAGTAATTTCCAAGTATAAATGCTGTGAGTCAATAGTGAATGGGGGAGGTGAATTCAACATAAATAATTTTAGAATGGCTCCATATAAAGACCATATTAGGGAGAGGGGAGAGACAAAATTATTTCTTGTCTGCTGATTGAATCTGGGTATGGCTATATTGGACTTTGAGCCATTCCTCTAAACTTGTGTTTATGGCATCTACTACGTCGGATTTAAGGGAAATATGCAAGGTGTTTTGACTCCATTGTGTAAGAGTCAGGAGCAATGACTTTTTAATACTGCTCAGGCGACGGGAAACAGTATATTGCTTAATTTCTAGCTGGGCAGCAATTTCTTGTTGAGTCAGTTGTTGAACGTAGTAAGCTTGTAGTACTTTTTGGGACTCAGCATCGAGTGCAGCGATCGCTTGGTGCAAAACTTGGTTTAACTGAGTTTGCTGCGATCGCATATTCACAGCTTCTTCCTGCTCAATAATTTCCGTTAGTAAAGATGTTTGCAAATCTACAGGCAGTATATCTAATAAATTACCTTCATCTTCTTTGAGGGGAGCGTCTGCGGAAACAAACTTAGGATAGAGGAAAGTACGGGCAGCTTTAGCAGCAGATAATACCCAGGTTTCTATGGTTTGCTGATTGGCTGCGGCAGTGGGCGAACTCAATCGGCCCAAACGTTCTGCATTATAAAGATTACTAATAGCCTCCCAAGTTTGAGCATCTGGTTTGGCCAACTGACGAATTTTTGTATTGTCACCTGTGTAGAGTTCCTTAAAGCATTCCCAGGCTAAAACATGACTTTCGATGCTTTCTTTGTTAAATCCGGCATTTTGTAATGAATGCACTAGTCGTTTGCGGCTGAGTTTGTGCAATAATGCCCAGTCTGAGCAAATGTCTGCTTCCCGCTGTAAGCGCACTGCATCTTTGATAATCGATTCAAAAGTTAATTGTGCATAGGCTTTTAAATGCGAACTGTATTGAGGATTGAAATTTTTGAGTATTTTGTTAGTATTAGCGATCGCCATCTGAAAACAATCGGCTACAGACGACTGCGTGGGAAAGTTGAGGGCGAATTTTCTAGCAGTCCAATAGCACACCTCTTGTAAATAAGCAGAAATATGTGCCTGTGCCACAGCACTAGATTCAGTCTGCCAAACTCTATACCAATAAAGTGCCCAAAAGGTATCTGATTTCTCAGTTGACGACTCCTCCAGGCAAAATTTCATACTACGTCGCAGTTTGGCATCTGTTGCCCAACCACTAAATTGGTCTAGATCGAATTGCACAAACGTAGAAAAGATTTCAATAATGCCCTGTCGGGGTTGCATGGAATACTTGCCGTTGTTTGAAACATAGCTGATTTCAATTATACAGCCATAGGTGCAAAAGCTAATTCCTTGCTGCATAAGGACTTTACAGATTTTTCAAAAAATTTTCATCCAACTGCATAAAAACTAAAAGTCATCGTAGAGAGTGATATGCAGAGAAGTTCATTTAGTAAGTACTACAAAAAAGGTGCAAATAAGGTGAATTAAAATTTATTTAATTATCTCTGCATGGGGCATTTGATTACTGCCTCATTACTTATTCCTCTACCTGAGGAAAAACTTCTTTTTAGGAAACTTAAGTCAATTTTAATCAAGGAGAAAAACATGAAAGACAATCAGCATGAACAATTGTTCACTGAATTAATCCCTGAAGAAGGAGCTGCTATTAATGGCGGTCGGAACCCCTTTAAGAAATTAAAAAAGATAGTTACTGGCGTAGTAGAGATAGCTACTGACGTAGTAGAGACAGCTACTGACGTAGTAGAGACAGCTACTGACGTAGTAGAACTTGTTGCCGAGGTTCTGCCGCCAGTTGTTCTGCCGCCAGTTGTCGTACCCGGTGATGGTGGCATCGCTTTGCCCTACAGATTGCTGCCATAGTACCCCAGATAGCTGTTAAATTAACATGAAAGCCAGCCTAGAACCAGCTTGTAGAGATTGTCTCTTATCTCGTTCGCCTGCGGGAGGGTTTCCCTCTGCAGCGCTGGTTCACCATTTCAAATGGCGCAAGAAGCTCGGAATCCAATTATGCGTGACTTCCGCCTTGCGGTACTAGTTGCTGAAGATAACATGAATTCCCAAAAGACTCATGTCATAAAGTCTTCACTTTAGGTTGTCATGTTCTCAAATCCTGGAATTGAATTGCAGGTAATTTGCTGCTGGAATCCAGACAAAAAATTACATCTGCTGAGTTGAACTTCAACCAATATCACCAACAAAAGGAGTCAAAAATGACTGTCTACGATGATATCGGTGTTCTACCTGCTACCCCTGTTACCCGCAATGACTTTAATTTAAATGTTTTAGATTCCACTGATGTCTTTGAGTTCAGAATTGACACCACCCAAAACATCAATTTGTCTCTGACAAATATCAGTGCTGGTGATGATGCCGATTTGCGCCTTTATCAAGATAACGGTAACGGTTTCTTTGATACAGGCGACCAACTAGTTGATTCTTCCACTAGGGGGAGCAACGCAGATGACTTCCTTAATCGTCGAGCAGACGCAGGTACTTATTTTGCCGAAGTCAGTCGCTTTAGCACTTCATCAGGCGATGTAAGTTACAATTTAGCCTTGTCTGCAACTACACCTAATAGTTCGCTAAGTGGTTTCAGCAATCTTTTGCCTAGAGAGTTTGCACTTGGTGACTTGTCAGGTGATGTTACCCGCTTTGGGACAATAAGTAATACCAACACCACAGATACTTACGAATTCTCTCTGGGATTATTTGAGGGTGTTGACATTACACTGAGCGGACTCCAAAGTGATGCTGACATCCGACTGATTGCGGACTATAACAACAATCGTATTGTTGATGCAGGTGAGGAAGTTGCACGTTCTACTAGTGGTGGTATTACATCGGAAGTAATTTCCAACACTAATCTTTCTGGTAATTACTTCTTGCAGGTCAATCAATTTAGTAGTACACAGACTGCCTACACCTTAACTTTTGACCAATTTACCACCACCGATGCTTAAGTTTAGGCATTAGAAGTGATAGGCGGTAATTGAAAGCATTGTAAGGTAATGCTCTCAAGTGTACGTAAATAGTCTTGTGGCAGAGAATCATACTTGAACTTTGCCGCTTTATTCCAAAAACGATCGCTGCACTTATTAAATATTTCAACAAAATAGTCTTGAAATATGACTAAAGCTTTACAAATAGGCGATGTCTACGACGGGCATAGCTGCATCTCGGTCTTACCTAAAGAAATTATTCCATTTTTGGCTAGTTACAACCTGATTGGGCAATTGTTATCTCAGAGCATTATCGAATCTGCGATCGCACCAATCACCTGCACACAAGCAGAAACATCTCATGCTCTAGAGCAATTTTATCAGCATTGGGATTTAACAAGCGAGCAAAAAATCCAAGATTGGTGTTCGCGTTATTGTCTGACTCAAGAGCAATTAGAACTTTTCGCAACCCGAAAGCTCAGAGTTGAAAAGTTCAAGCAAATAACTTGGGGACATCAACTAGAATCTCACTTTCTCAAATACAAAAAACATTTTGATAAAGTCATCTATTCTTTAATTCGGACTGAAAATAGAGAAACTGCCAACGAACTATTTTTCCGAATTACAGAAGGGGAACAGTCATTTGCTGAACTAGCGCGTGAATATTCTCAAGGGACAGAAGCTGATACAGGCGGCATCGTCGGCCCAGTAGAACTTGGTACTATTACTCCCAATTTTGCTCAGTTACTTTGCACAAGGCAAGTGGGTATAGTTCAACCACCCATACCCTTTGGAGAATCATGGATCATTTTACGTGTGGAAAAGTTTATAACTGCCCAGTTGGACAATTTTATGCGCCAGCGATTACTGCAAAAAAATTTTGAAACTTGGTTTCAACAGCAAGTAAATCAACTGTCACCGGAAGAAAAAACCTGGATGTGAATCATAGCAATTCAAAATTAAAATTTTCAACTACTCTTCTTCTATTACTCTCTAGAAAATATTATGATATCGAACTTTATCGGGTAGACTAATCTGCAATTCTCAAGTTGATTTACTGATTTGAATTTCCGAGGTTAGATTGTCCTATCTCGATTCAGATCGAAGAGCTAACTACTCAAAAATCTGAGCTAAAAAGCTGAATACAATATAACGTCGGGGCAAGTGCCCCGATTTTTTCATGCATAAGGATTTAACAGCTTTTTCAAAATTTTTCCGTTCTTAGTGCATAAAGACTAAAAGACATCGTAGAGAGTGATATGCAGAGAAGTTCATTTAGAAAAATGCTTTCTTTGGGGAATAGCGGAATCATTGAATAAGTTTGTCAAATACAGAACAAAATTTCGATAGTTACAGCCGCAAATTCATCACACAAATATGCAACTTTTTAAAAGCTACTTAATTATCTTTGTACGATCTAATTAACAAGGTAGCCTAATCTGCAATTCTTAAGTGTATTTAGCAAACTAAAATCAAGGATAAAGTTCATGTCAAAAATCATTTCTACTAACGCTGCTGTTGTTGCTCAAGAACAACTTTTCACTAACCTAACACCAGAAGAAGCGGCTATCATTGAAGGAGGATATAACCTCTATGTAAGTAGTATAGTTTGCCTGAAAGATGGTGCAGATAGTTTTAGCCAGGATGATGTTTATGCTAACGTCACTGTTGACGAGATAAGCAGTAGACTCGATGTAGGTGGCATGAGTGCAGGAGATGGTAAAAATCTAGGTTGGGAATTTAACTTTTTTGAAAATGCAGAAATCAGCTTTTTCGATAGTGATTGGCCAGACTCTGACGACGCTCTAGGCGGTTTTTCCGTCTCCGGCCCAACAAACGGCATACAAAGAACTACTATAAGTGGGGGCGGTTCTAGATACAGAGTATCTTACTCAGTCAGTTGAAGAGATTACAAACCGACTTGAGTAGTACCATTTTGGATTTTAGATTTTGGATTGTAAAAGAGTTAGTGACTAAGCTTTTGGGCGATCCATATATCGCAATCATTTTTCAAATTGGTAGAAGTTTCCAGAAATAGCTTAGTACTCGGATGTCTAGGTTTGACCAACTAAATATCATCTTTAGTCGGGGATAAAACCCCGACTTCTATTTTTATATTAGCATTTGTATTGACAATGAAATACCAAATAGTCTTTCAACATTAATAGGCTTGATTTAGCGTCAAAAACCTTAAGTTGTTTAGTAGCATGGCAAGCTTAATTTATTGGGTTGAGTAGTTATGTTAATGATTGAATTTTGGTTTTTGTGAGTTTTTTAACTTCAACATTTTAAGCATGTCACCTAGTAGGTTAGCTTGAGAAACGAAACCCAACACTTCCTTGACTGCCTAAGCATTTTACAGATTTTTCAAAAAATTTTCTGATTTAAGTGCATAAAGATTAAAAGTCATCGTAGAGAGTGATATGCAGAGAAGTTCATTTAGTAAGTATCACGAAAAAGATGCTTTCTTTGGAGACTAGTTGAATCATTGGATAATTTCAGCAAATGCAGAACAAAATTTCGATGGTTACAGCCGCAAATTCATCCTGCAAATATGCAACGTGTCAAAACTTACCTAATTCTCTTTGCATAACCTAATTAAACAAGGAGAAAAATCATGTTAAATATCGATAGCATCACTTCTACTTCTAACTCTTCTGTTGTTAGTCAAGAACAACTGTTCACCGAATTAACTCCCGAACAAGGAGCAATGATTGAGGGAGGAGAGTTTACAGTTTTAATTAGAGATGTCGGTCCAGCTAAGGCCGCCATACCTACCCAACAAGGTTTTGCTAGGTATGCGGCCCTGACAGCCAATCCGACGGTTCTTCAAATAACAAATAGCACTGGCTACAATTTGTTCTATGACCTAGCCTATGATGCTCCTAACGCTGGCAATAATCTTTCCATTGCCCCAGGGCAAGTTTCAAATTTTCTAGGTCTAAATCCAATTGCTACAGCAAGTTGGGATCTCGATCTACTGGCGCCAGGGGTACAAAATAGGACTCAGGACCTAGCACCAGGAAGGAGATATGAATTTTACGAAGTCTAACTGAACTGGTTGTCTGACAACCTAAAGAGTCCCTACTCAGTTAGACCTAATAGTAAAGAGTGGGGTGGATATCTTTGAGCGATCGCAATCGGTGCGTCTTGAGGGACTGCCAAGCGATCGCTCTTATCAACTACTTTTGACTATACCCCAAGCAGTCAAAAGTTTGAATGGAAAAAATAAACACTTAATACAATCGGGTCACAAGACTCGATTGTATTTTCTCGCCAATCATCATACCAGAAGATGAAATACCAAATAGTCCTTCAACACAGTGAAGAAGACTGCGGTGCAGCAAGTCTTGCCACGATTGCCAAACACTACGGACGCACATTTACCCTCAACCGCGTCCGAGAAGCCGTAGGCACAGGTTCCAGAGGAACATCCTTGCTAGGATTGAAGCGGGGTGCAGAAGTACTAGGATTCAACGCCCGTCAAGTTAAAGCCAGTCCCCAACTAATCGACCAATTACATCAAGCTCCCTTACCAGCAGTTATTCACTGGAAAGGCTACCACTGGGTCGTATTATACGGGCAAAAAGGCAAAAAATACGTCATTGCTGACCCTGGGGTTGGTATTCGTCATCTTACCCGTCAAGAGTTAATGGCGGGTTGGGGTAATGGCGTAATGCTGCTGCTGACTCCAGATGACAGTCGTTTTTATCAACAAGAATCAGATAAAATTGGCGGTTTGGGAAGATATCTGCAACGGGTTTGGCCTTATCGTTCTATTCTCGCTCAAGCGATCGCTATTAACATCGCTATTGGACTACTTTCTTTGGCATCTCCTTTTATGATGCAACTCCTCACCGATGATGTCTTAGTACGAGGTGATACCCAACTACTAACCACCGTCGCCATTGGCGTTATTGCCATGAACTTAATTAGAAGCGCCATTAGCTTAGTCCAATCTCACCTTATCGGTCATTTCGGTCAAAGATTGCAATTAGGATTAATTCTAGAATACGGACGCAAACTCTTACATTTACCCCTATCCTACTTTGAAGGACGACGCAGTGGAGAAGTTGTCAGCCGCATTGCCGATGTCAAAGCCATCAATAACTTAGTTTCCCAAATTGTCCTCGGATTACCCAGTCAATTCTTTATTGCTGTAATTTCCTTAGGTTTTATGCTCTTTTACAGTTGGGAACTAACTTTAGCTTCCATAGTTGCATTTATAGTTGTCACGGGTGTTAACCTGCTTTTCTTACCCGCGATGCGCCAGAAAACCCGGAATCTGATTATTTCTGGTACAGAAAACCAAGGCTTTTTGGTAGAAACATTTCGCGGCATCCAAGTATTAAAAACTACCCAAGCCACTCCCCAAGCTTGGTCAGAATATCAAGGGAATTATGGTCGCCTCGCCAACTTGGGCTGGAGTATGATGAAACTGGGACTGTATAGCAGTACAGTTACTGGTATTCTTTCTACCTTCATTAGTATTGGCATTCTTTGGATGGGTAGCTATTTAGTCATTAATCGCACCTTAACAATCGGTCAATTAATGGCATATAACGGCATGAGTGGCAACTTTCTTGGCTTCTTAGGTGCTGCGATCGGCTTAGTAGATGAGTTTATCACAGCCCAGATAGTCCTGCAACGGATGACAGAAGTGATTGACGCTACCCCAGAATCCGAAAATGATTTTAAAAAGCCTTGGGCACAAATTCCTGGCAATGCAGATATAACTTGCACTGAACTGAACTTTCATCACGCAGGTAGAGTTGACCTCTTACAAGATTTTTCCTTAACTATTCCTGGCGGTAAAGTTATTGCTTTAATTGGCAAATCTGGCTGTGGTAAAAGTACCCTGGCAAAATTGCTCACAGGCTTATATAAAGTCGAGTCTGGGAATATTCGTTATGGTTTTTATAATCAGCAAGATTTATCCTTAGAATGTTTGCGTCAACAAGTAGTATTAGTTCCTCAAGAACCCCACTTTTGGAGTCGTTCGATTATTGATAACTTCCAGTTTAGCTATCCCCATATTAGTTTTGAAGAAATTGTCAAAGCTTGTCAAATTGCAGGTGCAGATGAATTTATTAGCAAACTACCTGATAAATATCAAACTGTTTTAGGAGAATTTGGGGCTAATCTTTCTGGTGGACAACGCCAAAGATTAGCCATAGCCAGAGCCATAGTTACTCAGCCACCAGTCTTAATTTTAGATGAATCCACGGGCGCACTCGACCCAGTAAGCGAAAGACAAGTACTAGATAGACTTCTATCCCATCGTCACAATCAAACGACTATTTTAATTAGTCACCGTCCCAAGGTAATACAGAGAGCAGATTTAATTGTATTTTTAGAGCAAGGACGCTTAAAAATTCAAGGTACACCAGAAGAATTGCGCTCTTTACCTGGCGAACATTTAGATTTCTTAGATGATATTTTTCTCTCTCATAATGATTTGGCGCTAATATCTTCCCCGGCTCATCATAACGGTAAGACTGCCACTATTAATTAAGATAATTCGTAATTCGTAATTCGTAATTCGTAATTTGTAAAAGGTCATGGTTAGCAATACAAATTTTCTCCCCCCAATTCAAACAAACGAATTTCTCCCACCAATTACTCGTTGGACAACATGGGGCGGAATGTTTATTCTCTGCGTTCTCGGATTAGCTGTGCCACTTGCTGCAATTTGTAAGTATAAGGTTACAGTCCAAGCACAGGCGGTTGTGCGTCCGGCGGGTGAATTGCGAATTGTGCAAGCGGCGACTGAAGGTCAGGTTATGCACATTTATGTCAAAGAAAATCAACTTATCAAAAAAGGAGATGCGATCGCAACTATTGATGACTCGCGTCTGCAAACTAAAAAAAGCCAATTGCAAACTAGTATTCAACAATCTAAGTTACAACTAGTGCAAATTAATGCCCAGATTAGCTCCCTTAATAGCCAGATTCGAGCCGAAACTGACCGCCTTAACCGGATTATTATTGGCGCTCAAGCCGAATTGAGCGGTCGCCGTCGCGAATATCAAGATAAAAATCTGACAACTGTTTCCGAACTCCAAGAAGCTGATGCCAACGTCAAAATTGCTGAGAAAGAATTGCTGGCTGGGGAAGCACAGTTAAAAACAACACAAGCAAATCTCCATGCTGCTGAAGCTGCTTTGGGTGTAGCGCAGTCAAAACAGAAGCGATATGAGAGTGTAGCCAACCAAGGGGCGCTATCTCAAGATCAATTGGAAGAAGCACAATTATCTGCCAGACAGCAAGAGCAAGCGGTAAAGGCACAACTTGCAGCAGTGGAGGCGCAAAAACAGACAATTGAAAGGTTACAACAAGCGGTATCTGCTGTGATTGCCAGAAAACAACGCGCCCAAGTTGCCGTAAATCCAAGTAATGCAGCAGTAACTGTTGCTACTGAGCGAATTGCTCAAGAAAAAGCCGGAGGGGAAAGTAATAAAGCAACATTAGAAAAAGAACGCCAAACCCTAGTTAACCAACGGATTGAAATTGAAAAGCAGTTAGAGCATGATACTAGCGAACTCAAGCAAGCAGAAATAGATTTAGCTCAAACCGCGATCGCAGCTACCGCCGATGGTATCATTTCTCAACTCAATCTGCGAAACTCAGGTCAAACTGTGCGGGCTGGCGAGGAAGTATTGCAAATTGTCCCCACTGATGCACCTCAAGTTTTGAAGGCTGCGGTGGCATCTGATGAGCAAAGTAAGTTAAAAATTGGTCAAAAAGTCCAAATGCGGGTCAGCGCTTGTCCTTACCCAGATTATGGTACTCTGAATGGTCAAGTGCAGACCATTTCTCCAGATGCGATCGCTCCTCAAAAGAATGGCACAAATATATCGATGAATGGCACTACTAGCCCAAAAGCTACTGCGCCCGGAGCTTTTTATGAAGTCACAATTGAACCGGAAACTCTGGTTTTAGGTAAAGGGAAAAACCAGTGTCATATTCAATTGGGTATGGAGGGTAGGGTTGATATTATTTCCCGTGAAGAAACCGTGCTGCAATTCTTTCTCCGTAAGGCGAGGTTGATTAGTGATTTGTAACTTTTTCTTTAATGTAACTATTACCGCGTAGGAGTACAAGTCGGCAGAGCCTACGACAGTCGTCTCAAGTCGGGAAACCCGCCCTTACTAACTGTCTCCCCTTGGAAGAAGACTGCGACTCCTCACTGATGCAGCGTCTACGCTTTGTATCAGTTCAACTGTTGCGCGCCCTACAGCCCTTCGAGCATCCTACAGCAGGCGTTGGCAAAGCGATCGTTTTTGTGTTTAATAAAAGCAAGTTTGCTAAATTCCTATATTGAATTCGGGCAGTCGTCGAGCGAAATATCTGACTACGTTAGAAAGAAGGCGCATCCATGTCGATTTATTTTCGTTGTCAGACTGTAAACCCTGTAACCCACAGCGTACACCCGATCTAAGCCCCAGCGATCGCCGTTTCTACGTCTAAAGATACAAGTTTTTTTAATTTTGAGATATTAATCAAAGATTAATGAGATATTAAGTTGAAAAACTAGTTCAGATAGAAACTTATCATGACCGAGCAAGAGCTTCAATCCCTTTTTAATTCCTTAGATACCGATGGAGATGGTAAAGTATTCATTAACGATCTTTTTTTAAGTCCTGGCTTAAGTGCAATCATTTCATCAGAAACAAATACCACTAGTCCCCAGGAATTGCTAGTAAATTATGCAGACAAAGACGGTAGTATTACCTTTGAAAAGTTAAAGGAAGCAGTTGAGAAAGCAAATAATTTAAACTAGCAACCCAATCCCTAACACCCAATACCCAATAATCAAAAATCCCTCTCTAGCCCACGCTTTGAGGGATTTGCAATTTTCATGGTCATTGGACTTCTTGGCAAAGTCGGGAAATGGTGAAGGTGGGGCCCCCTCTGGGGATAAAGGGCGGGGGAAAGGGGGAAAGGTTTGTTATTTTCCCTTTCCCCTTTACCCCTTACCCTTTACCCCGCTTGCGTTTCCTTCGCGAACTACTAGTTGCTTGTTTGAGCTTAACTTGACACCATTTGAGCCTCAACGATCCGGCAGGCGAAGTGCTTTCGGTGTTCTACATATACAACTTGTTTAAATTGAGGTTAACCAAAGGTTATGCAATAAATCGCAACTATCTTATAATACCTCTAAACTACAGTAAATCTCTCGGCTTACCGAATTTAATAGAGGAGGGAAATTTTGAGAAACAAGCGGCAGCATACTTGGAAGTTAAACTATATCAGGAAACAAGTTCACACTCGTACTGTTAAAGCTTGGCAAGCTATAAGAAACTGGGGGTTTATATCCCTATTTTTGGCAGGAGTAAGCTTAAGTATAGTGATGAGTGCTTGCTCTGGAGCTAATGTTGATAACACTGGTAATAGAATCGCCACTTCAGAGCGCGATGTAAACCTAACGTTTGTTTCTTACTCAGTGACAAAGGCTGCATACGAGCAAATTATTCCCCAATTTGTAGAAAAATGGAAAAAAGAGCATAACCAAAATCTGAAGTTTACTGAAAGTTATGATGGGTCTGGTTCTCAAACCCTAAATGTGATTGATGGTTTAGAGGCTGATGTGATACATCTGTCACTAGCCCTTGATGTTGACAAACTGGTTCAGACAGGTTTTATTCAACCGGGTTGGGAAAAAGAAGCCCCAAATAATGCAATTGTCACCCAATCCGTAGGTGCGATCGCTACTCGTGAGGGAAATCCCAAAAATATTAAAACATGGACAGATTTGACAAGACCAGGAGTGAGCGTACTGACAGCTAACCCAAAAACATCTGGTGGTGCGCGATGGAACTTCTTAAGTTTATGGGGTTACATAACAAAAACTGGTCAGAATGAGAAGCAAGCATTAGATTTTACTTCTAAAGTTTATAAAAATGTACCTGTGCTACCCAAGACTGCTCGTAATGCCAGCGAATTGTTCTTTAAACAAGGTCAAGGGGATGCTTTACTCAACTATGAAAATGAAATGATTTTATCAAAACAAAAAGGCGAAAAATTCTCATATATTGTCCCTAATGTGAATATATCTATTGATAATCCAATTGCTGTGGTAGATAAGAACGTCGAGCAACACGGGACTCGGAAAGTTGCAGAAGCATTTGTTCAATATCTCTATACCCCAGAGGTACAACGGGAATTTTCCAAAATAGGATTTCGTCCTGTGAATAATACGATTGCAAAAGAATTGGGTAGCAATTTTCCTAAAGTTAAAACTCTGTTCAAAGCTGAAGATTTAGGAGGATGGAACAAGATTCAACAGAATTTTTTTGATGAAGGTGCTATTTTCGATCGAATCCAAGCTCAGAAGTCTTTAAAGTAAATGGGTAAAAATTTTCATAAACTTTGCAATCTACAAGATTAGGAGCCTAGACCATAAGCTATGTTATAGAAAAGCCTATGGTCTACAATCTTAGATAAATATTCAAACAAAAATTACTATTTAAAGAGCTTGAAGGCTTTGCGATCGCAGTCAAAATGTTGCTATCAAAAGATAAACCCCCAAAGTGACAAAGGTAGAAAAAGCTTACTCGTCCGTGAAATACTTTTTTGAAACGAATAAGTTAATATCCCCACAGTAGCAGCAATATAAAAAGGAATTAACCCAAATTTAATATCTGTAACAATTTGCTGTTGTAGTAATTCTGGACACATTCTATAATCAGCATCAACCTTAATTAAATGGAAATTTTCTCGCTTAATTCCCGCTACAATAGCGGCTTTCTCAATTGAAAAGTGTGCTTCAGTAGAAGTGTAGACAACCAGTTGATTAATATCTGTTTTTAACTGTTCTTTAGCTGCTATCAAAGCGACTAAAGAAGTACTATTAGCTGAGTCTTGGATTACTCCCCCTGCCAAAAGATTCACACACGACTCAATGGCATCTCAATATTTCTCGGTTAAGTATTTTTAATTCGGAATCGGATTTTGCGAAAAGGTTACTGGGTTTGGGTTAAAGGTTTTTTCTTTTCCCTTTTCTGCTTAACCAAGAAGTATTAAATGGCATCCAGCCCTACCGATCCTATTAGTAGGTAAGCCCAAAACTTCAAAGCAATAGTCACGACTACTGCCTCAATCGATAGAACAGAGTCAATATACTGGCATAAAGAGATAAAATAAGTTTACTTTTGGACAGAAGTGGGCATCTGTGGAAGCTCTAGATACTCATTTACCCCATTTGCAAGCAACAGTAGCCCAGCAAGAGGGATTAAGGCGTGTTTTCTCACTCTAATTGTAAGTCGGAAACTTTTATGAAAATCTACTATGTAACTTTAAATAATACAGATGAAGCGCGTCAAATTGGTCGGGCATTACTAGAATGTAAGTTAGCAGTTTGTGTCAATTGGTTCCCGATTACTTGTGCTTATAGTTGGCAAGGAGAAATTACTGAAGAACCAGAAGTTGTTTTAATTATCAAAACTCAAGATGGTTATGCTTTAGAAATCGAAAAACTTATTCATGAGCATATTACTTATACTAATTTCATCGCCGAAATTTATCCGACAGCAGTTAATCAGGGTTTTGTCAATTGGTTGAATGCAGAAGTTTCACCGCGCTCACAATAGAAATTACCTAATACCATTTCTTCCCCTACTCCCGTTGGCTTACCTCAGTACCGCTCGGCACGGGTCACTCACAGCAAGCCTTCTCCTTTACTTACACAGCGATAGGATATTTTTTTAGTTGGAAGTTCCTTATGCCTCAAAAGGCTTATTCTAACTATTTTACTGGAGGTCAAAAATGGCAGTTCTCAGACTAGAAAATGGAACTCTCTACACCGATTTAATTCACATTGCTCAAGAATTAGCCCCCCTGAATATTCAAATTAATCGTCAGACGGTAGGAAATAACCCTCAACTCCAACATTTGTTGGCACAGGATAGTCTCAACGAAGATGAAAAAGAACAAGTACTCAAAGCAATAGATAGTTACTTTGAGCAACTACAACAGACAGCCGGCTATAAATCTCGTGATTTGGTTGTCCTTCATCAAGGGATTCCTAACCTTAATGAGTCAATGGCAAAGTTTGACCAAATTCATACCCATGCAGATGATGAAGTCCGCTACATCATTGATGGAGAAGCGATTTTTGGCTTTGTACGTTCTGATGGTAGTCAAGTAGAACTGACAGTACAACCAGAAGAATATATCAACATTCCAGCCGGAACCGAACATTGGTTTTATCTCACCCCAGCAAAGCGAGTGAAAGCAGTACGCTATTTCATCACCACAGAAGGTTGGATACCCCAATATACAGGCAGAGAAATTCGCACCCGCCAATCCCTGCTGAGTTAAGAAGGCAGAAGGCAGAAAGTAATTGACATAAATAAATTTAGGGGCTTTAAACCCGCTTTGCAGAGGTTAAAAATGTATTTTCTGCCTTCTATCTTTCTTCGCTCAATTCTAAATTATCAAACATTACGAATTGCAAATTACGAATTAGTATGAAGCGGATTGTTTTTTGTGACTTTGATGGCACTATTACAGTTGACGAAACTTTTGTCGCGGTTCTGAGAAAGTTTGCACCAGTACTTTCTGCAAAACTACTGCCTGAAATGTATGCAAAAAGGCTGACACTGCGAGAGGGAGTCAAGGAAATTCTGCAATCAATTCCATCTGCAAGTTATCCAGAAATTCTGGAATTTACTAAACCTCAATTGATACGTCCTGGGTTTATAGAATTGTTGGATTTTCTGGAGTTTCAGGGAGTTTCATTAATAGTAATTTCTGGGGGACTACGGGGAATGGTAGAGGTTGTTTTGGATAGGATAGTGCATAGAATAGAGAAAATTTATGCTGTAGATGTCGATATTAGCAGTGCTTATTTAAAAGTAAATTCTGAATACGAAGGAGATACGGAACTGATCGCTAAGGTGCAAGTTATGGATCGGTACCCAGCCGATGAAAAAATCGCGATTGGTGACTCCATTACCGACTTAAATATGGGATTGCAAGCTTCTGTTGTCTTTGCACGCTCTCCCTTAGCAGAATATTTAGATGAACACCAAAAACCCTATATTCCTTGGAATGATTTTTTCCAAATCCGGGATTATTTAGCAAAATCATGGAGTTAAACCCAACATTACCAGATCCTCGTTTGCAACTAATTGCCACTGCTCGGTATTTTTACCAACAAGGTTGGATGGTAGGAACTGCCGGCAACCTCTCGGCTCGATTAGCTGATGGTAGTTTTTGGATTACAGCTAGTGGTAAATCTAAGGGTGAGTTATTACTCAACGATTTTGTTCTGATTGCTCCAGATGGCAAAATAGAAGCATCAGCCACCCAGGTGATACCTTCAGCTGAAACAGCTATTCATCAATTAGTTTACCGCCTGTTTCCACAATCACTTGCTTGTTATCATATACATTCTATTGAGAGCAATTTGGTTTCTCGTTTGGTTGAAGGTGATAGTTTACTTTTACCACCCCTAGAAATGCTCAAAGGTTTGGGAGTTTGGCAAGAAAATTCCTGTTGTGTAATGCCAATTTTTGCTAATCATTTTCAAGTTGCCCAGATTGCTGGTGATATTGAACAACGCTTTGCCGTCACTCCACCGCAAATATCCGCATTACTAATTCGGGATCATGGTTTGACAGTTTGGGCTTGTTCTCTTGAAGCTGCTCGGAATTATATTGAGTTATTAGACTACATCTTTCGCTACATGGTTGCTGCCATTCGGTTAGGCATAAATATCTGAAATCCTACTTGATGGCAAAGTTAGAGGGGTCTTGATCTCGTCGATGCTTAATGGGAATGGGGGCTGGCTGCCCATCACCCGCAAGGGCTGCGGTTTTTTCCAGGGATTCCCTCAATCGCTTGGCTGCGTAGATAGACATATCTCGTGGTACATTAATGCGATCGCGCAAATATCGCAGAGCCATATCAGATCCCGATGGAGGTACGCAGTCTTCCCCTGTCATCATGTGTGTTAAAGCACAACGTAGCGCGCGATCGAACAATTTATCATCTAAGGGGTTGACTCGGATAATATTAATGCGGTGGTCGATAGTTCGTTTAAGAGCTTCCATACGGGAGTTTTCCGGCTCTGGATAAGTAACATCTGGTAGTCCAAACCAGGGGCCGTTATCCACCCGCGCTTTATTGAGAAGCATCTGGGTTTCGCCGTTTTCCCAACAGCCCCCCATCTGGGGCGGCAAATCATGTGCGTGGGTGTGAAAATCGCTCTGGGTACCGCAGTAGGTCGGTCGGCTTTCCATTGCCGCAAACCATGCGCTCAAACGAGGGTTTTCCTCCCGCAGTGAGTAGCCCTTGTAGTAGTAAAGGCTCGCATTCATCCGTTCGAGATATGGCGTAAAAATAACATCGACGATGCCGAAGCTATCTAGAAAGTAAGGGCTTGGGGTGCTACCCAGAGCCGACTCTACCCTATCCACCACTCCGATAAATTGTTCTCGGTTGCGTTGTTCTTGTTGAGACGAACCTGCTCTAGAGCATAGCCAAACGCACCAGGCTCTAAATAAAAGTCGTTCTAATTGCCGTAGAGGAAGCACCCTATGGTCTTCCATCCCTTGGTTCAATGGAGCAAAAACCTTTTCCAAAGCGATCAAAATGTCATCGCTTTCCTTAATAATCCGTCCATCTAGCTCGATCGCGGGGAGCATTCCTGATGGTACCTTACGTTTGTACCAACTTTCTTTCTCCCCATAGCAGAACATTGTCACTTTTTCGATGCGGTAGGGGATCTGTTTTTCCTCTAGCCATAACCAAACTTTTTGACAGTAAGGACACCAGGCGTGGTTATCGCGGTACAGCGTTACCCGCACATCAGATTCCGGCTGACCAAACAAGCGCAACCTGGCTCTAGCATTGGTGAGACCATTAACGGTATCTATTTGATAGTCCGTGAGGGTTTCTAGTTCTTCCCAGCTTAAGGGTGCGGTAGTCATAGGGGGAGTTGCGTAGGGCAATACTTAGGACAACTCTATACTCTACAATATTTTCAATTACACCAAGGCTTAATTTAACCGATAGGTTTGCCAATCAATTCTTTCCATTTCTCTTTTAAGAAAAAGTTGAAGTGACGATACCACGCTTAAAGGTTTTGGCAATTTGGCATAACTTGTTTTTGAATTGCCGTTTAAATGAGATATCAACAGAACAGACGCAAATCGCCAGTTGTTGACCCAACGCTGTAGAAGAACTCAGCAGCCCACCCACAGCGCTCGGTCATCGCTTCGCCACAACTGGCTAGTAATATACTAGAAAATACATAGTAAATGTGCAATGGTAATGCCTGCGACCGTAAATTACGCTCTTTTCCTACTTAAATTTGGCTGAATTTCTGAGGATAAAGTTCATCAGACACTTTTTTTAGTTCTGGTTCAACTACTGTCAAATGTTGCTCCAAAATTGCCAAATTCCGAATGTTGGACTTATAGAAAGCATCAAACAAATCACCCACTAAAGGCACAGTACCAACGACTGTTTCCAAACCTACATTAAAAATCATTTTGGCTAAGTCTTGACGCGGGATGCCAAACTGAGTAGCTAAAAATATAATGTAAGCTGAAAACGCTGTACTGATTAAATCACCAGCACCTGGAACTAGACCAATGATTGGGTCTATGCCAATGCGAAAACCTGTCAAAGGAATACGTATTGATGTATCCATCAGACGGCTAAGTTTGCGGATGCGATTTAGAGTAGCAAGGCGTTTGGCAGCGTCCATAATTGACCATATTTACACTACTTTTAAATTGCACCATTTCTAGTTATTTGTCTTGTACCGTTAGAAATAACAAGTATGAATAAAAATCCTGAATACTGCCTAAAAAAGCAGATAAATGGATGATATAGTTTGTTGCGATGCCTGCGGTGGTAAACAACGCTCTATTATTTTTTATGACTAAAACTAATATATATAGATATATTGCAAATCCAGAAAGGCGATCGCGTGTTCGTGTATTTGTGATTGCAGGTAAGCAGCAAGTTCCTGCCAGCGCAAACCGACACTTACTGCTTTGATAGCCGTTTGCAATTGAGTCGAGTACAGACTTTCTTAGAGGCACGGCAATGCCGTGTTTTTACCCGCTTACTTTACTCCAAACATATTTTTGGCAGACTTCGCAAGCGGCTTTTGCTTCCTCTGTTTGTGGATTGGTAAAGATGGGGTGGTAACGCAACCTGTCGCAACAGACTTGCAACCATGCACGCCAACTACCCTGCCACAACCGCACTGTGCCGTTATCACCCCCACTGATAATCGTCTGCCCATCCGGGCTAATGGCGACAGAATAGACCC
>NZ_JAVRCA010000058.1:0-55685 GCF_034530995.1 Nostoc sp. DedQUE04 | reverse complement strand
GAAATAACAAATGGGTACTCCGAAATAACAAATGGGTACTCCGAAATAACAAATGCGTTGGCGTAGCCCAACCCAGGCATCGCAAAATCATTGCGCCTACGTTATCGCTCAACCCAACCTACGCAAAATCAGGTTTTTATCTCTAACACCGAGCGTATTGGGATATTATGCAGGATAATAGAGATGGTTCAATTAGCGTGTCTAAATTTTCATGCAGTTTGAGTGGGATGAGGCGAAAAATTTAGAGAATCTTCGCAAACATGAAATTGATTTCGCCGATGTTCCTGAGATGTTTGAAAGTCCAATGCTAATTGAGTTAGACGATCGTTTTGATTACGGAGAAAACCGTTGGTTCGGTATAGGTTTTCTCGGCAACGGTGTAGCCGTTGTAGTTTGGACAGAACGCAAAAATAATGTGATTCGGATCATTTCAGCACGAAGGGCAAATCGGTATGAGCGACAAAGACTTGAGAAATACCTCTCGTACTAACTGGACAGCATTGGAGTCAATGAACGATGAAGAAATTGACTACTCTGACATTCCACCATTGACAGAAGAGTTTTTTCAGAAAGCTACTCTCCGAGTTCCGGCACCTCAAGCACAGCAATTGGTACAGATTGAGCCAGATATACTAGAGTGGTTTCAAGCTCAAAGCGGAGAATATAAAACCTTAATCAACTCTGTTTTACGTCGTTACATTGAAAACTGTGACGAACAGCCAGCATTATAACAATTCAAAATCCAATATTACACCAGAACTTCCCCTCGATTAGATGACAATTTATATTGGGTGGGTATTGCTTAATATTTCCTCAAAAGCGCGATCGCAAAAATAACAAATGTGTTGGCGTAGCCCAACCCAGGCATAGCTAGATTAACTTTTGATTATGAAAGTAAAATGAAATTATCCTCCACCTGAGCTACATCATGGTTGTCCCAGAACTCGAACAACAACTCCTTCAGCTTTCACCTGATGATAAATTGTATATTATCCAACTCCTGGCACAAAGCCTGACTACAGACAATAACAATACTCAGCCTGTGCAAACAAGCAAAATATCAGAATTATTCCGTCAATTTCCCGTGGCTGAATTACCCGAAGAATTTGACCTTACTCGATTACTAAAAACCCTCATTGAGTCCCTACAACCAACAACTCTAACCAAAATAGCAGAATATCCTTTGCCTCAATTTTATGGATGTATCCAAGATGAAACCTTCTTCCGTCATCCTCAAGAACAACAACCAGAACGCGAACCAATCCTGTGAAATTTCTGCTCGATACTAACACCTGCATTATCTATATGCGTGGTAAAAATTCCACTTTAAAACAGAAACTAGAATCCACTACCATTAAAGATATTGCCGTTTGCTCAATCGTCAAAGCTGAACTATTTTATGGCGCAATGAAAAGTGCCAACCCACAACGGAATCTTACTTTACAACAACAATTTTTAGCCCAATTTAGATCGCTACCCTTTGACGATTTAGCCGCAACGACGTTTGGAACAATTCGCTCTCAACTAGAAGCATTAGGTACTCCCATTGGCGCGTATGACTTACAAATTGCCGCGATCGCTCTGACAAATAACTTAACCCTTGTCACCCATAACACTAGAGAATTCCAACGCATTAATAACTTGTTGATTGAGGATTGGGAGATATAGCGATCGCTGAAATCACAATTGCGTTGGCGTAGCCAAACCCAGGCATTGCACCCTTGTTTTACCTGAAACTGCCACTGGGCGATCGCCTGAACAACCTTTGCAATTGTTAGAGTTTGACAAGCAAGCGGCATTAGGGTTACTTGTCAGGGACAAACTGTGATTCCTTTCTGGTGCGATGCCTACGGCGGGCTACACCAACGCGTGCATCAAATTATTATTTTATTAATTTAAGTTAATATTCAAATTTATGAATAGAGCTAATACGAACAAATATGAGAATTATGAAATTCTTAATTTAATTGGATATGGTTTAGCTAAATTTGATATGGATTTTGTTAGAGAATTTAGTTTTCAAACTAAGCAAGAGTTTTTTCTTTATCTTGTAAACACTGGTATTGCTAAAACTGTAGGAACAATAAAAAATAGACAAGATTTATTTGATCCTTTTTTTGACAATGCAAGAAAAGGATGGTGGCAAAAGGGAAATACATATATTCATCGAAAAATACTAATTGATTCCCTCTTTGGTTCAGAAGATTATAAATCTTATGCAAATATTGATGGCGAGTAGCTGGTCTCTCAAACCTTCAATTATCAAACCAGTTTTGACTACCATAGATAAAGGACTAGCGATCAAAAAGTTAGGGCGACTCGAAGAGCCAGACCTTCAGGCTTTGCAAAACCTTTTTCTGACTATTTTGGGTTGATATGCGATCGCTCTCTCCATTAAAAGCCTGGAACTATCACTCAAACTCAGTTTCGCAGAAAGCTTTTAACAAATCGATACAATTAGCGATCGCTCCTAAATGAGCAATTTCATATCCATGTGTATTTTGGGTAGGAAATGCTAAACACGCAGCACGCCCAACATGTCCGAATTTCATGGCAATGGAAGCATCGCTACCAAACCCACTCAGAGTTGTTAACTGCACTGCCATATCCAACTGTTTAGCACTATGGCGCAGTTGTCCATTTAACCCCTCATCATATATTCCATAGGCATCTTGAGATAAAAGTACAGGACTTTCCCCATCTTTAACAGGATATTCCTCAGATAATGGACAAATTTCTAAAGCAATCAAGGCATCCAAACGTTGATTTTGCGTGAAAAATAGCGCCCCAATTGCTCCCACTTCTTCTTTTGCTGAAGCTACTAAATAAACATCAACTACTGGCTGTTTCAGGTTTTCAGCCAAAGCTAACAAAATCGCCACAGAAGCTTTGTTATCCAAGGTGTAACCAGCAATATGATCCTTTAACCGAATTGGACGCTTGCGATGCTTGCCAATCACCATTCTAGTTCCAGGTCGAATACCAGCTGCTTCTAATTCAGCAGATGTCAGCTTCGTTTCAATCCAAGCATTTTCCCACTTAACAGTAGTATCTTCCTGCTGGACTTTTTGGGGCGATTCGTGGGAAACGTGGCGGGAACCAAAGCTGAGAATACCGTTGATGGTTTCGTTATCTCCCAATAAATCGACAACGCCTTCGCCATAAACCCACGGGAAAGAACCGCCGAGTTTGCTGACTTCAACACGACCTTCATCACCGAGAATCTTGACAATTGCACCAATTTCGTCTTTATGTGCTGTGATGGCAATCGCTCCGTCTGGATTTTTCCCAGGAATTTTCGCAATAATATTATCGGCGCGATCGCACCAGACTTCTACACCCAGCGCTGTAAATCGTTGCATCAACAACTGGTTAATCTCAGCTTCTACACCACTAGGGGAATGGTGCATGACTAATTCTTCAATAATTTCAAATAAGCGATCGTAATCCCACATCAAGACAGTTAGTTTAGTTTTCGACTGTTATATGAGACAATTGTGCATCAACAACCCGACCTGCTGACCTTTTTTGTTGACGCTTCAGCACTCCTACCGCACCAAAAGCACCAAGGGCTAAAATACCCAAGTCGATCGCAGGTTCAGGAACAGACTTCGCCTCAATCGCCGCCAGTGCAGCGTCTGCTACTAACTTATGAGCACCTGTTGTTGGATGTACAGAGTCAAAGAACAAATAATCGTTTGGTTGAGAACATACACTGATGATTGTCTGGAAATTCCCTACTACACAAGGGTTAGTCACATCTTTAAACCCAAACTTCCCTGGATTTGCTTGTACTTGATTAAATAGGGAAAACACATCCACAGAGATCAGATTCAAGTCAGAGTTATTAGTAAATTTGTCTAGTTCCTCTGCTAATCTCGTGTTATGGTCATTTGTTAAGGCAGTCAAGTTGCTAGAGAGACCTGTAGCGGATGCAAAAGGAATCTTGCCTAAATCAGGCAAGTTAAAGACTAAAATATTTTTTGCACCGGATGAGGCAAGTAACCCTACTGCGTTTGATAAATTCTGGACTGTTTGCTTTGCATTCGTAGCTTGACCAAACACATAATCATTTGCACCTCCCCATACAGCATAAAGGGCATTTGGATCGAGCTTCTGATTGGCTTGTATAATAGGTTGCGTCAACAAGGCGACTTGCTCTAATACTCCCGGTAACGGTGCATTCGGAACAACAGCATTGCCTTGACCAGAACTAGCACCACCCACAGCAAAGTTAATACCTTGGTTGGGAATAGTAGGATTTAAAGTAATGTATGGAGAGGGTTTTAATCCTAGCCGATCTCCAAGGTAGTCTACCCACACTCGATCGTTGGAAAAACGCCCTTGAAAGTACGGTGGATTTTGGGGAATGGCTGTTGTTGGAGCGACTAAACCATTAGTAGCAGCGAAAACATTGCCAGTATCAGAAAGGCTGTCGCCAAATACATAAAATTTGTCAAAACTCGCAGCACTTACTCTGAGCGGCAACATGAAAGATAAGAAAACAAATCCTGCTGCTACAGCTTGTTTTTTCATATTTGTTTTACCTGCATTATTTTTTAGTTTGTTTAAAAGCAATCAAAAGGCGAAAGTCTGACAACTTGTCTTTACTAAGTACGTCTATTAAGTTAATTTACGTTATTTTACTTAACTATGCCTCAAAATTTCATCAAACACGGGTAAAAACGCTGAAAATACTTAGATTTACATTTTCTTGATGAAAAACAGGTCTATTACAAAAAAATGGTCAAATTTATATGTTATGGCGTGGGAATTGCACACTTTTATGCTTGCGATCGACTAACTGCGACAGAATGGTGCAACCCTTCCTCTTCATAGCTTTAACTTTGCTTTAATTTCAAAGCCTCAGTAGCCGATACACCCTCACCTTGACTGCCGAAATACCACAAAGCCGTAGCAGCCTCAGCACGAGTTACTGGTTTTTTGGGTTGAAACAGAGTCGTATAACCAAACACCCGGCGAATATTCGATTGTTCGCCATTCTGATAATCAGCCAACACTGCTCTTAAAGCCTTCGGGTCAATTTTCGCTACGTCTTGGAAACCCCAGGTTTGTTTAACCGCATCTAAGTTAGCAGAGGGTAAAGCTTGGCGAGTATCTAAGGGTAATTTCCATAGCAGCAATTGTTCTCGCGTTAGAGGTGCATCAGGACGAAACAAAACTACTGTAGAATCTCCAGACAAAGGACTAGGAATTAAGCCAGCCTCAGCCAATCCCTGAATTGCAGGAAAATCAGGATCTTTTGCTGACACATCACTAAAAGCTGGTTGAGTACTTTCTGATGCCAAGCGAATCTGTTTAGCTGGATTGTTGGCATATACAGCATTGTTAGCAGCAATTAGCCAACGAGCATATTCTCGATGTGTAACGATTTTACTGGGTTCAAACTGATTAGTTGTGGTAGTAGAGTTGCTCTTAGTTGTCTTTGTTTCTATAGATAAAACACCTAATGCAGCCAAGTCCTGGATATGTTGCTGCCATTCTTGTGGTGCCTTATTCAGATCGTTGAATACCTGAGATTTAGAGGAGGCTGTAGGGATTGTTTGGTTATTAGCTGTACTTGGTGGCTGTGCTGCCGAGTTTGTCGGTAGTATTGGGCCAATGAACTGTGAATTTCCCGGTTGAGGAACGGCGTTAGCAGTTTCGTTAGGATTTGTAATTGAAGTAGGTTGTGCTGTTGCAGTACTATTCGGTACGTAATCAATCAGTAATTCAGTGGCTGTTTGGGGTTGATTGGGTGTGGCGTTAGTAACTGATTTGGGCTGAATGGAAACCTTTAACAGCAAATCGCTGCGACGCGCCTCAAAAGTGTTTCCTGTATCATCTGTCGGCTGTTGTAAAATCTGCCAGTTATTTGTTTGAAACTGGCTGCGATAAAAACTAGCAATAAAATTACTGGGGTCAGAACTTAACCAACGAGTTGAGATTTTGTTTTCTGAGCCGCTAGCAGGTGTAACTTCCTGTAGCTTGGCATTGGAATATAGTGGAATATCTTTAGGAAAATCAACTGGTAACTGAACAGTTGATTCGTTTTGCTGTGCTTGCGGTTGGTTACTCTGAGATTCTCCAAAGACAACTGGATTGCTTTGCAGTTTTGGATCTGCCGCCAAAGATTCCTCAAGGTTTTTGGCGACTGGACTATTAGCACAAGCTGTTAACGAAGTGAGTATAACAGCCCAAATTAGAAATACAGCTGGACGTTTACAGGGAAGCACAGGAAATCACAAATTGAGTTTCAATTCCTACCCTAGCGCAGACTGTCCATTAAATGGGAATGAGGCATGGGACATGGTTATTCTCCTTTATTCCCCTGCTCTCCTCTGACTCTCCATATCACCCAAAAACACTACCGACTCACTACGTCTTCTTCGTAAATGTCTATTTTGGTGATGATGTCTCTAAAAATGAGTAAACGGTAGCAAAAGCTACCGTATTGTCTTCGTTTTACAGCCATTAGGTTTTGATAATTCCTATGCTTATTTATAGAGTTCCCTAAAATTCTGGAAAACTAACATTTTTGGGAAAAAATATAAATAAACCTGAAATCATTGCTAGATAATAGTTTTATAATTTCAGAGTTCTTAGTCAGGATTTTAGTATTTAGATAAGAGTCACCAACTACAAACCGAGCGATACTAGATTGTGAACCAATCTTTTAGAGAGTTATCTAAATATCCAAGTTGTAGAGTAGATAACTGCTCAAAAAACAGTTTAGCTAGCAAAAGCTTGAATCTACTTCCATATGCACTAGTTGTAACGCGATGCCTACGCCAAGCAACTGAAGTGATAGACTTGGAATAAAGCTCCCTTTAGCCTCACCCAAAGAGGGGAATAGATCGAGTTCACTAACACTGGCTGACAATCGATTCTGAAAATTATTCATCTGACGATGGCAATGTGAGTCAGGCAATAGCTGAAAAATGCCAGTGTTAAACAATTCCAGTAACTTAGCGTAAGTTCGTTATTCTTGACGATTGGGGTAATTAGGTAAAGCAGTCAAGTGTCGCAGCAGTTTCTTTAGTATCTCTAAATTGATTTTCTGGAGAAAATGCTACTTGTGCTGTAGTCAAGAATTACTTGACAGCCTCGAAAGCAGTGAGTGCTTTCTCTAAAAGTGCGTAGTTTACCGCCGTAGGCATCGCCTCTATGTTATCCAAAACTTTCCCTCAATCAACCCATCCCCTGTTATTCTTGGATAGGGCTGTGGTTCTTTTAGGAAAGCTGGAAGGTGCGCTTCGCAAGTTATAGAAATAGTACATAGTTGGCTTTGGCTGTTTTTCCCAATCCTAGTTAATGATTGGCTTGAGGCGAAAAAGACACTTCATCAAATGCACTGGCGGTTGAAAAAACCTCTACAAACTTGGTCTGAACAGTTAACACCTTCCTGATAGATTAGATACAATTAGCATCTGTGTTTTCTTGGGCGATCGTTTGCTCAAAGCGAGTATTCAAATTGACATGGTGCTAGACTAGCCGAATTGACATAGTATTAAACCTTTCACCTGCTGGCTCTGGCGAAAATTTTTGATTCAGGGCAAATTAAGACTTATATTCAAGAGGCTTGGGTGTTTATTGGAGATGAAGTTCACCAAAAGGCAGCAAAAGGCAGAAAAAGACACGTTTGATGTCAAAAACGCAGATCGGATAGGAGTATGAAAATCTAAAATAGATATTAAGAAGAAAAAACAACGACCATCGACAACCGTCAGTCCTTTTTACTTTCTGTAAAGCGTCACCGGGTTGTTACCAGTGCTGAAACACGATTACATGCAAGTTTCCCAGGATCAGCCTATTTATTCTGAGGCTCCACTCCAGCTGTTACTGTTTGTCGATGGACGTCCCAAGTCCCGTCAACAGGTGCAGCGAATACGTGCTTACTTAAAAGAGTTGCAGGTTGAGTATAGTTTTGAACTTCAAACTATTGATGTTGGTCAACAACCTTACTTAGCAGAACACTTTAAATTGGTAGCAACGCCAGCTTTAATTAAAATTCACCCGGAACCACGGCAGGTTTTGGCTGGAAGTAATATCATAGCGCAATTGAAAAACTGGTGGCCTCGCTGGCAAGCCGCTGTAGACGCCTATTTGAAATTACAGGAAGACTTACAAGAACGGATAGACGATAATGCTAGGGTGACATTACCCAAATCGACTATCCGTTCAGTTGCTGTTTCTGCCGAACTGATCCGACTCTCAGACGAAATTTTTCGCTTAAAACAGGAAAAAGATAACCTCCAAGAGCAGCTACAGTTTAAAGATCGGGTGATTTCGATGCTGGCACACGATCTCCGCAATCCCCTAACTGCCGCCGCGATCGCCATCGAAACTCTCCAATCTAACTACAATTTAGAAACAGGCCAATTTCAGCGCCTTAAACCATCATTAACGGCGCATCTATTAAAACAAGCCCGTAATCAAACTAAGATCATCGATCGGATGATTGCCGACCTTTTGCAGGTAGGTCGGGGCAAAGATACTGAGTTTCCAATTTTACCACAAAAATTACAGCTAGGTAAACTGTGCTTAGATGTACTAGAAGAATTGTGCGATCGCTACACCGCTAAATCCCAAGAGGTCGAAACAGATATTCCCAACGACTTACCTTATGTATATGCTGACCCAGAACGCATCCGGCAAGTGCTGGTGAATCTGTTGGATAATGCCATCAAATACACCCCAGAAGGTGGCAAGATTAGCATCGCCGGATTACACCGCACTACCCAAAAAGTTCAGTTTAGTATTGGCGATACTGGGCCTGGTATTCCTGTAGAGAATCGCGATCGCATCTTTGAAAACCACTTCCGCCTGCAACGGGATGAAGGTACAGAAGGTTACGGCATTGGTCTTTGTCTATGCCAACGCATCGTTCTGGCACACTATGGCCAAATTTGGGTGGATTCTGCCCCCAATAACGGAGCATGGTTTCACTTCACACTGCCAGTTTATCCTTCTTAGGTAAGGATATTGACAAATGACCAATGACCAATGACTAATGACAAATGACAAATGACAATTAAGAACTTGAGACAAAGCGATCGCGTCCCCCGGCCTTTGCTTGATAAAGTGCTTTATCTGCCAGCACAATCAACTCTGAAGGTGAAGATTCCCAAGTCGGGACAACAGTTGCCACACCCATACTGAGAGTGACGTGCTGACTCACCGCAGAACCGTCATGAACAATTTGCAAATCTTTGATTCCCGCTCGAATTGCGGCGGCTACGTGAAGTGCGCCAGATGCAGGAGTGTATGGCATAATCACAGCAAATTCTTCGCCACCATAACGCGCTACTAAATCCTGATGTTTTTGTGCCTTAAGGCTTAAGACAGCACCCACCTTTTGTAAACATACATCCCCTGCCGGATGGCCGTATTTATCATTATAAAATTTAAAAAAGTCGATATCACACAAAATCATTGACAAAGGAAATCCCTCTTGTGCGAGATTAATCCATTGAGTATTGAGATAATCGTCAAAGCGGCGACGATTAGCTAACTCAGTTAAGCCATCTACATTGGCAAGGTGATGCAAAGCTTCGTTTGCCGCCTCTAACTGTTTGTATACTTGTGCTTGCTGTAGCAGTCGACGCAACCGCTGGCGTAATACAGGCCAGTGAATTGGCTTAGTGACATAATCAGTCGCTCCCGCTTCAAAAGCACGGTTTACAGATTCCTCATCGTCCAAGCATGTGATCATCAAGATGGGAGTGCGCTCCCATATCTTGGACATGACCGTATTGTTAAGAGTCGAGTCAGTATCAAAGGTGGCAAGGGCTGAGATTAAATTATTCCTAGCAATCTGGAGCAAGTGCTTACAGCAGGTAAAGCCATCCATCACAGGCATTACAGCATCTAGCAAAACTATATCGGGTTTGATAGTCTCGTAAGCATCTAAACATTGCTTACCATCATTGACCTCGACTACTCGATAACCTTCTTGTTCCATTGCTTTACGCAACAATACCCGGATGGTCTTGTCATCATCAGCCACTAGAATCAGTGGTGGTTGCTTAGAAACAGAAAATGGGCTTATGCCTGACATGAGTTGCCTTCCACTTGCGGGATTATCCTGAAAAAGGCTGTGCAACTCAATTGCATGGGGGCGATCGCTATTTTCATCAATGCCAGGATTTGCGGCAAAGGCGTGTCTGGCTTCACAATCAACTGTTTTTTGACAATGGACTGCCCAATGTTGTTGGGCCAAGCAAGCGGTAGATAAATAAGTTGCATAGACAATCTGTAATTTGAACGCGAAGGCAATTGCTGCCTTTTTGTTCAGCGATGGTTATGGGAGAAAATGTTACTTTTATATTTCCCTATTGTTAAAGTCAAATTACAATTTTTTTGAGAATTACAAATACATACCCTAATTATTTAGTTATGTAGTTAGTTTATAAACCCAGTGAGACAAGGAAAAGCAATCGCTAAAGTCCCCTTAGAAGATAGCTAATACTAAATACTAATATCACTTGACTGAAATTTATTTAGTCTATCCGACAAGGTTTGCTGAGGTTTAGTATAATTACATAAGATTGAGAGAAAACTTAGTGCAAAACTTTATTTTCAAGTGACTTCATAACCCTTTCGTTCTAGCCACAAACCGTCCAAAATTAAAGTTTACTACACAAACAAGCAAAAGTTCTTCCAAAAACCATTCAAACCTATTGACATTCGCTAAATCTTTAAAATGCCAGACTCATTAATGTACCAGCAGGATAATTTTGTTGTTCTAGAAACAAATCAACCCGAACAATTTATGACATCATCAGAGCTATTAGAAAAGCTCAAAATAACTCTTCAACAACTCATAATTCAAGATTTACCGCCTGACTTGCAAAAGTTTAATACTGTGGAAACTCAAGCCCAATATTTAATTGACACTAGTTGCGAATTAGACATTGGCCCTGGAAAATATTTACAGTGGTACGCAGTTCGTTTAGAAAAGTAACTTTTTGGTAAATGTAAATGTTTAAGAGAATCCCAAAAAATATCTTAATAAAAAATTTCTGACTACCTCCCCGACTTTTTGAAAAAGTTGGGGAGTTAAATCTTGGTTAAAGGAATTCTCCAAAAAGAATAATTACTAATTCATAATTCATAATTCATAGTTCAAGACACTGTACACCAATCCATACTGCTCATCAAAAATTTGGTGGTAAATAAGAGCATGGAGCCTACAGACTCTACCACTAATTATAATTATGAACTATTAATTATTTTGACTGTTGCAAAAATATGGGTAACAACAAGTCATAAAGGTATGAAATTTGGGTAACGATAATTTTTGCTCTTGACTATTGACTACTGACTAGTGATTCTTTTTGAGTATTGATTAGCGCTAGCTCAATTGTATTTTCAGATGGCTGCGTTATTTGAATTTCCAAACCAGGGCCAAAATAATTGGTCATTTTTTCATGCTTTTTTTGCCACACATCAATCGGTATTAGCGGTGAATCAAATTCTAAAATTAGGGCATAGCTCCCATTAACTTCCGTTTCTCGTATCCCTGTCACTGTTGGCCGCTCCTGGTCAGTGGGACTCAAACCCAGAAAAGAAAGTGTTGTATCTAGATGAGCATCTTGACCGTAGCAATATCGGGTGATGTCTTTGCGAATTTTATTTTGCGTATCAGTTGCTTGCTGCTGGCGCAGTCTCAATGCTGATGGTGACGTAGTTTGGGTAAATGGTACTGGCTTAAGTTCATTCGCTTTTAGTGCCAGTCCTCCCAATAGTAGAGGAATCCCGTAAAAAAATCCGACAAGATTGAGTGTGGCATTATTATCAGCATAGGCGACAAAGCCAATGATGGTTAATATGCCGCCGATAGTTAGACCGAGTGTTCCCAAAGAGATTTGGCGTAGCATGAGCTTAAATTAGGATAAAGTCTGAATACCTTAGTTTTATTATCATCGGCTATGAGCAACAAATTAGGAAAGAACATTGTCACCAGGTGCTAGTGTTCAACTAACCTTAAATTGCCATATTAAGATGGTTAGAAACCGCACGCCAGTTGCTCAAGAGTGGGAAGGGAACACACCAAGAGCGAATAAGTCAGGCATTGTCGCTCAAAACACTGGCTTCGTTTAAACGAGACTTTATCCACCTTTGTCTTTGTGGTTTTCAAACACTCAATTTATCCTTAGTCCATATTCGCACAGCATCACGCAGGGAAGGCAAGTGGCACTAAGTTGACTACTAAGGGTGTATAGTGTCCCAGAATATTAGATTTTGCGTTAACTTTAAATTTAAAGGTAGTTAAAGATAGGAAAAAAATAATGGATATACAGACTATAAAAGAACGAATTGTCGCAGTTCAAAATAAACGCGATTACCTATTAAGCTTACTGGAGCAACCAAACCTGGGAACTTTGAGAATAGATGTAAATCAGGCTTTGGAAGAACTGGATGAATTAATTGATGAATTTACACGCACCATTCCGGCAGAGTAAAAATTATTAAAATTTACGTCGGTTTAACCTCAACTTCCGGCTAGACCGACGTTCTTCAGTAGTATCATGTCTTCAAATCCCCAAAATTAAACTAAGCTTGAGTTGGCGAAGCAATAATCACTGGATTATTTATCCTGCCACTGAACCATCTCCTGCACGCTGACCTAGCTGCCTAACCAAGGCAATAAGTTCGCTTGTAGGTACATCTTTCTTGCAAACGTTATCAAAGCTAGACATTGCCTTTTGCCCATGAAAATTTACGTCTTCCACTGAGGAGTAAGCAAGTATCTGGGTATTCGGAGATATAGCTTTAATGTGACTGGACGCACTCCAGCCATCCATGACTGGCATCTGTAAATCTAGAACAATTACGTCAGGATGGCAACGTTTAACCATTTCTATAGCTTCTTCACCATTACTGGCTAAACCTACTACTTGAATATTTTCCTGGCAAGAAAAAACCAATTGTAACGTTAAACGAGTCAGTTCGTGGTCATCAACTACTAAAACACGCAAGGTAGAGAGCTCGCAGGATAACATTAACATTGACGGGAAAGACAAATTTATTCAGAGTAACCCCTCCAGTTTATGAGAACAAGTGCCAGCACTGACTCTATCCTATGGTTGAATAACTTGTGTGAAACTATGTAAACAACTTAGACAACTGCTCAAAAAATTCAATTTTTCCAAAAAAAAACTAATTTGAGCTAGTTGTCAAGGTATAAGTAACTTATTTTTTTATCAATCAGGTTGGGACTACACCAGTTGAGCGTAATGCCATGTTCATGAGAATTTTTTGTGAATTAGCTTCTGGAGAATCATCATAAGGACGCCGTTGAATGTAACTACCATCAGCTTGTAATTCCCAAGCTTGGCGATTATCTGCGAGCATAATTCCCATAATTTCTTGCAAATCTTTAGCAATATCTGGATCTTTTACTGGGGTAATTACTTCGACTCGGCGATCCAGGTTGCGGCGCATCCAGTCAGCACTGCCAATATAGATTTCCTCCTGTGTATTGTTATGAAAATAATAAATCCGAGAGTGCTCTAAAAAGCGACCAACAATACTGATGATGCGAATATTTTCACTAATGTCTTTGATTCCTGGGCGTAAACAACAAACACCCCTAACAATTAAGTCGATTTGCACTCCGGCGCGGGAAGCTTCATATAAAGTGGCAATAATTTCTGGATCGACTAGGGAATTCATTTTGGCGACAATCCGTCCAGAAAATCCATTTTGAACATTTTCGATTTCGCGGTGAATTAATGCCAAAAAGCGATCGCGCATATTCACAGGCGCAACCAGAACCTCTCGATAAGATTTTTGCAGGGAATACCCAGTTAAGAAATTAAATAAATCTGTAATGTCAGCACCCAATTCTTCACGGCAACTAAACAATCCTAAATCTGTATAGAGTCGTGCTGTTTTAGGGTTATAGTTACCAGTCCCAATATGCACGTAGCGACGTATGCGGTCTTTTTCGCGCCGTACCACCATGACGGTTTTACTATGGGTTTTTAGCCCGACTAAACCATAGACAACATGAACTCCAACTCTTTCTAGGCGTTTTGCCCAGTAAATATTATTCTCCTCATCAAATCGTGCCTTTAATTCCACCAGCACAGATACCTGCTTGCCATTTTCAGCAGCGGCAATTAAGGCGTTGACGATGGGCGAGTCACCAGAAGTCCGGTAAAGGGTCATCTTGATGGCTAACACATTCGGATCGTAGGCAGCGTAGGTAATAAAGCGCACAACTGTAGCCGAAAAGGATTGATAGGGATGGTGTACTAGTAAATCCTTTTCCCGAATTACAGCAAAAAAGTCTTTTCCTTCGTCCGTCTCCAGCGCATCTGGGTCTAAACTCGGTTCTCTCAGCCTTTGCAGGCGTAACGGTACAACAGATTGGCGTGGTGGATCTTTGAGTTCCGGCAATGGTAAGGACATAAAGTACATTAAATCCCGCAGTCCCAAAAGACCATCTACCTCGTAAACATCACTTTCTGCTAATTCCAAATCATGTAATAATCGCGATCGCACTATTTCTGGAGTCTGGGATTGAATTTCTAGCCGGACTGGACTTCCACCCAAACGCCGTTTTCGCAATTCCTGTTCGATCGCTAACAACAAATCATCTGCTTCATCTTCTTCTAAGACTAAATCGGCATCACGGGTAATGCGGAACGGATGATATTCTTGAATGTTCATCCCTGGAAATAGAGATTCCAAGTTATGAGCGATCGCCTGTTCTAAAGGTACTCCAGTCCAATGGGCAGGTTTTTCGCTATTCTGATCTCCCAACTCAGGCGGTATCGGTAAAAATCGTGGGAGAACACTAGGGACTTTGATTCTGGCAAAAAATTCTTCTTCGGTGTCTGGGTTCTTGACGACAACAGCCAGATTCAGACTGAGATTAGAAATAAAAGGAAAGGGATGACTAGGATCGACAGCCAGAGGAGTCAAAACTGGAAAGATTTGTTCTTCAAAATAGCTGTTGAGATGAGTCCGCTGCTTTTGATTTAAATCTATGTAATTCAGAATATGAATGCCATGATTTACTAGTAAAGGACGAAGCAGTTCCTCAAAATGTTGGTGCTGTTTGTTGACATGGGGAGTGAGGGCAGACCTAATATCGTCTAGCTGTTGTTGTGGTGTGCGACCATCAGGAGTTAACAGGCTAACTTTTGCCTCTACTTGTTGCTTTAAGCCAGCAACGCGCACCATAAAAAACTCATCTAAATTAGAGTTAAATATTCCCAAAAACTTAAGACGTTCCAGAAGTGGGGTGCGATCGTCACAGGCTTCATGTAATACCCTGGCATTAAATTCTAACCAGCTTAACTCTCGGTTAAGATAGTATTGTGGATCGCTGAGATTGATGGGGGTAGCGCTTTTTTTAGATTTTGCCATAATGACCTAAAGGCAGTCAGATGTAGCCCATTCAACTGGGGGACAATAAATATAGTAAGTTAAATGGGGCTTGAGGGTAACGCTAAGGCAATTTTTTGCTGCGCTTACGATCTACCTCGCTACTGGGAAAGGACAGACATCATAACTTTCAAAAATCTATTGGTATTTAAATAACTGTAGTCAAAGACTCAAAAATTAACTTGTGTAGGCACGAAAGCCAACATTCCTAAGAAATTTTTGGGTGTTTTGCGCGTAGGCATAGCCCGTCGTAGACATCGCCTTGGCTATCTTCCAGATAACCACCCTAACCACCTAACCTATAACTAGATTTTATAGCCGTTTTCAATTTTATGGAATATGGTGTTGGCGTATAGTTATCTGCCCTTTGAAAATATTGCATCCATACAATAACTGCGATCGGACTGGGATTCAAATCGTTGCCCACAGCATATTACCTATAAAGATGCACTTAAGATTTAGCAAAGAGATGACATAGCCATATCTGACAAGTTTTAACGAATTATTAAGCAGTATTTACAGAGTATTGGAGTGTTGTAAGCAGTCTAAAGGCTTACCTCCAATCCTTGATGGATTTGGCTTTCCAACATCAAAAATTTGGTAATCATTACTACAACTTTTATACAGGCATTTATTATGCATAAGCCTGACTGCAACTCTATTTTTATAAGGTATTTGAAGCTTTTATTCAGAGCTACACCAATACTTCCATCTATTAGTTTTTTTAATTTGTGACCTCTGCAATTTTAAAAAATTTCAGTATAATCTCTGAGATATTTCTGGCAGGCAATGGTTATATTGATAACGTAAAGAAAAACAACACGGGGAGTTTGTTAATCATGAAAATTTCTGCGATCGTTAAAGGAAGCATCTGCTTGTTAGGTTTGGTTGGTGTTGGTAATATCCTGGCTGCACCAGCAAATGCAGGACAAGCTTCTGCTCGTGGTGCAGTTACAATAGTTAGACCATCAGGTGCTTCTCTCAGCGTCAGTGGTGAGTTGGTTGCAGCTCCGGGTACAGACTTTACCGCACTAGATGTTGTCGTTAATGGTAATTCTGCTCCAGGTACAAACCAAGAAGTTGTCACAGGTCTCACATTAACTCCAACTAGTGCGGCATCTTCAGTCACACCTCCCACCACAATTTCAGCAGCTATTGCAGCAGCTATTGCAGCCAATGCTCCTACAACTGTTGAAGATTTAGCAACCCTTGTCAGAGCAGCTGGTGTTGGTGGCGGTTTAGAGTAGATTGAATTTTTGCTTCGTAAGTACTTACAAAAATTTTAACAACTGACAGAACAGTTGAATAAATTAATAGATCATAGGGAGGAGAAATAGCAATGCTATATCTGTTCCCTATATTTATTTTGTGGCTCAGATTCCCGACTTTTTCAAAAAGTCGGGAATTTTGTTATATGGGTCTTTCGTAGAGAGGCATAGCTAGAGTCATTGGTGTCAACTAAACGTGAAGGCTGGTAAGCAAGAATGCTTTGAGACATTATCTTGTTCCTAGTCTCTTGACTGGAAAGGCATATTTTGTCCACCTCAAGTATTGAGGTAGAGCCGCAATGACAAGCATTTCCAGCTAGAGACTGGAAGCGAGGTTTTAAAAGGTTTTACGTTTAAACTCAGTAAAGGCAATTCATGAATTGCCCCTACTGAAAACTAGGATTTTAGTCCTTTATTGAATTGCCATCTAACTCCTCATCAATCCTTTACATAGCTTTATTGATATCAATATAAACCCTGAAACTCTCACTAAATATTGAATAGAGAGCTTGCGTAAAAATACGAAGCCTCAAAATGTCCATTTTTCACAAAACGCTCCCAACAAAGGTTTTATATTTTTATACACTGAAAGAATAAAAGCCCAATAACAAAAGGTTCTGCCTCTACTTTTGCTAGTCGAGGTTAATTTTGCACTATCAAGCAAAATCTGGAAACAAGCTAAGGCGAAGAACATGAGGAGTTCATAAAACATGAATAGCTTATCCCAAAAATTACCTATAAGTCTTCGAGGAAGTATCTGTCTATTAGGCTTAATAAGTGTAGGAAACTTTTTAGCCGCACCAGCAAACGCACAACAAGCTACTGCTAGTGGTGCTGTTACTCTTATTAGACCTTCTGGCACTTTTCTCAGTGTCAGTGGCGAGGTAACTTTACCTTCTGGCTCTTACTTTAACGGAGGTGTAACAATTTCTCCTACTTATGGAGGTATCGCAGGTGGAAATGAGGAAACGATAACTAGTCTGACTATAAGCCCAGGATTAGTTCAAACTACTATACTCTCTAACCCAAACTCATCTATTGATACAACAGCAAACTTATTAAAAAATACTACTTCTGTTGAAGATTTAACAACTGTAATCCGAGCAGTTGGTGGTAATAATGGCTTAGGTGGCTTAGATTAAACATAATTGACAAATTAAAAACCTTATATCCCCGACTTCTTTGATAAGTCGGGGATATTTTACGATGCTATCAAAATCGATAACCACCTTGAAGCTGTAGGTCAAATCCATTCTCGCCTGTACCAATTTGAGTTTCTATAAACACACTATTGTCTGGAAAATTATGTCTTAGAATAACTCCATAATTGAAGCCAGAAACTCGGCTGCTCAAACCTACATTATTAATAGCATAATTTTTAAAATAAACGCCAGCAGAAAGATGTTTGCTAATTTTGTGTAAACCCTGAAATTGAAAGAAAAACTCTTTACCCATCTCCAAATTTGTCTTGAGGTTCAAACCATGACTAGTACTAAATTCTCCATTAAAAAGACCTAGAAATTCACCATTGCTATTATTCTCAACAAAAGCAATGCCAGGAGCTAAAGAAAAACCAAAATTCCTTTCTTGATGCTGATATAAATAACTTAAATAAGTAGAAAAAGGATTATTTTTATTAGAAGCACTATTCCAATCAACTCTCAAGTATGGTACGTGAGTGTTAATAGCTACAGGCCTTTTGGCTGAATTTAACCGCACATCAGTTTTAATATAGTTAAGAAGTATATTAGTATAGAAACCTAATGTTGGTTCTTCTATTCCTAAATTATTATTAGAAACGCCTGGGGCTGAGTTAGCATCTATATTAAACCATGTTCCTACATTAGCACTATAATTAAAATTTCCAGAAGAACCTGCTGCTAATAATTCAACTGTCGGCAATGAAAGATAACCGTTAAAGCTATTAAAAGTAACACCAATTTTGTCAACTCTAGTGAGTTCCATATAATCGAATGCTAAATCGGCTGCTCGCGCTTGAATTGGTACTATTGTCGAATCTGAGGAATTAAATTTTTGTACAAATTGTTGTCCTTGGGGACTTGTCAAAATTACTTCGGCAGCAGATGATTGGTTAATAGGATCAATAGAAGTATCAGTTAAAGGAATCGGAATACCAATGTAAGTCAGAGGGCCAAAAGTTTTATTAGAAAGCCTTAAATCAGAAAAGAATGTATTACCTTCCTTTAAAATAGAAATATCTCTTCCAAGAAATTGAACTGCTCGTTTGTGGTTTCCCGTTCTTATTTGTAAAATACTAGAGTTCTGAGGAGTGACTTGACTAGGAAATGTATAAGTTCCAGATACCTGCTCTAGTCCACTAGATGCATTAGCATAAGATAAAGTGCGATTCAGCCTGTTATTAATTTGTCTTCTTTGTTCAGATGTAGCAGTTGTACTTAAAGAAGTAAAGCCTTCTCCATCCTTAAATTTTTGTCTAGCTTCTTGTAGACCTTGTTGAATATTATCAATTTGAATAGCTTCAAAAACTTCACCTAATAACAAACCTAATGTAGAATTTACTGATTGAATAGCATCAAGACTAGTATCGCTGAATTTAGCTGTCAGAGATAATCCTGGAGCAGAAAAAATATTAGAATAAGTAGCCTTGACTGCAACTGGATCGTATTGAATTAAACTGCGATTATGAGGACGGCTAACATATAGCCTATGCCAATCTGAACTTTCTTGAGTTTGAGATAGCGTCTGAAATACAGGTTGTCTTCTCCCTAAAGATAACCACATTAAAGAGTTAAAATAATGAAAGTCTTTCTCCGATTGAGAAAGAAAAGGATTGACTGCTACATTTAATAAATCATAGTTATCAAATTTGCCAAGTTGAGCAACCTTAATACCTGGTAAGGAAGAGATAGGAGCATTAAAACCAAAACCTTCTCCTGTCAAGATATTTCCCCAGGAGATACCAGTGGCTTCTAGGGCACTATTAGGAATGATTTCGCCTATCTTGAGTTTGACATTTCCATCATCTAGTAAAGGCTGTATATTCGTCGTTGGAAAGCCTTGCAAAATTTTGGGGGCATTGGCAGCATCTAAAGCTTGAAATAAAGCTTGTCCACCATTAATACTCAAAGTAGAACCACTACCAATAGCTGGAATAGGATTTCTTAAAACTGTGACATTAGGATTGTTTGAGTCAATTCCACTATTAATGGTAACTCTGCCAGCAGGTATCCCTTCAAGATTTACCAATTGTCCAACTATTGAGGTTATGGAAAAATTTTGAGTATCAACGTCTCCAAATAAATTCTGAAAATCTGTAGGTATAGCGAACAGAGTTTGCAATCCCCAAAATGCCTGTTGTGAGGTAACATTTTGGGTGATATAAGTATTAGTTTGTCTTCCTTGAGAGATGATACCGACTTGGGAGCCTTTCGTTTCAACTACTATTCTATTGCCATCGAGAACCCAGTAAAACTGGTCAGTCTTGGGAAATTTGGCATAAGTAAATTTATCAATAATCTGATTCTCTCCAGAAAATCTTATTCTTATATCTGTATCTATATAATTTTCATTTTTATTTGGCTTAAATAATTCAGTGGAAAAAGTAAGGTTATCTGTAGGGTTAATAATCCAAGGATACTTGTTGGCACTAAATGTTAGAGCATCAATAATTATTGTCTTTTGGATTGCTTGTGGTTGCTTTTTTGTTCGGCGTAGTTTTTCTATTAGTATTTGTTGTTGGGGTGTGTATGGTTTTGACGGATTTGAATTTGTTGATGGCTGAATTGTATTTGGTTGAGGCTTTTCTCGGTCTTCTTCAGGTAGCTGGGGAGGCTTTTCTTTGTATTCTTCAATCGGGATAACGTCAGCAATGATGAATTTGCGTAACTGTTTTGGCTTCTCTAAGTTAGAGTTAGACTTTCTTAAAGCCTGTTTTAACAGTTCTTGGCTTTGCAAGTTATTTATTTTTCGATCTGAATTTATTAATGACTTGTTATGATTAGCGATTAAATCAATATTATGCCTGTCTATGCTTAGAGCGATCGCAGATAATTTAATAAATACAATTTTGTATAAAATTGTTGAAAATAACAAACAAATACCAAGAATTTTGATATGTTTTCTGAATCTCATTAGGGAGATATTGATAGTTCTTCGATTTGAATTTTTCAATGGTTTCAAAATAATTTTTTTGGCTATTCAAACTATTGAGCATTGGCTAATGTCGAAAATTAACCATTATTTAATACTTAGTCTTTGGATTTATTTGATTTGATGAATGGATTCAACAGTGTTTCAGTAAATATAGATAGTCAAAAAAGTTTTCTTTCTTATCCTGTCGGCAAATAATAAAATAGGATTAAGCAGATTTACTGCAACAAGAGTGTAATTCTTGAGCAAAAATTCAACCTCAGCGAAATCACCACAACTCAAAAATTGAGCGATTATTTAGCCGTATAAATACGTACTTAAAGACTAATAACTTAAAAAGTGGAGTAAAAATATACTTCAGGCTACTCGCTTTTGTCTGCAAATTTGATACATTTGCTGCTTTCTAGTAGAGTTTATTTATACATCCGGAGTAGACTGATTGAGCTAATTGAGGATACCCTTAGCCATGTATTGGAAATACTAGAGCGATATCTCACAATTAGCCGCTGTGCATTAATGCTGATGTAGATAAATTTCGCATTAATGTAAAAGCCAGTTTTCCTGAGAATTTCGACACAGTAAAAGACGATCGCATCGACCTAGAATGGTTTAGTGCGACTGGTAAATTACTCCGGTAAACTCACTAAATCTCTTATGTCTAATAACTAAATCTAATCATGCACAGTAAATACAATTAGTCCTAAACTTGTCTACATTAGGATTAGGGCGATGTCTACGACGGACTACGCCTACGCAATAAATTTGTGGCGTAGACAGGCAGTGGTTGATAAAAGCTTGTTGAAAAAGTTGTAAAGTATACTTAAAACCCCTCTTCAAATTTCTCCCTGAAACGGAGCGAGACTTTGAAACGCCGATTATCTTGTAGGCAAAGGGGGCTGGGAAAGTTAGGCTTTTAAGGCTTAGATGTTACGAAAAATACTTTTCAAACATCCTTTAAGAATCGCTTTTAACAAACTTTCCTGAACAGCCAAAGGTGAGGAAAGTATTAAGAATTATTAAAAAAACTTAAGCTATTCTTGAGATAATCATGTTGCTGACTGGATATAACATTTAGATTTTTTTAAAAAAAGTTAATGAAATTTAGACATATTGATACAGAAATAGCGAGGTTAGAAGCCCTCCGCCAGTATCAAATTCTTGACACAGAACCCGAAGAAGCTTATGACAATCTTGCTCGGTTAGCGGCCTTTATTTGTGGCACTCCCATATCCTTGGTAAATTTTATTGATGAAAACCGTCAATGGTTTAAGGCAAAAATAGGTTTAGATGTATCAGAAATGCCCCGGAGTGTTGGATTATCTTATCTTTGCCAAGAGCAGCGTCATGTTGTTGTGGTTTCTGATACCCTAGCTGATGAAAAGTTGGCAAGTAATCCGGTAGTAACTGGCTATCCATATATACGGTTTTATGCAGGTGTACCCTTAATTACTCCGAAGGGAGATATGTTGGGAACTCTGTGCGCGATTGACCAAGTTCCACGACAACTAAGCCAAAAACAAGTGGAGGCATTTGTGGGTTTGAGTCGCCTGGTAATTGACCAACTCGAACTCAGGCGTCATGTAAGTGAGGTATCTAAAGTTACCGAGAAACTAGTGGCACACGAGCAAGCAGCCCGCGCCCAATCTGAAGCCGCCAAAACCCGCATCACCAATCTTCTCGAAAGTATCACTGATGGTTTTTTTGCCCTAGATCAAAAGTGGCAATTCACCTATATTAATGGTCAAGCAGAACGGCTGTTGCAAAAAACTCACAATCAGCTTTTGGGTAAAAATATCTGGGAGGTGTTTCCAGAAATTATCGGCACAACATTTGATTGTGAATATCGCAGGGCAATCTTAGAACAGGTTAGTGTCGAATTTGAGGAGTTGTATCTACCACAGCAGCAGTGGCTTAAAGTTCATGCCTATCCAGCTAAAGACGGCTTGTCTGTTTATTTTCAAGATGTTACTGAACGACGGAAAACAGCAGCAGCACTACGAGAAAGTGAAGAACGTTGGCAATTAGCATTACACGGTAATAATGATGGTATTTGGGATTGGAACCTCAAGACTAATGAAGTGTTCTTCTCAACTCGATGGAAGGAAATGCTCGGCTATAAAGACTACGAAGTTTCCAACCATTGGGATGAATGGATAAAACGAATCCATCCCGATGAGCGAGATTGGGTACTTCAGGCTTTCCAAGACCACTTTGCCAAGAAAACACCGTTTTACGTCTGTGAATATCGAGTCCAGTGCCAAGATGGCAGCTATAAATGGATTCTAGATCGAGGACAGGCACTTTGGGACGCATTGGGTGATATAGTGCGGATGGTTGGTTCTTATACTGATATCACAGATCGCAAGCAGGCAGATGAAGAATTAAAGCGGCAAAATCTGCGATCGCAACTATTTGCCGAAATCACCCTGAAAATTCGAGAATCTTTACAAATAGATGAAATTCTTCAAACCACTGTCACAGAGGTACAAAAACTACTACAAGCTGACCGTGTATTAATTTTTCGACTGGAACCTGACGGTTCGGGAACAGTGGTACAAGAGGCAGTGCTGCCTGGTTGGCCGGTAATTCTAGGAAAAAATCTTTTTGACCCCTGCTTCAAAGAAGACTATATAGAAAGATATCGCCAGGGAAGAGTAAGCGCCCTTGAAGACATTGAATCTGCTCATATCCAACCATGCCATCGAGAATTTCTTCAGCAGTTTGCTGTCAGGGCTAACCTTGTAGTGCCGATTATTGTCAGGGAGGATATTTGGGGCTTATTGCTAGCTCATCAGTGTAGCGCACCTCGACAGTGGAATCAGTTTGAAATGGATTTGTTACAGCAATTAGCGAACCAAATTGGGATTGCTTTATCTCAGGCAAAACTATTAGAAAAAGAAACCCAGCAAAGTCAGGAACTTACTCGTTCTAATGCGGAATTAGAACAGTTTGCCTACGTAGCTTCCCATGATTTGCAAGAGCCATTGCGGATGGTAACTAGTTATTTACAATTGCTGGAGCGGAGATACAAAAATCAACTGGATGCCAATGCGGATCAGTTTATCACCTATGCAGTAGATGGGGCCAGCCGGATGCAGACCCTAATCAACGATTTGTTAAACTATTCCCGCGTCAGCACCCGTGGACAGCCTTTTGTGCCAGTTGATTGTAGTGTTGTCTTAGAACAGGTGCTTGCTAATCTTCAAGTGGCGATCGCAGATAGTAAAGCAGTTGTCACTTATGATATTCTACCTGAAGTAATAGCCGATCCTACCCAATTAACACAAGTATTTCAAAACCTGATTGCCAACGCGATCAAATTTTGCGATCGTCAACAGCCATTAATTCACATTGGAGTAAGTAAGAGAGATACAAATATATTAGATGGAAAAAATTTAAATTTTACCCCCTCGGAGGATGAATGGTTGTTCTGGGTGCGTGATAATGGAATTGGTTTGGAATCCGAATATAGTGAACGTATTTTTATAATTTTTCAGCGCTTGCACGGTAGAGACAAGTATCTAGGTACTGGAATTGGTCTGGCAATTTGTAAGAAAATTATCGAACGCCACGGTGGCCGGATTTGGGTTGAGTCGAAACTGGGTCAAGGCTCGACTTTCTACTTCACAATTCCAGATAGAGTAGGTAAGCAATGGTAAACACCATAACAGCGATTATGCCTATTGAGGTTTTGTTAGTAGAGGATAATCCTGGCGATGTCCAACTTACACGCATCGCCCTAGAAGATAGTAAAATCTCAATTCATTTAAACGTAGTCGAGGATGGTGTAGAGGCAATGGCATTCTTGCGAAAACAGGGAAAATATGCTAAATTACCTCATCCAGATATTGTACTGCTCGATTTTAACCTTCCGAAAAAAGATGGACGAGAGGTATTAGCAGAAATAAAAGGAGATGAAAACCTCAAACGAATTCCTGTAGTAGTTTTGACTACTTCCCAGGCTGAAGAAGATATCCTCAAAGCCTATAACCTTTTTGCTAACTGTTATATAACTAAGCCAGTAGATTTCGATCAATTCGTTAAAATTGTCCAATCAATAGAAAATTTTTGGTTTGCGATCGTAAAACTGCCACCGGAGTAGTGGAAATGGCAGGTAAAAATATTATTAAAGTCTTGTTAGTAGAAGACAACCCTGGTGATGTCTTATTGTTACAAGAGTTATTCAAAGAAGTTACCACAGTTATAGTTGAGTTGATGCCCGTTGAACGGCTTTATGAAGCACTCAACTACTTAACAAACGAAATTTTTGATGTAATTTTGTTAGACCTCTCGCTGCCAGATAGCCAGGGATTACAAACTTTTGTCATGGCTCATAATCAGGCAAAAGCAACTCCAATTATTGTGCTGACGGGTATAAATGATGAAACCCTGGCAACTAGGGCAATGCAAAAAGGAGCGCAAGATTATTTAGTGAAGGGGCAAGTAACTGGCGACTTGCTGGTGCGATCTATGCGTTATGCCATCGAACGTCAGCAGGCAGACAACGCACTGCGGCAGAGTGAGGAGCGATTTCGGGTTGCTCTGAAAAACTCTCCAATTTTTGTCTATAACCAGGATAGAGATTTGCGGTACACCTGGGTTTACAATCCGCCATCTGGATTGACAGTTGAGAAAATATTGGGCAAGCAAGACTTAGATATCGTCCCAATAGAAGATGCTCAACATCTAATCGCAATTAAACGTGGAGTGTTGACTACAGGCATCGGAACGCGAGAAGAAGTATCAATTACCATCAAAGATACAACGCGATATTACGATTTAACTGTCGAGCCACTACGGAATGAAACCCAAGAAATTGTTGGAGTGACATGCGCCAGTATAGATATTAGCGAACGACAAGCTGCATTACGCGACCGCAAATTGGCACAAGAAAAAATTCGCGAACAAGCAGCATTACTAGATGTCACCACAGATGCTATCTGCGTCCGAGATTTAAACAATCAAATTATCTTCTGGAATAAAGGTGCAGAAACACTTTACGGTTGGCAAGCTACAGAGGCTTGGGGTAAAAATGCTAGCGAACTTTTGTATGACGAACCTTCACCGGAAATTGAAGCGGCTCTATTGCAAGCTATTAGTAAAGGGAAGTGGCAGGGCGAATTAACAAAACTTACTAAAATGAACAAAGAAGTCCTTGTGGCTAGTCGTTGGACTCTGGTATGCGATGAACAAGGAAAACCCAAATCAATTCTCACCGTTGACACAGATATTACCGAGAAAAAGCACCTAGAAGCCCAATTATTTCGCGCTCAACGCCTGGAAAGTATTGGCACTTTAGCTAGTGGTATTGCTCACGACCTCAACAACATCCTGACACCGATTTTGGCAGGAGCGCAACTGCTACCGCTAAAATTTCCTAATGCAGATGAGCGGACTCGTCATCTCCTAGAAATTTTAGAAATTAACGCTAGACGCGGTGCTGATTTAGTCAAACAGGTACTTTCCTTTGCGCGGGGTGTAGAAGGGAAGCACATCACTTTGCAACTCAAACATATAATTGTGGAAATTGCCAAGATTCTTAAAGAGACCTTTCCCAAATCGATAGAAATCAGCACTAATGTACCGCAAGATTTGTGGATGGTTTCTGGAGATAGTACTCAACTGCATCAAGTGCTGATGAACCTCTGCGTTAACGCCCGCGATGCTATGTCCAATGGTGGTACTTTGAGTATCTCTGCCGAAAATATGTTGATTGACGCAAATTATGCCCGCATGAACCTAGAAGCCAAAGAGGGGCCTTACATAGTGATTACTGTCTCCGATACTGGAGTTGGGATTCCGAAACAAATGCTAGATAGAATTTTTGAGCCATTCTTTACTACAAAAGATGTCGGACAGGGCACTGGTTTAGGACTTTCCACGGTATTGGGAATCGTTAAAAGTCACGGAGGTTTTGTAAATGTGTATAGTGAACTGGCAAGTGGTACTAGCTTTCAGGTTTACTTGCCAGCAGTGGGGGGAATAGAAACACGCAACCCCGAAAATTTGCCACCACAGACAGGACATGGAGAATTGATTTTGGTTGTCGATGATGAAGCCGCCATTCAAGAGATTACGACAACATCATTAGAAGCTTACAACTACAAAATCTTAGTTGCCAATGATGGCATTGAAGCGATCGCACTATATGCTCAAAATAGAGACAAAATTAGTGCCGTTCTTATGGATATTATGCTGCCCTCACTGGATGGTTTAACAGCCATACGTACCTTGCAAAAAATTAACCCCCAAGTCAAAATTATTGCCAGCAGTGGACTTATGTCTGACAAGAAGCTCAGTGCAGTAGTAGCTATTGGTGTCAATACGTTTTTGTCAAAGCCCTATACTGTTAACGAATTATTGCTTTCTTTGCAGAAAGTACTATCATGAATCAAATGCTTACGTAAGTATACTGTTAGCTGTGAGTACAAAACGCTGCTTTATTAAGCGGGTGCAAATTGCTTGGATTTGATATGATTGAGCATCCGTTAACAGACTTATTTTACCGATACTCACAGCTTGGCTATATTGTGGGTGGAAGTAGCTATTAGATTTGCAGGATTGCTGGTTTATTTGCGTAGGCTTTGCCCGCCGCAGGCATCGCCTTGCATATTTTTATGCACATTATACAATATTTGTCAATTTATTTATGGCGATCGCAACTTAGTGTAAGTTGACCATTATTTTATCGATAACGGCCACTCATTAATTACCCCTACACATTAAATCGGAACAACATTACATCTCCTTCCTGCACAACATACTCTTTCCCTTCACTGCGAACCAACCCTTTTTCCTTCGCCGCATTCATCGAACCTGTTGTTACCAAGTCTTTATAGGCAACAGTTTCGGCGCGGATAAATCCCCGCTCAAAATCACTGTGGATTACACCAGCAGCTTGAGGTGCAGACATTCCCGCATTAATTGTCCAAGCGCGGGTTTCTTTAGGGCCGGAGGTGAAATATGTCCGCAAACCTAAAAGCGTGTAAGTTGCCCGAATCAATGATTTCAAACCGCCTTCTTCCACACCCAAAGACGCAAGAAAATCAGCTTTATCTTCCTCTAGTAATTCCACTAATTCAGCTTCAACTTGAGCCGAAACTATCACAACTTGGGCATTTTCTGTTGCTGCAATTTGCCGCACTGTTTCGACAAAATGATTACCAGTAGCCAACTCATCTTCAGATACATTGGCAGCATAGATAATTGGCTTATAAGTAAGCAGTTCCAATCCTTTAATAATTACTGCTTCTTCTTCATTCAAGCTTACCTGACGCACCGATTTACCTTCATTTAAAGCCGCAGCTAATTTTTCTAAGACTGTGATTTCAAACTGTGCATCTTTGCTAGTACGAGCTAGTTTACGAGTGCGGTCAATTCGCCGTTCAATTTGTGCTAAATCTGATAAACCCAGTTCTATATTAATGATTTCAATATCTCGCGCTGGATCAACAGAACCAGCAACGTGGATAATATCGTCATTCTCAAAACAACGTACCACATGGACGATCGCATCAACTTCCCGGATGTGGGACAGGAATTGATTCCCTAATCCCTCACCCTGACTAGCACCTTTAACTAAACCGGCAATATCGACAAATTCAACCCGCGCCGGGATAATTTGTGCCGAACTGGCAATCTTAGCAAGAACATTTAACCGTTCATCCGGTACTGCGACAACGCCGACATTCGGTTCAATCGTGCAAAAAGGGAAGTTAGCTGCTTCAGCTTTGGCATTAGCAACTACAGCATTAAATAAAGTAGATTTTCCGACGTTGGGAAGTCCGACAATTCCGGCTCTTAGCATTTTGGATTTTAGATTTGAGATTTTGGATTACATTACCAAGTTAATCTAAACAGGTTCCGGTATGGTTTGGGGAATTGTCCCTGGAACCGTCTGAGGAATGGGAGCAGGTACTGGTTCAGGTACAGGCCCCGGTAACGGTTGAGGAATCGCTGGCCCCGGTACAGGTTCGGGACTAGGTAGCGGATTCGGCTCAGGATTGGGGCTAGGTAGCGGACTCGGCCCAGGAGTAGGAATTTGTGGTTCAGGTATAGAAATCGCAGTAAAATTAATCATCGTAAGTCTAAATTAAATTATTTAACCTTCCCACGCTAGATGACAACCTCATCTGTTGACATCTCCCCAAATAGCTATACCCACCAACACATCCTTTAATAATTTACCCCTCTTCTCATTCTCCGCGTCCCTCTGCGCTTCCCTTTGCGCCCCTTTGCGTTTAAAATCCAACCTCAATTCCCCACCGCACAAAACTACTCCTCCTTCACCTTTTCCACCACCTCTGGCACTGGATCGTAACCACCCGGATGAAACGGATGACAGCGCAAAATCCGCCGAGTTGCCATCCAGCTACCACGCAACACACCAAATCGTTCAATAGCTTCAATAGCATACATCGAACAAGTTGGTTGAAAGCGACAAGTTGGGAGAAACAACGGCGAGATAAACATTCGGTAGCCCCGAATCAGCCAAATAAATAATAATTTCATTGCAGCTACCCAAATCTTATAAATTAGTAACAGGGGTAAAACTTTTCATTTTGTCGCATCTTTGTTAATTACATTTTCTGACTTCACCTCAATTCCGGTTTTCTGGCTGCAAATTGCGTTGGCTTTGCCCGCCGAAGGCATCGCTGCAATCTGGGTGTTACTCATCCTCCTGATTGCAGGGGTGGTAAACCGCTTTGCCGACAAGCCAGAAATCGTGCGGAAGATAGTTCATATAGGCACTGGTAACGTGATTTTAATCGCCTGGTGGCTAGATATTCCCGCCAGCGTAGGGATTACAGCTTCTATTTTAGCGAGTGCAATCACCTTATTATCCTACCGATTGCCGATTCTTCCTGGTATTAATAGCGTTGGACGGCAAAGCTTAGGGACATTTTTTTACTCTGTTAGTTTCGGTATTTTAGTTGCTTGGTTTTGGTACTTGCAACAACCCCACTACGCAGCACTCGGAATTTTAGTAATGACTTGGGGAGATGGATTAGCAGCCTTAATTGGGCAACGCTTTGGTAAACATAAGTATAAAGTTTTTGGGACAGAAAAAAGTTGGGAAGGTTCCCTAACTATGATGCTTGTTGGCTATGTTGTCAGTAGTTTGATTTTAGTTGGAACTCAAGGAAACAGTTGGCAAACTTGGGCGATATCCCTGATAGTGGCAGTTATAGCTACGGCTTTAGAAGCTGTTTCATTTTTGGGTATTGACAATTTGACAGTTCCTTTAGGTAGTGCAGCCCTTGCCTTCTTTTTAAGTAACTTAGTTTTGAGTTACTAAATTGCATTGAGTACTATTCCTAATTGAGCAAATAAGAGATAGCGCCAAAAATTCATCCTTAGTACTTTTTTAAACGCAGAGGAACACAGAGTTAAACGCAAAGGTACGCAGAGTTTTGCCAAAGTTAATTCGCTATAAATTAAAGAAATGTTGTACTTAGTTAATAAAAATAGTACTTTTCAGTTGAGTCCAATACGGGTAAGCAAGTTTGTAGTAAGGACTTTAGTCTTTATTTTCTAAGTACTAAAGTCGTTACTACAAATCTTCAAAACTAATTTACTGGTTTAGTAGTCCGATCGCAATTTCAAGATACATCTTAGCCTTGTGCAAGTTAAGCAAGCTTTCTTGGTCGTATCTGTCAGGGTAGCTCATAGCCTTTCCTTCCATTGTCAGCTTAATCAGCGCCGCTTGCTCATCTGTGGGTGAGTTCATCTCATCTACTACACCTTCAAGAAATTGAATAACGCTAAAACCTGGTGACTTCAACCCTCTTCCTTGCCTTAGTTGCGCGAGTCCTATCTGTGGGAATGCCATTAAGGTAACAATCCAACTGGTCTTGTACCCTCCGTTCCCAGTAGGCTTCAATCCGTAACGCCTACACAAGTCTCTCAATTCAGCAATAGTTTTGATTTCGAGTTCTGACCTTGTGAACATAAAATAGAGTTACCTCTTGTAAAAGTGGTATCGGTGGTGAACTTGTTTTGTAGACTGGGTATCGCCACCGATATAAAACTCTATTCTAATGGTTTCGTTTGTCTCAAGCTATATTTACATCTCTCAATAATGCCTAATCCTAAAGGAAACCCTCAAAATTTTGAACCAGCGCAACCAAAGGGAGATAAGCCATTAACTGACCAATTGAGTTTTAGAGTCTCTAAGGAAATGAAGGAAGAGGTAAAGGCTAAGGACGATCCTCCTGAATTTTGTCGCCAAGCTATCCAAAAAGCACTAGATGAAGATAAGAAGAAGTAGTTATACCAATTTGAAAAAAGAATGGGACAAATAGACTCTTTGTAGAGACGCGATTCATCGCGTCTTTACCCAAGGATGTGTTGCAATCATTAATTGAATTGGTATTAAAAGTTTTTGGACTAAAACTTCAAGAACTATAATAAAGCCCTCCTATTAGAGAGGGCTTTATCGCTAAGTCAAACTCTTAATTTAATTAAGACCATAGTCCTATTGCCAATTTTTCGTATCGGCTCAATTAACAAAAAATAAATCTTTTTGATTATATTCAACACCATCCATTACGTGAAAATTGAGCCGAGTTTATGACTGCGATCGCTCCAAAATCCAATCGAGTAAAATCGGATTGACTAACTCCGGCGCTTCATCCTGCGGACAATGGCCTACTCCCTCTAAAGGAATAAACTTTTCTACTTGCCCAAAGTTAGCTAATTCTCTCCCTAACTTAATTGGTTCCCACGGATCGGCTGTTCCCCACAAAATAATCGCCGGACACTGTAATAGTGGCAAAAGGTCTTCAGGTAATGGCCCTGTAGAATAAGAAGTAAAGGCAAGAAACACAGCCCCAGCCCCCACATCGCTTGCTGGTGACATCAAAATATCTACCAACTCATCTGTCACCATCTCAGCATTTGCATAAGCTTGTAGCAGAATTTTCCGCACCGTTTTCGGTTTGGCGAGTTGATTGAAAAAGAAATCACCAACTGGTTTGATGGATAACAGGCGTTGCAGTAGAGGCGCTCCGTAACGACGAGATAAAGGTAAAGTTTCCCGTTTGCGATCGTGCAACAGCCGTAAAGAACAGTTGAGTAAAGCAACTCCCAAGGCAATATCTGGGTTGCTTACTGCTGCTTGCATGGCGACAATACAGCCAATGGAATTTCCGACTAAAAAAGCTGGCTCACCCACTACTTCACGGCAAAAATCTGCTATTTGTTGTCCCCAGGTTTCTAGAGTATAGGCAATTTTTTCACCAGGTTCAGGTTTTGCGGAAGCGCCAAAACCAATTAAATCGATCGCATAAACACGGCAATTTTCCGCTAATACCGGAATATTTTTTCGCCAGTGCCACCAAGAAGCACCAAATCCATGCACCAGGACAACAGCTGGCCCAGTAGTTCCTTGGGTTTGGTAACAGATCGGAAAATCTTGCCAAATCCAGGTTTTTGTAGAGTTAAGTGCTGTTTTTGAACTTGAGGTTGTCATGGGAAATTTGATGTAAAGAATGCTAAAAGCTTTTTAGCAGCAAAGCACAAGTAAAATTGTTTTGAATTTGCAGAAAATTTATCAGATTTTCAAAATTAATCCTTTGCTCTAGTGATAGCCTATACATATACCACAAAAGCTTCTAGGCTGAATAATCCTAGCATCAAGCTGATAATTTTATCCAGTATAGAGAGTTTTCATTTTATTGATAGAGGTAATTTCCTCACAACTGAGATTATGTCAGTATTAAAAATCATAACGTTTCTAATATGAGTAATATTTGGGCTATTTTTTAGATGTGAGTGAATTAGCATCCATGCTAGATTCAGTAGTTTCACAATTTACGATCGCAAATTTGGTCTATAAGATTGGCGAATATGAGGCATCGGCTAAGGGGTGGTTTGCAACTGGAAACTGACGCTGAATTTAACAATATTTTTCTTGTTCCTAGTTCTGCGGGCCAGAAATCATGAATCTACTAGAAACAATTGATACTCCCGTTGGGAGCTACGCACCAGATTTTGAATTGCCAGGAATTGATGGTCAAGTACACCATCTCAGGCGTTATCTTGAGAAGTTCCGAGCAGTCGGCGTTATTTCTATGTGTAACCACTGCCCTTATGTCGATCGGTATTTAGGCAGACTAAAAAACATTCAAGCCGAATTTGCCCCCAAAGGCTTCACACTAATTGGACTCAATGGTAGTAATGTTGACTACGACACTAGGTCAAGCTTTGAAAATATGAAAGCTTTTGCCCGACATCACCAGTTAAATTTCCCCTACCTGTGGGACTCAACGCAAGATGTGACCGGTAGTTTCGGCGCAACAAAAACACCAACAGCCTTTCTCATAGATACTAACGGTATAGTCCGCTATAAAGGTAAAATTGATAATCATCCCCAAGAACCATTACCAGTGGGAGAGGATTATTTGAGAACTGCGATCGCTTCTCTGTTTAAAGGTGAAGAAATAGCCATACCACAAACAGAACCAGTAGGTACTACATTGATTTGGCGTAACTAGACATAGATAGTCCCTGTAACTGTTATCTTAAATTGGAGGCAATTGCAACTTTTTTGATAAAGCGTAACTTCATGGGAACGAATTACCGACGGGTTTTACTCAAACTGAGCGGTGAAGCCTTAATGGGCAACATGGGCTATGGCATTGATCCAGAAGTAGTCAAAGGAATAGCACAAGAATTAGCAGAGGTGATAGCCACTGGTACTCAAATCGCCATAGTTGTTGGCGGCGGCAATATTTTTCGTGGCGTTAAAGCAGCGTCGGCGGGGATGGACAGGGCAACCGCTGACTATATCGGGATGATTGCCACGGTAATGAATGCCATGACGCTGCAAGATTCGCTAGAACACATAGGAGTACAGACGCGGGTGCAAACCGCGATCGCTATGCAAGAATTAGCAGAACCATATATCCGTCGTCGTGCCATCCGTCATCTTGAAAAAGGACGGGTGGTAATTTTTGGTGCTGGTTCTGGAAATCCCTTTTTTACTACAGATACGACTGCGGCATTAAGAGCAGCAGAAATCGATGCTGAGGTGATTTTTAAAGCCACCAAAGTAGATGGAGTATATGATGCCGATCCTCATATTTATCCTGACGCCAAGCGTTACAATAGCTTAACCTACGCGCACGTTTTAGCCCAAGATTTGCGGGTGATGGATAGTACTGCGATCGCCTTGTGTAAAGAAAATAATATCCCAATTCTGGTATTTGACCTAACGGTGCGAGGAAATATCCACCGAGCAGTCTTGGGAGAATCCATCGGCACCCTTGTGGGAGGTTCTTGTGAAATTAGCTGAAGCTGAAAGTACGATGCAAAAAACCGTTGAGGCAACTCAACGAGCTTTTAACTCGATTCGCACTGGTCGCGCCAATGCGAGTCTATTAGATAAGGTATTGGTGGACTATTACGGTTCGCCTACTTCCTTGAAATCACTGGCAAATATTAGCACGCCAGATGCTACGACAATCTTAATTCAACCCTACGAGCGCAACACCCTAAACATCGTTGAGAAGGCTATTTCCCTCTCAGATGTGGGTTTAACACCTAGTAACGACGGTTCTGTAATCCGGTTAAATATTCCGCCCTTAACCAGCGAACGCCGTAAAGAATTTGTCAAAATGGCATCCAAGTATGCTGAAGAGGGTCGTGTTGCTATTCGTAACATTCGCCGCGATGCTATAGACGCCATTCGCAAACAGGAGAAAGCCTCTGAAATCTCCAAAGATGAATCAAAAGACCAACAAGACAAGTTGCAAAAATTGACAAATGAGTATACTGCCAAAATAGATGCACTGTTGGCAGAAAAAGAAAAAGACATCACGACTGTTTAAAGTCTCAAGTCTTAAGTATAAAGGCTGAAGGATAATGGATAAATTCTTCAGCCTTTATCATTTCTTAAGTTATTGCATAAATTCTAGAAAAATTGATCGAGTAAGTAAGTAGACATGAATAATTAAAGTAGGAACAATTCATCAATTGCCCCTACTCAATAGAAAATAAACTAATTCTGGAGCAAAAATTCAATATGTACGACTGCATCATCGTCGGCGCTGGGCCAGCTGGTGGAACAGCTGCATATCATTTAGCCAAACAAGGTCGCTCAGTATTAGTGTTGGAAAAAGAATCTCTGCCAAGATATAAACCTTGTGGTGGTGGTGTATCTCCAGCGATCGCTCAATGGTTCGACTTTGATTTTAGCCCAGTAATTTCTGTAAAAGCCGACTCCCTTCGCTTTACCTGGAATTTGGGCGACCCTGTAGAAGCAAAAATCGCCACCAAAGAACCAGTCTGGATGGTGCGACGAGATATTTTTGACCATTTCCTAGTGCAGCAAGGGCAAAAGCAAGGAGCTGAACTACGAGATAATACGGAAGTAACGGGTATTGAGTTTCAAAGCGACTATTGGCAAGTTAACACAGCTAATGGCTCGGTTACAGGTCGCTACTTAATCGCAGCTGATGGTGTCAAAGGGCCAATGGCAAAATGGCTAGGCTTCAAAGATCGTAAACGCCGTTTAGCAGGAGCTTTGGAAGCAGAAGTGGCCGCGGAAGTCAAGGATAAATCGACAATTCATTTCGAGTTTGGCTTGGTGAAAAACGGCTACATTTGGAATTTTCCAAAAGCTGATGGTTATTCCATTGGTGTCGGTACATTTGTCGGCGGCAAACCGCAGGATTTTAAGAAAATTTTAGATGAGTATGCGCGATCGTTTAATGTAGATATCAAAACTGGCAAGCAATATGGCTATCCTCTTTGCTTGTGGGATGGCAACCAAAAGTTGCATACTCAAAATGCAGTTTTAGCTGGGGAAGCAGCTTGTGTAGTCGATCCGATGACAGCAGAAGGCATTCGCCCGTCAATTTTTAGCGGTTTAATTGCAGCAGGAGCCATTAATGAAGCACTTTCTGGTGATACCAACGCTTTAGAAAAATATAGCGAAGCCATTAATGAAGAATGGGGTACTGAAATGGCTTGGGCGCAAAAATTAGGTGGAGCATTTTATCGCTTTCCTAGCATTGGCTACAAAGTTGGTGTTAAGCGTCCTTCCGGTGCGAAAATCATGGGTAAGATTCTGTGTGGAGAACTGCGCTATGGCGACGTTGCCGGTCGTGCCATCAAGCGTTTAATTCCTGGTTTTGGGACTTGAGCAACTTGTTAAAGTAAGCAAACTTCCGCCGCAGTGTACTAGATATTTCTCAATATGGCAATTTACTTGACAAAACGGCTATCTGTGTTAGCTAATATTCTTGCTCTTGTCCTCTTCATACCGGGAATTGCCTTAGCTGCACCCGTTCAAATCAATACTACTTCTGGTATTATTTTCGCCCAAACTACCAAAGCTGCAAACTACTCCACATTGTTGGAGATTAACCTGACTCCTTTACAGCGTCAAGAACTCCAGGCTGTGCGTCAGAGAAGAAATAGGGAAATTGAGGCAGTGTTAAACTCAGCCCAACGTGCCCAACTTACTCACAATCTCCGGGCTGGTAATAATATCAAGCAAGCTTTAGAAAAATTAAATTTACAACCAGAACAGCAAGATTTTGTAAAGGCGATCGTGCAATTTACTAACTTGAAAATGAAGGCTATTTCATCTAGGCATTTGCTAAAAACTGGACAGAAGTAAAAGTTTGATTTGTAAAAGTTATGGAAACATTTGACTAATCTGGACTTCAATTTCTGGAAAGGCAATCAGGGATAACGTTGCATCCTCCTGCAAAATAAATTCAAGATTGTAACCTTTCAAACCTAGTTTGCGGAAAACATAAACCTGACGCTGATTCACATCCAAAATCCAGTAGTCAGTAATTCCTGCTTTCGCATAAAGAGGCGCTTTTTGTTTACGGTCTGTTTCTAGTGTTGTATCCGCTACCTCAATGAGTAAAAAGATTTCATTCGGTGCGGGATGGCGATCGATATACTTTCGCGCATCAATCTGAACAACAGCAATATCTGGCTCAGGTTCCGAGTATTCGCTTAACTGAATCGGATCTTGCACCCGAACTAAGGCAACTTCTGCTAGCAGCCGCTTAAGATAATCAGATGCACACAGCGTTGTCGCTGCATGGGGAGGATTTTTGGCGCTCATCGGGATAACTTGCCCGTTAATCAGTTCTACCCGTTCATCCTCTGTAATAATACCCGTTTCAAACATCCGGTGATATTCGTTTACAGTCCACAGGCGCACTCTAGTTTGTGTCATTGGATTTCCTTTAGCGATACCTACGGTGGGCTACGCCTACGCACATCACTTTTAGGCGATTATCTTTTACTCTCAACTTTGGCAGCATCTATAATTAATCTTGCCCTATTTAGTTCGTTACCATGTCGGAAGAAGATATCCGAGCCGCAAGGCTGGAGAAAGTAGAACAACTCAAGCAGCTAGGGACTAACCCTTATGCCTATCGTTGGGAATCTACCCATCATGCAGCGCAGTTGCAAGAAAAATTTGCCGATTTATCCAGTGGCGAAGAAGTCGATTTGGAAGTTGCCATAGCTGGACGCATTATGGCGCGTCGCGTTTTCGGTAAACTGGCTTTTTTCACCTTGCAAGATGAAACCGGTACAATTCAGCTTTATCTGGATAAAAATCGCATCCAAGAAAGCATGGCAAATATTGATGCTGATGCCTTCAATCATTTAAAACAACTCACAGATGCAGGCGATATCCTGGGAGTTAAAGGTACTATTAAACGGACTGAAAAGGGCGAGTTATCTGTCTACGTTAAACAATATACTATCCTCACGAAATCCCTGTTGCCCCTACCCGACAAGTGGCATGGATTAACGGATGTTGCCAAGCGTTACCGTCAGCGCTACGTTGACTTGATTGTAAACCCGGAAGTACGGCAAACTTTTCGCCGTCGCGCTCAAATTACTGCTGGTATTCGTCGTTATTTAGAAGAACGGGATTTTCTGGAAATTGAAACGCCAGTTTTGCAAAGTGAAACTGGGGGTGCAGATGCGCGTCCATTTATCACCTACCACAACACTTTAGAAATGGAGTTGTATCTGCGAATTGCCACAGAACTCCATCTCAAGCGGTTAATTGTGGGTGGTTTTGAAAAGGTATTTGAGTTGGGGCGAATTTTCCGCAATGAGGGAATTTCGACTCGACACAATCCCGAATTTACGACGATTGAAATTTACCAAGCCTACGCCGACTACAACGATATGATGGCGCTGACAGAAGGGATTATTACTACTGTCGCCCAAGAGGTACTCGGCACATTAGAAATCACCTACCAAGGGGAACCAATAGATTTAACACCACCTTGGCGGCGGGTAACAATGCACGATTTAGTTAAAGAATTTACAGGCTTGGATTTTAATTCGTTCCAAAGTTTGGAAGAAGCAAAAACAGCAAGTAAAAATGCTGCTATTCCTGGTATAGATGAAGCTCAATCAATTGGTAAGTTACTAAATTTAGCCTTTGAAGAGAAGGTAGAAGCCAATTTAATTCAACCTACCTTTGTAATTGATTACCCTGTAGAAATTTCGCCCTTAGCAAAACCCCATCGTTCTCAACCTGGTTTGGTGGAAAGATTTGAGTTATTTATAGTCGGGCGAGAAACTGGGAATAGTTTCTCAGAACTTACCGATCCCATCGACCAAAGAGAACGTTTAGAAGCACAAGCGGCGCGAAAAGCTGCTGGTGATTTAGAAGCCCAAGGTGTAGATGAAGACTTTCTCACCGCTTTGGAATATGGGATGCCGCCTACAGGTGGTTTAGGGATTGGGATCGATCGCTTGGTGATGTTATTAACTGATTGTGCCAGTATTCGGGATGCGATCGCTTTCCCTTTACTCAAGCCAGAAAAATCAGAATCATCCCCAGAAGAATCCTAATCTTACACCCCATTCCTTAATCCCCTCCTCGCTTGCGGGGCTACAGTGTACACACATCCTGTCAATTAAGCCCAAACCTTGGATTTACCCCCCTTAATCCCCCCTTGCAAAGGGGGGAAATCCGGTTCTCCCCCTTACCAAGGGGGAGTTAGAGGGGGTGAGAAGGACTTGTGTGTACACCGTAGCTTTGGCGGGGTGGGGTTCTTCTGTTAAAGCCCTTATACCACTACCTTTTCTAAAATCAGCTTAGAACGCTTCACTTGCTCAGGAATCACCACAGGATAATCTCCGGTAAAGCAGGCAGAACAGAAACTATTGGTGTCTTCTCGTGTCGCTTCTAGCATTCCTTCCCAACTCAGATAGGCAAGGCTGTCTACTTCCAGCTGCTTGGCAATTTCTGCTACTGACTTGGTAGCAGCAATTAGCTGATCCTGAGAATCGGTATCGATGCCATAGAAGCAGGGATGAGTTACAGGCGGAGACGAAATTCGCATGTGTACCTCTACTGCACCTGCTTCACGCAAAGTTTTGACTAGTTTACGGCTGGTAGTACCCCGTACAATCGAGTCGTCTACAATAATTACTCGTTTACCTACCAGTACATCTTTGAGGGGGTTGAGTTTCATCCGCAGACCCGATTCCCGCATGGTTTGGGTTGGTTGAATGAAGGTTCGCCCAACATAGCGATTTTTAATCAGTCCTTCGCCGTAAGCGACACCAGACGCTTGGGAAAATCCAATAGCAGCAGGTATACCAGAATCAGGAACACCAAAGACAATATCGGCATCTACAAAAGATTCTTTAGCTAGCTGGTGTCCTAATCGCATTCGATAGCTGTACAAACTCTCGTTGTGCATGACGCTATCAGGGCGGGCAAAGTAAATCATTTCAAAGATACACAATTTCCGCTCAGATTTTTGACTCCAATGATAAGAAGCTAAACCTTCTTCAGTAATCCAAACTAATTCACCTGGTTCTACATCTCGCAGATATTCGGCTCCAATGATGTCTAAACCACAAGTCTCGGAAGCCAAAACGTAACGGACTGGATTACCTGCCAAAGTGCCGATTACTAACGGGCGGATTCCATTAGGATCGCGCACACCCATAACGCCGACGGGAGTGCCAATAACTAAACTAAAGGCTCCTTGGCAACGTTGAAATGCCTGAATTCCACCTTCTAGCCAATCAGCGCCCGTATCTATGGCTTCTGCGATCGCAAAAGCGATCATTTCTGAGTCTGTTGTTGTCACTAAGTTACATTTATTCTCAAGCAACTCTTGACGTAGTTGCACAGTATTGACTAAATTACCATTGTGTGCAAGAGCTATTGAACCTAAACGGGTTTCTAGTACTGCGGGTTGGGCATTAACTTTGCGGCTAGAACCTGTGGTGGAATAACGAGTGTGACCAACAGCAAGACTACCAGGCAATTGATCCAAGACAGATTCATTGAAGACTTGAGACACCAAGCCCATATCTTTATGGAGATGTACCTTTGTCCCCTCAAAAGTGGCAATACCAGCTGATTCTTGACCCCGATGCTGGAGGGCATACAATCCAAAGTAGGTCAGTTTAGCAACGTTTTCTCCTGGGGCGTAGATGCCAAAAACACCACAAGCTTCTTCTGGCTTGTCAGGTTGATTTTCATGACTATTGATTGGGTTGTTGGTCTGGTCGGGGTATTCATCCGAAGTGACAGAATGAATAGAAATCATGCTAGCTTTGCTCCTGGTGGGGGGGGGTCAATCAATTTTGGATTTGAGACTTCGGCTACGCTCAGTCGAACGATTGACGATTTTGGATTGATCGCACCGTGTAAAGATGCGGCTTGGGATTTTAGAATGGCTATTTTAGATTTTTTGCCCAGTAAGAGCAAGATATGAACTAGAAGCAACGCCCCTAATCCAAAATCTAAAATTCAAAATCTAAAATTGGTAGTCAGTCACTGGGATTATTAGATGGCTGGGGAGTTCTTAACAAATCTTTAACCATCCATTAAAACAGTACCGTAAATTTGCTCAGAGACGCTAAAAGTTGTGAGTGAAGTCTAAATACTCAGCATTCAGCGCTCAGAAGTAGTGGTATGGATGGCGAGACGTTTGGCGATCGCATGGGAATAGCGATCGTTCATATCTTCGATACTAACTTTGATTAAGGTTTGGTTATCAGTGGTAAAAACCCCCAAACCAGTCTCAAAATTACTAACTACACCCAGTTTTTGCCACTCTTGACCGAGATGTTCCTGTAAATATGATTCCCAAATTTCTTGTTCTGCTGATGCTACAGAAACTAAAATTCTGGCACCACCTTCGGCAAACAACACCTCGTCAAGTCGATTTAACTGTGTTTGCGCTATTTCTAAATTGATTTCGGCACCAAGGTTGCCAGCAAGACAAGATTCGGCTAGTGCGATCGCCACTCCCCCTTCAGCAGAATCGTGAGCTGAACGTACCCAACCATTACGAATTCCTTCACGACAAACTTTCTGGACGCGGCGTTCCAAGTCAAAATCAACCCGTGGTGGTTTTCCGGCAACAGTATTGTGGATAGTAGCTAAATACTCAGATGCTCCCAAACTGATTTGGGATGCCAGAGGTAATCCCAGAAGATAAATCACATCGCCGGATGCTTGCCAACCTTGACCACAAATTTTGGTTAGATCGGGAATCAAGCCCACCATACCGACAACAGGAGTGGGATAAATGGGTTGTGGGATGCCTTGAGAATCAAGAGTTTCGTTGTACAAAGAGACATTTCCGCCTGTGACTGGTGTCGCCAATTCTCGGCAACCTTCCGCCAAACCGCGACAAGCTTCTGCCAATTGCCAGTAACCAATGGGTTTTTCTGGAGAGCCAAAATTCAGATTATCCGTCACCGCCAAAGGTTCAGCACCCACACAACTAAGATTGCGTGCAGCTTCTGCCACCACTGCCTTAGCTCCTTCGTAAGGGTCAAGATAAACATAACGAGGATTGCAATCTACCGTTGCCGCCACACCGCTTTGGGCATTGAGGGTTTCCTTGTCTCCTTGTCCTCCTTGTCCCCTTGTCCCCTTGTCCTCTTCCAAAGGGCGTAAGCGGATAACAGCCGCATCTGCGCCACCTGGCAGTATTACCGTATTATTTTGTACTTGATGGTCATACTGACGATATACCCAATTTTTAGAAGCGATCGTGGGTGTATCGAGCAAAGTTAAGAGAATATCATTCCAATTTTGCAGTCCTCCTGGAAGTTCTATTCCAGCAATTGTGCAAGGAGGTAGGGAATCAGGTGTCCATTCCCAAGCTTGACGCGCATATTCTGGTGCTTCTGCCAATAACTCCCGGTTATACAGTGGGGTATTTTCTGCCAAAGCTTCAGCGGGAATTTCTGCTGCTACTTTACCCTGAAAGAGAATTCGCACAATAGGATCGGCGATAACTGTCCCAGCAACAACGGCTTGAAGTCCCCAACGGTGGAAAATGTCGATTAATTCTTGCTCGCGCCCTTTATGAGCAACAAACAGCATTCGTTCTTGAGATTCCGAAAGCAGATATTCATAGGGAACCATCCCCGTTTCTCTGACGGGAATTTTATCTAAATCTAGTTCAATTCCCACACTGCCTTTTGCCGCCATCTCTGAGGTAGAACAGGTGATTCCCGCAGCTCCCATATCTTGGGCGGCGACAACTGCACCCGTTTTAAACGCCTCCAGACAAGCTTCAATTAACGACTTTTCCAAAAAGGGATCGCCCACTTGCACAGCAGGGCGATCGTCTATGGATTGATCGCTCAATTCTGCACTAGCAAAACTCGCGCCTCCCATACCATCGCGCCCAGTGGTGGAACCAACATACAGCACGGGGTTGCCTAAGCCAGATGCTCCAGATTTGACGATTTCTGAGGTTTCCATCAACCCCAATGCCATAACGTTCACCAGAGGATTACCAGAGTAAGCAGAGTCAAAGTAGACTTCGCCGCCAACGGTGGGTACTCCCACACAGTTACCATAATGAGAGATTCCTGCCACCACACCGCTAAACAGCCGTTGAGTTTTGGGATCTTCTAGGGAACCAAAGCGTAACGAGTTTAATAGGGCAATGGGACGCGCACCCATTGTAAAAATATCTCTGAGAATACCTCCGACTCCTGTTGCAGCTCCTTGAAAGGGTTCGACTGCTGAGGGATGGTTGTGAGATTCAATCTTAAAAGCTAGTTGGAGTCCATCACCCAAATCTACAACACCAGCATTTTCACCAGGCCCCACGAGGATGCGGGGGCCATCGGTGGGAAATTGTTTGAGTAGAGGTCGAGAATTTTTGTAACAGCAATGCTCAGACCACATGACACCAAACATTCCCAGTTCAGCTTTGTTGGGATGACGGCCTAGCCGACGGACAATTTCTGCGTATTCTTCTGGTTTAAGACCAACAGCCGCAATTTCTTGGGGGGAAAAAGCTGGTTTTGAGGTTGCAGTCATGGAAGTAATGCACTCTGGGGGGACAGAGCATTATTCTATCGATTTACTTGCCCTGTAAGTACAGTTCTTAATTGAAGCGCGATCGCTCTTTAATTTAAACTTTAACTAAATACTTGTATTTCCATCTTGGTAAATAATTGGTAGAAAATGCTTGTGCAGCCTTTTTTACAAGCAAACTTATTTCTTTGATGGAGGAGTAGTAAAACCCCAGAATGCACTCAACAGGATTATTTCGACCATGAGATAGACAAGATGAAGATCAATAGCACACAAAATGCTTTAGTCTGTAAAGATAACTTTATTTTTTAATCTTGGTGAAATTTCTAGCTCCTTTACTTACGTGAGTCTAGTCTCACTCAGAGATTATTCGGGTATATGCAGTTTAGATGTAACAATCAAGTGACGAGAATCACACATATCGATGATTAAGATCGTCCCCCAGCGATCGGTAACTAGGCATAATTAATGACAACTGAACTCTAGCCGAGTCATTAATAGGGAACACACTTAATAGCCGACAGTCTTAATCAAGGACTGTCGGTTTTTTGTATTTGTCCTTAGTCATTGGTCATTGGTCATTGGTCATTGGTCATTAGTCAAATGCCCCATGCCCATATCCATAAAATTTCCCCACAACTGGTTGGTAACCTGACAGAGATTTTGCCACAGCCACTACCAAATGTGGGGAAGGTACGATCGAATTGGGGATCTTATGCCTATCAAGTGCTAGTATCTCGCACTCACTTTAGTAGACCGGAAGTATATTCTTAGAACCAGCACACACTTTGTATTAAGACATCGCTTGAATGATGTAATCAAAGTAAGGTGCTGCTTCAGCAGCGTCTTCCGCACTCAGTAAGCTAAGGGAGGCTGTTTTGAGGGAATTAATCGCTTCTACCATTCCAGGCACGGGAACGCCCAATGAATTGTACATTTCCCGCACACCAATCAAACCAATTTTTTCGATTGGCTCTTTGTCACCGGCAAGTACACCATAAGTAATTAGGCGTAAGTACCAGCCAAAATCACGGATACATAGAGAGCGTTGGCGTTCGCCGTAAGCATTACCTCCAGGGGAGATAAAGTCAGGACGCTTCTGCCAAAGTTGTTTAGTTGCTTCTTGAACTATCTTCTTTTCGTTTTCAGCTAAGGTAGCCGCAATCCGCGTCCGTTGTACACCGGTTTGCAAAAAGTCTTTGATATTTTTAAGTTCGCCACTGCTGGGATAACGCAGTTCGTCGTCGGCTTTGAGAATAACTTGGCTAATTACAGTCATGATTATTGAAATCACCTGAAATATTATCTGTTAGTTTAGCGAGTTGGAGGTACACAAGTGAAGGGATAGGAGCTACTTATGTATTGAATTTATCTATTTGGGGGAGTGGGGAGTGGGGAGCAGGGGAGCAGGGGAGGCAGGGGAGGCAGGGGAAGAAGAATTAATAACTAATGTCCAATACTTCGACTTCGCTCAGTACAAGTGCCCAATGCCCAATGCCCAATGCCCAATGCCCAATGCCCAATGCCCAGTAACAAATGACAAATGACAAATGACAAATGACAAATGACTAAAATAATTTGGCAACAGGGTGAATTAATTGAAGTGACGATCGCTAACCTGAGTGATACAGGTGATGGTGTGGGACGCGCTGATGAGCGTGTAGTGTTTGTCCCAGATACTGTCCCAGGCGATCGCGCCATTGTCCGCTTGGTACACATTAAACCAAAATACGGCCACGGTAAGCTCCAAGAGCTATTGGAGCCATCCCTCCACCGTATCCGACCTAGCTGTATTGTGGCGGATAAGTGCGGCGGTTGTCAGTGGCAGCATATTAATTATGATTACCAGCTAGTAGCCAAACAAAATCAAGTTATCCAAGCTTTGGAACGTATTGGCGGTTTTATCCAACCACCAGTAGATCCGGTACTTGCTGCCCCTTCTGCTTTGGGTTACCGTAACAAATCTACATATCCTCTCTCGCTATCGGCAACAGGACAAGTACAAGCTGGTTACTATCAAAAAGGTAGTCACCAATTAATTAATTTAAATCAATGTCCAGTCCAAGATGCGCGATTAAATCCCTTACTTGCCGAAGTTAAGCAGGATATTCAACAGCAAGGTTGGCAAATTTACGACGAACACCGCCACCAAGGAAAAATTCGCCATCTCGGTTTACGCATTGGGCGACACACTGGGGAAATGTTGCTGACTTTGGTGGTAAAGGACTGGAATTTATCAGGAATTGCAACCCAAGCCCAGGAATGGTTAAAGCGCTATCCGCAGTTAGTCGGAGTGTCGCTCAATCGCAATAGCGATCGCACAAATGCTATCTTTGGATCAGAAACCCGTTGCATCGCTGGAGTCCCCCACCTGCGTGAAAATTTTGCTGGACTGGAATTTCAAGTACGCCCAGATACATTTTTCCAAGTGTATACCGAAACAGCAGAGGCACTATTACAGGTAATTCAATCAGAACTCAATCTTCAAGGGCATGAGTTCCTAGTTGATGCCTACTGTGGTATTGGGACTTTAACTTTGCCTCTTGCCAAAAAAGTACGTATTGCTACAGGATTAGAAGTGCAACCAGCAGCAGTAGAACAAGCAATTTTGAATGCCCACCGCAACGGAATTGATAATGTGACTTTCCTTTTCGGGGCAGTAGAGAAATTGCTTCCCCAAATGGGCACAATACCAGAAGTAGTAATACTCGATCCGCCACGTAAGGGGTGCGATCGCGCAGTCATAGATACTTTACGGCAATTGAAACCATATAGGATCGTTTACGTCAGCTGTAAAGTAGCTACCCTCGCCCGCGACCTGAAATTGCTTTGTCAAGATGGGCAATATACCATCACACGGGTACAACCTGCTGATTTTTTTCCTCAAACTGCTCATGTTGAAGCTGCCGCCTTTCTTGTGTTATCACATTGTTGACAAGGTTAGTAATTCCTTCAAAAAAACTGAAATTTGAAATTTTTAGTCTAGTGCATACTAAAGATGCTAAAATTGAATTAAGCGAAAAATAAAAATTCATTTTGTTTAAATAAATTCAAGTAGCATAGGTTCTGAAAAATATGAAGAAGATTGTGTGAATGATAAATCGGCAACTAATTAGAGTATGCCAATACTCTCTAAAATTAACAGCATATTCTTAATTTGCTGACCTCATTATCAAATTTCTTCCAGCCGATATATCTAAACAATCGCAATTCATAGTTATAGAGCCAATGCTCCCTAGCATTTTCAAAATTTAGTTTTAAAGACGCAAGTTTGAAGGCAGCATGACCACCTCAAGTTTTATCAGGGTGACTGTAATAGCAAACTGATGTCTAGCTAACTGAAAGCTATGGGGTTTCTCTTGTGATTACTATTTCACTCCGTCCAGTTGGACGTTATTGGGGCACTATTAGTTTTGCCTCAACCCTCTACCTTTGTCCCATATTAGACTTATTGTTGGCAGAAATTCCAGCAAGATTACAAGCAGAACTGCGGCTAGGACTTCAAGAAGCCCTAGTCAACGCAGCTAAACATGGTAATAATCTCGATCCGAGTAAAACAGTTGTAGTTCGTTTTTCCGTAATAGATAATCAATATTGGTGGATAATATCAGACCAGGGTAGTGGTTTTACTCCTTCATCTACTAGTAATGAAGAACCAACAGACTATCTTCCACCAGATGAGTCAGAAAATGGTCGTGGTTTATGTCTTCTACATCAAATTTTTGATCGGGTAGAGTGGAACCGGAAAGGCACAGAATTGAGACTTTGTAAACAAATGGAAAATCGCCGGGGATTATCTCTGCGGCGGTAACTTAGTTAGGAGTTAGGAGTTAAAAGTTAGGAGTTGAGTAATAATTCATAACTCCTAACTCTTAACTTTTAACTTTTTCCGTGAGTTTGACAGGGAGGGGCAGAAATGGAGCGATCTAACCAACCAACTGCTTGTTGTAATCTAGCTTGAGCTTCTTCTGGCTGATTCTTTAAAAGATACACAATAGCTGCTGCCACTTGTTCATTAGCGCGGGAATTGCGGTTAGACTTGAGGCGATGCCAATCGTTAGGGGAAATAGTCAGCCTTTCCATGAGGGCTTGAGCTAGTTCCAGAGTACTAAATTCATTCAGTTGACTGGTTTTAGGCAGCTGAGTAGATTGAGACATAATTATGAGTCCTTTGTCTTTTGGCCTTCGTCCTTTGTCCTTCGTCCTTTGAAAAATTACAAATGACTAATGACTAATGACAATTGATTAATATTTAATTTTAGTTTACTACTTGTAAATGAAGCCGCCAAAACAATCACAGCCGTCAGCAGAAAATCCCGAACCAGATTTTGAACAAGAATTAGAGGAAGTAGAGCGATCGCTCCTATCCTTAAAAGAACGTTACGATCGAGTGCAGCGCGATCGCCAACAACAGGCACAATGGCAACAGCGCCGGGATCAACTAAAGCACAATAAATCTCAGACACCAGAAATCAAAGCAGAGTTACGGCACATTCAACAGCAGTTGGAAAGGCTAGAAGTGAACTTAGAAAGCCAGTTATTTTCTTGGCGTAGCCTCAAAAAACCTTTCTGGCAAGTCGTCCGCTTTGGTGGAATGGGCGTTATCATAGGCTGGATATTAAAGTCTTATGCTGGGTAAATATGGTAAATCGACGAATTGCAGAAATATTGCGAAGTGGCCAACCTGATGAGTCTCTCCTAGTTCAAGGCTGGGTGCGGACGAAGCGCGAGTCCAAAGGGTTTGCTTTTATTGAAGTCAATGACGGCTCATCACTAGCTAATTTGCAAGTCGTCATTAATCAGGATTTGCCAGACTATGAAGCTATTTTGAAAAAACTGAATACGGGTGCTGCTGTTGAGACGACAGGGGTACTAGTGGCTTCTCTTGGTAAAGGACAGAGGATTGAGTTGAAAGCCGAGTCCGTGAAAGTTTTCGGAGAAGCCGATCCCGATACATATCCCCTGCAAAAGAAACGCCATTCCTTTGAGTTTCTGCGAACTATTGGACATTTGCGATCGCGTACCAATTCTTTTGGTGCAGTTTTCCGCGTCAGAAATGCTTGTTCGGCAGCAATTCACCAATTCTTCCAACAAAGAGGCTTTTTGTGGGTACACACACCGATCATCACTGCTAGCGATTGCGAAGGCGCGGGTGAACTGTTTAGCGTTACCAGTTTAGATTTAAAGAATATTCCCCGCACACAAAACCAAGCAGTAGATTACAGCCAAGACTTTTTTGCTAAACCCACATATTTAACAGTTAGCGGCCAGTTGGAAGCAGAAGTTATGGCGATGGCGTTTAGTAACGTCTACACATTTGGCCCTACCTTCCGTGCAGAAAATTCCAACACTTCCCGTCACCTAGCAGAATTTTGGATGGTTGAGCCAGAAATGGCTTTTTGTGACTTAGAAGGCGATATGGATTTAGCTGAGGCGTTTCTGAAACACATTTTTAAATATGTGTTGGAAACTTGCCCAGAAGATATGGAATTTTTTAATGAACGCATTGATAAATCTGTGTTGGCAACAGCCGAAAATATTATTAATAATCAGTTTGAACGCTTAACTTATACAGAAGCCATCAAACTTTTAGAAAAAGCTGATGTCAAATTTGAATATCCAGTGAGTTGGGGTTTAGATTTACAATCAGAACACGAACGGTACTTGGCTGAACAACAGTTTAAAAAGCCAGTAATTGTCACAGATTACCCAGCGCAAATTAAAGCCTTTTATATGCGCTTGAACGACGATGAAAAAACCGTTCGGGCAATGGATATTCTTGCACCCAAAATTGGCGAGATTGTCGGCGGTTCTCAACGGGAAGAACGTTTAGAAGTATTAGAACGCCGTGTGTTAGCGCAGGGGTTAAAGCCAGAAGACTTGTGGTGGTATCTTGATTTGCGTCGTTACGGTACTGTTCCTCATGCGGGTTTTGGACTAGGTTTTGAACGACTCGTGCAATTTATGACTGGTATGGGAAATATTCGTGATGTGATTCCGTTCCCGCGTACACCCCAAAGTGCTGAGTTTTAGTTTAAATTTTAGACCTGGCCATTTCTAATCGCCAGGTTTTTGACTTTTGTGGATAAACAGAAATCCATCTGAGAATATTTATCATGAGCATACAAGACCAAACTATTGGTAAAATCCGGCAAATGCCAGAAGCTTTAGTTCAGGAAGTAAGTGATTTTATCGACTTCCTATTAATGAAGCATAGTGGTAAAAACTGGGAACTATGGCTTCAGTTTAGCGAGTCGTTAGAAATAGTAGAATCAGATTTTTCAGAATATTTATCTAATTTAGAAGATTATGAAGAACGCTTGGCGCGTGGAGAAATCCAGTGGTAGATATCTCAAGAGGAGATGTAGTTTTGTGCGATCTAAATCCTGTTATTGGTACAGAACAAGCAGGGATTAGACCTGTCGTAGTAGTGCAAATTGATCGGGCAAATGCTCTTAGTCCCCATACCATTATCGCACCATTCACTTCAAAAATTAGACGTGCTATTTTACCTTTTCATGTATTTGTACCTGCTGGTATCGGTGGTTTAAGCCAAGATTCTATTGTGCTGTGAACCGAGTAATCAAGTTGCCAAGTCATCTTTGAAGTTTTCGGCAAGGAATTTACAGATATTGTCATACATGGCAGCCTGAAAGTAAGGGCATCAGGTATTTTTGAGAAAATTAAATTTGTTGGTGTTTGGTTTACTTGCCGCAACCCAACATAATTCTACTACACTACTCTTTTAACACCACCTAATTACCAAGTACATCTTGTCTACGGCGCTCCTGTTCCTGCTCTTGAACTTCTTGGCGTACTTCCAAATATTTTTTTAAGGCTGCACTAGATTCACCCGCTATTACTAATCTCAATTTACGAGCTTGATCGCCATCCCCTAAAAGCGAAATCAATTCTCTTCTTTGTGTTTTTTCAAGGGTAAAAAACCATTTGATAAAAGCTTTTAAAATTTCTTCTCGTGAACCATATACCTCATCATGGGCAAGAACACAAGAAGGACAAACGTTAACTTTATAACTTGTATACCATTCTTGTACCCTGTCTCTAAAAGAAACTCCACTACCAAGTATAGACTTTGTTAGAGAGCATTCTTGACTCGATATATCTTGATTGACAATACAGTCTAAAATAGAAGTTTTATCATAACCTCCAAATACGCTTGCTAGAGATGCAACAACAACAGAACCAGGATACCCGGCAAGTATTTCTCCAGTGGAATCAAGCCAAGCATATTTAGTCAATACTGAGGAGTAATGGTATCGAGAATATACACAATGACTGATTGCTTGCTCTTGGTTATAGGAATTTTTAAGATAGTAATTAATACTATTTGTATCAAATCCCATTCGCTTGTAATAATTAAAAGAAAGTATATCTTCTTGGCAGCTTTTTGCCACCTGAGTTAGTCTGTTGATATTTATCTGTGCATCACTTCTCATTGGTGCTAATAACAAAGCCGAGCTAGTTACCACTAAAGTGATTAAGCTTTTAACTGCGAATTTTTTCATTTATTTCCTTCTCTTATTACTTGTTCTAATTCATCAGAAGTTTTAGGTATGGGATATGTAGATTCCCAAGGATTAGGAATATTAGTACCATCATTATTTGTATCTACTGTATTTTCTGGTCGTTCTGTTATAACTTGTTGCTTAGGTGGTAATTGCCGTTGATTTGAGGTTGTTACAGTTTTTTTTGGTTGCTGCTTAGTTTGCAAGTAAACTTGTTTAACTTTTTCAAGGCTAATTTTTGTCTGTTGCTGTTTATAATCTTGTTGCTTTTTTTGTGTTACTAAAGCATCTTGAGGTTCCTTTTCCCTTATATCAGGATTTAATTGCTCTCTTTTTTCCCTCATCTCTCTTCTTTTCCTCATCACAGCTTCTAACTGCTCTCTTTCTGTTCTGACAGCAGCCTCTTTTTTAATAGCTGCTTGTCTCTCTTGCTCTGCTTTTAAAGCAGCCTTAATTTTTTTTTGCTTTTCTACCTCTTTTATTTGAGCTTGCTCAGTTTCTACTTTGTCAGATGTAGGCAAAGTTAAAGGACTTATTGTAGGTTGAGATTTAACAGTTAATGGAATTTCAGGAATTTGGGTAACTGGACTAGGAATAGCTACCGGAACATTTTCTACAGGAGAAACAGAAACCGGATTTTTGGTGTTTGGTTGATTAATAGCCGCAATAACAACAGCAAAACATCCCAGTCCTAAACCGATGAGAACTTGCCAAAGTTTTTGGCTTTTTTGAGTCTGGCTAGAAGACGCGTTGACTGATTTAACTCCACTAACTGATACAGTAGCAACAGAACTAAATGACGCAGCAGATTTAGACCCATTGATTGATTGAATTTTCGTTTGCTGCCATAGTATTCTAGGCATTTGTAACGCTTTTTCAATTTCGTTCAATTTCTGCAAAATCACTTGCGTGTTTTGAGGACGATGATTTGCAGTAGGAGCCATCAAATGGTCGATTAAATCTGCCAAAAGTGGAGAAATATTGAGTGCAGATTTTCGCCAGTGCAACTCGTTAGTCAGAGGGTCATAAATTTCTTTATCCTGGGGTTCTTTACCTGTGAGCAGAAAAATAAAAGTCCGTCCCAATGCAAAAAAGTCTGACTGCTGTACCGAATAACCGTTTTGTTGCTCTGGCGGTGAATAGCCTTGTGAAAAAATTCTGGTATGGGAATTTCCCGCCACAATGGTTGTCGTGACTTGTCGAACTGCACCAAAATCAATTAAGACAAGCTGCCCATTTGGCCGCAGCATGATATTCTGAGGTTTAATATCACGGTGAAAATATTGATGAGCGTGTACTAAAGCGAGAATTTCTACAAGTTGTTTTAGCCAATTGAGAGCTTGAGCTTCAGAAAGACGTTGATAATTACGAAATTCCATCCACTGCTCTAAATTTACGCCTTCAATTTTCTCCATTGCTAAACAGTGCAATGGTAGAGAGCTATTTTTAGGTAAAACAGTAAAATAACCATCTGGTTCTACCTTGGGAATACCCGCACTGTTTAACTGACTCAAAACCTTTGCTTCCTGCTGAAACAGTTCAATGGCTTTGGGGTTCTTCTCAGTCAGCACTTTTAAAACTTTAGTTTTCCCACACTCGTCAACTTCAAAAGTATTACCAAAGCCACCTTGTCCTAGTTGTTTGAGTACCCGATAGCGACCTTGCAGTAGTATTTCTGACCCACAGTTACAGCAAATCAGTTTGTTTGCATTCACTGGGTCAACAGGTTTTGGACAATGAGGATTTATACAATAGGTCATTACACAAAAGTAAATATCCTAAAGAATTAACTTTTATTTATATCTAAGGTTCTAGTAATAGAGTTCCCTAAAACTCTGACAAAGTAGCATATAGTTTTTAGAATATGCCTGCAATAAATTTCTCATTACTATAGAATAGGCATCTTGCATAGCCTACAAGGAACATCAAAGCTAGCAATGGAGATGTAAATTAGTGTTAATGCTACTTCTCAACATTGGAAATGAGCGATATGCCATAGAAAGCCGACAGGTTGTAGAAGTAATACCACTTGTTGTACTCAAAAGTTTGCCCCACCAGCCTGAGCATATCGCTGGTGTTTTTAACTATCGCGGACGCATTGTACCAGTAATAGATTTATGCCAGTTGATGCGTGGTAAACCCTCCAGTGAGTATCTGAGTACTAGAATTGTCCTAGTCAATTATTGGGGAAGTAATAATACAGAACTTCAGGCTCCCTATATTTTGGGTTTGATGACAGAACAAGTTGTAGAAACATTACATCAGTCTGAGTCTGAATTTGTCGATCCCAATATTCAGATAGATACAGCGCCATATTTGGGCAAAATGATTGTAGATGACCGAGGGATGATTCAGTGCCTTCGCATTGAGTACTTGTTGTCAGAAGCACAGCAAGTAAATCTCTTGCCAGAAAGTCATCACAATACTAGATTTTAGATTGGTCTGAAGACTCTATAAATGGCACAATCTGTTATTGAAGCTTTACTAAAAAGCAAGATTGGTTTAGATGCAAATTCTATTGGTGCTGATGCGATCGCTAGTGCAATTTATCAACGCATGGCAGATTGCGGCATCACGGATATTGCTCACTATCTGGGGAAGTTACAGGTATCTACCCAGGAATGGGAAGCGCTGATTGACAGTGTAATTGTTCCAGAAACTTGGTTTTTTCGAGAACCAGAGTCTTTTGCATTTCTGAAACATTACGTATTATCTGAGTGGTTGCCAAAAAATCCCCAAGGCGTATTGCGGGTTTTGAGTGTACCTTGTGCAACGGGTGAAGAACCATATTCCATTGCGATCGCTCTTTTGGAAGCAGGATTAAATCCAACAAACATTCACATCGATGCTGTTGATGTTAGCAACAAGTGCCTATTAAAAGCCCAACGAGCAATCTACAATCAATACTCGTTTCGCGGCAATAGCCAATCGTTTCAAGAGCGCTATTTTCAGGCAACTGAGGCAGGATATCGCCTGTGCGAACAGGTAAGATGTATGGTGAATTTTCTGCACAGTAACTTAGTAGATACCGATTTTTTATTGGGTACGCCGCCCTATGATATTGTCTTTTGCCGTAACCTGCTGATTTATTTTGATAGTGCTACTAAGGTACATACTATTGGAGTTCTAAAAAGGTTGCTAAACCTGCAAGGTTTGCTATTTGTTGGACATGCTGAAGCTTGGTTATTATCGAAAACTGAATTTGTTTCAGTTCGTCAAGATTCAGTAGTTGCTCATCGAAAGTCTTCAACGTGCGAAAATATTCGCAAAAATCATCATCCCAATCTTCACAAACAAGACTTTACAAGCAAAAATATCGATGTTCTCAACAAGCGACAACTACCGAACAAAAACCATTCCAAGTTTGCCGCACAAGGGAGATTGAATCTTCCTCCTCAAAACCCCATATTACCAAAAGACCTGAAGGAAAATTTGTTAGAAACAGCCAGAAACTTAGCTAATCAAGGTCAGTTGAATGAAGCTGCTAAATTATGCAACGACTATCTGAACCAAAATCAGGTCAGTATTGAAGCGTATCTTCTACTTGGTCAGGTACAGCAAGCAATGGCACAAAATGAGCAGGCGGAACAATCTTTTCAAAAAGCAATCTATCTGCAACCTACCCATGAAGAGGCACTTATTCATTTGGCATTACTCAGAGAACATCAAGGAAATGCTGGTAGCGCAAATATCCTTTGGCAGCGAATTCACCGACTAAAGAAGAAGTGAATCAGGATAGCGCTTAATAATTTGTTTCAAAATTGAATATGCAAACTGTTAATCTCGTTTACGATCTGGGAACTCTAAGAATTGCAAGTATTTCAAAAGACTTTTGACATTATGTTCAAAAATATTTACAACAAATGAATCAGTCATAAAGGCTTATATCTGTATGAGCCTACCCATATAACCCAATACGGCTCAGTTAAAGGTTACTGGCAACAATTTTGGGTTTTCGAGACGCGATAAATCGCCGTCTCTACAAGTGTTTTGTTGCTCATTCTGAACTATTTTGCTATATAACCTTCATCTGCCTCTGGCAAAATTTACTTTTGCAAAAAATCTAATTGGCGAATTGGGTAAACCTCAAGCAATTCTTATCCATCCAGAAACGTACATTAAAACCTCATCCATTTGGAAACTTGGAGTAGTGCGGACATCTTGTCCGCTAATATCAGCAGGAAGCAAGATACTCACACTACTTGAAAAATATGGTTCTCAAAATAGATGTGGTTTAGTATAGCATGGTGGAAATAGTTATCCAATTTTAAAAGCTGACTTTCGCATTTTACCTAATACACCTATTTGGAAAAAGTCAAACATCAAAAATATATGCAACAAGGAATTAGAATTAATCAATTTGTCATTGGTGGATTTGGAATCATTGTTATCTTAACAGGTATTGCTAGTTTTGTGGCTAAATCAGCAAACGATTCTCTAGCTAATTCTGCTACTTTAGTAACGCATACCTATTCAGTTAAATTGGATTTAAAAGAAATTGAAAAAATCTTGGTTGATGCTGAAACTGGACAAAGAGGATTTATTATTACAAACAAACAACAATATTTAGAGCCTTATGAAATTGCTAGAAATTACCTGAAGGATAAATTTAAATATTTAAGACAAAAGATTTCAGACAATCAAAAGCAAGTCCAGAGTTTAGATAAATTTGAGGAGTTATCCCAAGAAAAGATGAGCGAGTTAGAAACAACGATCGCTCTCAAAAAAGCTGGTAAAGAGCAAGAAGTACTAGCTCTGATTCTTTCAGATAAAGGTAAAAATATTATGGATGCAATCAGACAAAAGCTTAGTGAGATGCTGCAAACAGAAGAGCAGCTTTTAGATGAGAGGCAAAAACAAGCAAGTCAATTTCAGGCATTTGCAAATTCCGTTAATTTCGCTACTTTCTTCTGTATTATGATTGTTGCATTCATTGTCTCACTGGTTATTGTCCGCATTCTCAGTCTTTCCTTGAGTCGCTCTTTGCAGTCAGCATTTGGGAGCATCCCAAATGTGCAAAAATAAAGAAAGGAAAATTATTAGCGAGTA